>JAVBWC010000055.1:0-28380 GCA_036677675.1 Clostridiaceae bacterium | reverse complement strand
TTTGGACTGTCATAGTCTATAGTAAATTCTACATTAGTACCTACTCTTTCTGCCTTTAAATTATTTACTTTAAAGCCTTTTCCTGAATAGTTTGTACCAAAATCTATAGTACCGTCAAAAAATTCTTCTTTTTCCTCACTAATACTATCATTAATATTTGTTAAAATTTCTTGTGCGTCTACCTTTTTAGGAGTAATCAAAATGACATTTAATAAAAAAGTTATTAAAATAGCATAAGAGATTGACTTTTTTAGTTTTGGCATATAATCACCTTCCTTTAATTTTCATAATTATAGTAAAACTTACAACTAATTATATTATATATATAAATTAGTGAAAATTATATATATTTTTACATTTGATTTTAAAAATATTACTCTAATGTAAAAATAAATAACTATAAAATGATTAGTTATCTTAAAGTGTAATATTAAACTTTTGAAGTATTTTTACAAATATTCACATGAGAAAGTGGACTAAATACACTAACTCTTCCGTCATTTACTTATTAATACGCATATTGTATAATGGTAAGTAAATGACTATTTACCATTATTATGATAAATTATCTATATAATATTATTTTTAGCATAATTACACGTTATATAAAAAAAGAAGAGAATACAAGAAATAAGATATAACAAAATTAATATATAGAGGTGAGAATAATGAATAAAAAAATTAAAAAGATTTTAATTTCTGCTAGTATAATATTAACACTTCCTATTCTTTCTATTGGAGCAGTAAGAGCAGATGAGAAAAGTACACCATTTACTCTTGAAAAAGCTATAAACTTAGGATTAAAAAATAGTCCAAGCATACAACAAACTGAAATCTCCATAGAAAAATGTGAAAATATATTAAATGATACAGTAAAGGCAGTTGGCGACTTAGAGGAGTATAGAAAATTTAGAGAAGACATAAGTAATGTAGATCATTATTATTTAGATTATACTAAGGAGGTTACAGTTGCTACAGCAATAGCACAGGCAGAACTAGGAGTTAATATTGCTAAGTCAACAGTAGAAAGTTCTAAACGTTCAACAATATTTAATATTGAAAAAAGTTACTATGAAGTAGAAAAAGCACAACAAAATCTTGTAAATTCTAAGAATGCTCTTCAACGTGGAAAGGAAGCTAATAAGCAAGTAAAAGTTAAATATGAAGCAGGAATGGCAAGTAAAAACGATATAACTTTATCAGAAATGGATTTGGCTAATGCAGAAAACGCAGTAAATATGGCTGAATATTCATTGCAATCTTCATTAATTGGATTAAGTAATATTTTAGGATATAATGTTGAAGAAGGCTATTCTTTTGATGTAGATACAAGCTTTAAAGCATTTGATAAATCTAAGGAGAAAGAATTAATTGAATATGCTGTTAGAAATGATTCTAACCTTTACAAAGCTACTCAAGAGAGGATTATAGCTGAAGATACGTTAAAAGTTGCAAATAGTACTCCAAATGCTAAAAATGACGATAGACGAGATGTTGAATTAGAGTTGAAAATTAAGAAATTAAATGAAACTACTGCAAATAATACTGTAGTAACAAATGTTCGCCAAGCTCTTTTATCTCTTTATACAACCGAAGCAGCATATTCTACAGCTGAAAATAATTTAAAAACTGCTTCTGCAAATTATAAAATGATTTCTGAACTTTATAAAACTGGATCAAAAACATATTTAGATGTACAAACAGCTGAACTAGCTCTAAATCAAGCCGAGGCAGCTTTAAATAAAGCTTTATTTGATCATAGATTAGCTTTATCAAATTTAAATTTAGTTACTTGTGGTGGTATTGATAATAATAAGTAATACAATAAGAATTTTAAATCATACAAACTAATACTATTTTGAACGCTTTTATAGAAAGTATACTTACATTTAAAATACCATAAAGACATTAAAATATAATGCATTTATGGTATTTTTTACTAATAGATGCATCTTATCTATTCCTTATCAACCATTTTTCTTTTCTATAGTCCAAAAAGATGCGTAAAAAAACAAAAAAACAGAATCACCCTTCAGATGATTCTTCTATTTTACTGCCTTTAATTTTACTATATCATTCCAGTTTTTAGATGTCATTAATTCTACTGCTGTAAGATCTTCTCTAATACCTTTAACTTCCCCTTCAACTCTTGCAACAGAATGGTTAAGTTTATCAATGTCTGCTTTATGAGTTTCACTGGCATGTTCTAAAGCTCTTAATATTTGTGTGTGTTCATCTAATATTTTTGTGTGTTCATCAAGCTTATTATTAATCGTTTTTAATAATTCTAAAATTTCATTATCCATTTTCTCACCACCAATATATAACTTGTTATTTGATTATAGCACTTGATTTTTTATATTTCAACCTTCAAAATTTTACAAGTAAGACCAACTTATTTCTTCTAAATTACTTTAAGTTTTCCTGATATAGTTCTATTAAGTAATTGTTGCCTTAAATTTTTAAATTAAACAATGACATAAAAAAAGAACCGCCATATTAACGATTCTTTGCTATTTTACTGCTTTTAATTTTGCTATGTCACTCCAATTACTAGCTGTAATAACTTCAACATTACTTAAATCTTTTCTTACAGCTTTAATTTCTCCCTTTATTTCAGCAACTTCATGTTTTAAATTTTGCTGTTCAGCCGATAAAACATCAACTTTATGTTCTAAGGCTTTCAGTATATTAGTATTTTCTTCTAATTGAGTTTTTATTGGATTTAACTTCTCTTCTAATTCAATTCTTATTGGATTTAACTCTTCTTTTAATATATTTCTAAATAAATCAATTAAATCTTTATCCATTTATTTCACCACCATAAAGTTTATATTTAAATTATATATATAAAGTATACATAATTCAAGTAAATATATAAATTCGCAAACTGAGCTTTAGGGAAGAAAAAAAGAATCTAGATTAATAGGCTCTTTGCTATTTTATTGCTCTTCTGTTTTCAATAAAATTTCCAATTCCATTAATAGTTCCTTCTACATGGGCAACTTTGTATTTTAGATTATCTATTTCAGCTGTTTTTATATTATTGCTATGTTCAATAGCCTTTACTACATCAAATATTTCATCTTGTCTTTTTTCCATGCTTTCCTGTCTTTTTTCCATGCTTTCTTGTCTTTTTTCCATGCTTTCCTGTCTTTTTTCTATATTATCTAACTTTGATAATATTAGTTCAAACATTTGCTTTGTTTCTTTATCCATTTTTTCACCACCCGTTTCAGAACTCTTAATTCATTTTAACACTTCCCATAGCACATTTCAATATAATCTTAATTACGCTAAATGAAGCTTTAACACAGAAAAAAAAGCCTAAAAATAGACTCTTTAGAAAGGTGTATATTTAGTTTTTCAGTTACTTAACTAGTAATAGTATCTTTTATTTTATAGCTTTTAATTTTGCTATGTCATTCCAATTTTTTGAGGTTACCACTTCAACAGCGCTTAAATCATCTTTTATTATATCTAATTTTGCATTAACTTCTGTCCTAAATTCAGTTAAATTAGCAGTTTGTTCATAAACTGCTTCCAATTTGTTCGTTATATTATCAAGTTTATTATTTATTTCGGTTCTAAACTCTTTATTATCTTTTTGAATTTGTATTAATAATTCTAAAATTTCTTTATCCATTTTTTCACCACCATTAACTTTACTTTTATGGCTACATTTTAACATTAATAAATATTAACTTCAAGTAGTAAATTGTAATTTCGTTAAATCAAGCTTTAACGCAGAAAAAGAGCCTAAAAATAGACTCTTTAGAAAGAAAAAGCTATTGAACATTTAGTCCTTTTAACATCCACTCATATTTTCTATATGCAGTAAATAAATCACTTTTTGCAGTTTCTACTTTAATTAATTCAAGATCATAGTATGATTTGGCATCATCGTAGTCTTTCTTAGAAATTACTCCAAGGTCATACTTTTTCTTTGCAGCTTCCAGCTTAGTTTTTTCTTGTACTAGTTTTTTATTTTCTAGATTAAGAGCCTTTTGTTTGTCTTTAACTAAATCATAACGTTGCTGGAATTTTAATTCGTAGTTTTTTTTGGCATCTTCAAACTTTAATCTTTCATTTTCTAAATCGATATTAGCTAATTTATACTTATTTGAATTTTCACCATCATCTTCATCAATCTTAGCTCTTTCTAGAGCAACTTGTTTTGTGTCTATCTCATACTTCTGTAATCTTAATTCATAGCTATTTTCTACAGCAGTATTTAAATCCTCTTTATTATTCATTGAACTTATCTTATAAATATCTAGTGCTGGAGTAAATGATATTTCTAATGGAGTATTATAAGACTGTCCAAGAAGTAGATTTAGCTGTCTTTTTATATTTAACTTTTGATTATCTAGAGTTTCCTTTGTAGAGTTTAATTCTTCAATTGTAAGTTCTACACTTTCAATATCCATACCAGGTATATTTCCTAAGCTTTCTTGTATTTTTAATATTCTTAGCTGATCTTGCATCATAGCTATATTCTTATCTATATTTTCTTTTTGTTCGTCAATAGCATCATAAGTAAAAATTAGATTCTCTCCTGCCGAAACCATTTGGTTATTAACCATTTCTCCATTAAGGGTCATTTTATCAATAGTAGTAACCATATCCTCTTTTTGTTCTTTTAAATTTTCTAGTTGTGTTTCCATAGCAGATATATTACCTAGTAATGTTGATATATTTGATGAAAATATCCCTTTTAATATTTGTTCTATATTTGATAATGCACTATTTATACCGTCATCTTTTGATGCCCCATCAAAGGATATTAAATCTCTTTGTTGCTTATACATGCGTAATACGCTTTCTAGACCTCTTATTCCATCTTTCAAATCCTCTTCTGCTTTAAATAAATTTTCATAGTTAATCTGAAGAGAATCTAATGTATTTCTATTTGTTTTTACAGCTGTATTTTTTTCAAGAATAGCACTTTCAATATTATTATAATTAATTGCGTTAACTTCGTTACTTTCATATTTAACTTCTTCAGCATATGCATTAAAAGTTATAGATGCAAGTATAAGCAATGTAGCTATAATTCTTTTTTTCATTCTTTTCCCTCGCCCTTAAATAAATTATTATTTTAGTAATCATTCTATCACTTAATTTTATGGTATATACTACAAGATCAAATTCAACAAATATGTTTAATAAAAACAAAAATATTAATTTGTATATTAATATCCAATAGTACTTTATTAAATTTTCACCTCTTATATAATTCTTATACAGTGTATTTTTACATTCTTTTGCAGTGAAATTAAAAGAAAAGAAGAGTACCAAAGATAGGTACTCAAAAATTATGATTTGATTATTTAATTTTTCAGTTAGTGATATGACCTAACTTTATTTTTGAAATTTTAGATATAATTTCCGTTCATTTATTTAAATTTGAGAAGGATAACTACTTGAGCTATCCCTCTCTTATTTTTATTTGTTTCGTTCATACTTTTTTCACAACCCCCGGGGATTCTTACGAAAGACCGAAGGGAGGTAAGATTGCTAATTCTAAAGATTAGAAATCTACTTTAACCGCTTTAGTAGCAACTACTTGATCATCACCACTAACTACTTTGTCACTACCAGTGTTAAGTACTTTGAAAATTACAGTACCATCATCACCAGTTACAACACCTAAACCTGTTTCAGTATCAGTAATGTTAGCATTAACACCGTTGTTTGTAAATGTACCAGTAGTAGAAATTACTAACGTACCTACTACAGTATCACCTGCAGTATTAGTGCCAGAACCATCTTTATCAATATATAATGTGCTACCATCAGTATCTAATCTAATTGCTTGTGAAACTGGTTTTGATAATGTTAAACCAGTAATAATTAAATCATTTGCAGAGTTTGTATAAGACAAGAAGTCTTTAACATCTAATGTAGTTGCATAAGTTGGTGCAGCTACATTTTTGAAGTTAACACCTGTTACAGTATATCCTACATTTGTAACTGTAACTTTGAATGTCTTAGTTACATTAGCATTATTACGATCTGTTACAGTAATTGTAGCTGTACCAGCATCTGTACCAGCTTTAACAAGAATATATCCATCTTGTTCTAAAACACCATCACCACCAAAAACGTTAGTATCTAATACATCAACATCAGACATATTTACAGCTGTTACCTGGTAATCACTAGTTGCTGAAGGTGAAGAAACAATTTCTTGACCTGCACTATTTAAACCTTTGATGTTAATTTTTACATATGCATCAGAGCCATTATCAATTGTAGCATCTGTAGAAACATCATTTTTAGTAATACCTGTAACAACACCACTAAGAGTAGTTATATCACTAGATGTTATATCACTATCAACTGCTAATGTATATTGTGAAATTGCTGTGTTATCAGTTACAGTTGCTCTTACAGATGTTGTACCTATTTTTGTATCTGCACCATTACGGAATGTGAAAATTGCAGAACCTGTATCTACACCATTGATTGTTAGAACAGCTTCATATTTAGTACCACTTGGAGCTACTAAGGTAGCTGTAGCAATGGCATCATCAGAACTTACTACATTTAAATCTGTAACAGGAGTAAAGTTCATTGGATCGCCATATTGGTCTAATAATTGAACTTTAACTGTTGCAGTTCCAGCTTGAACTACAGGAACTGATGTTTTATCAACTTTTACACTTGTAGCTTTACGAGCTTCATTTTTAACAGTAATTGTTTTTGTGTAAGTAGATCCACCATAAGTGATTGTTAAAGTTGCAGTACCAGGACCTTGAGCAGTAAGCTGATATGTGCTACTATCAACGGATACTACAGACTCATCAGATGATTTTACTGTGAAACTACCTGAATTTATTACTTCAGTAGTGTTAGCTGATTTAACATCGATTTCTGTAAAATCTGCACTTTCACCTGTTACAAGAGTTAAACTAGTTTGTTCAGCACCTGTTGTTGCGTTAGTTAAAACAGCACTTGTAATAGTGTCTGCTGAGATATTAGTATTTTTAATTGTAATTTTTGTAATAGCAGATGTCATTACATCTGATCCATTTGATACTGTTACTTTCACATAACGATCTAAAGAAATACTACCTAATAATCCGATTGGAGCATCTAATTCCCCCGTTGTTGAAGTAGCAAGAGTACCATCAAAAATAGTTGCAGGTGTAGTGGCTGCTTTAGTAGTGAAAGCTTCAAAGTTTACAGTATAACCAGCATTAATTAATTCTTGTGCTGTTACTGCTTTGCCATCAACTACCATTTTCACAAATTGATCTTCAGTGTCATCATCGTAAGTTTGACCTTCAACAACTGCCACACCAGTAGCTGTAACTGTATATGTTACATTGTAATCTTTTTCTAGTGCAGTAACTTTAACAGTTTCACCAACTATTAAAGCATCTTCTAATGCTATAGTAGCAGTTTTTCCATCTTCACTTGCACTTACTGATTTAACTGTATTACCTTCAACTTTAATATCTTCAGCTTTTAATTTAGATAATGCTGTACCTTTAACTTCTAAAGCTGTAGAGTTAATAGCACTTATATTTCCAAAAAATATCCCAGTATTTTCTACACGAAAAATGGCTATATAGCTTGTCCACAAGAGTGTGGTATATTCTTACAAGTGTAAAATATTTGTTGAAACTTTAGTGTAATTTATAATATTCGACAAAAAAATATTAATAATTTAATATTTTAAATATATTGTTTAAAATAAATAATGTTATTAAAATATTGTTTATAATAATTAATATTATAAAAATAAAGTAAACCCATTATATTTAATTTGAGGAATAAAAACCCTTAAATATTCAGATATTATAGGTATAAAACTTTTAATAAAAGAGAATCGTCAAAATGGTGGTTCTCTTTTTCAGATTAAATAAGTATTTAGTAAAATCTAATGTTAGTGCAAATGTTATTTAAAATTTGATATAATAAAATAAAAAGGGAATTAACTTAAGGTTGAGGTGTATTTAAGATGACCATTGACGAAATAAGGAAAATACACTATACACAAAAAGGAAGAGAAGAAGGAATAAAGGAAGGAAAAATAAAAATAGCTGAAAATCTATTAAAAATGGGATTAGATGTTGAAAAGATAGCAATAGCTGCTGAGCTGACAGTGGAAGAAGTAGAAGAAATAAAAAAGAAAATGATCAATGACTAAAACACTATAATTAATAAACACTGATTTTAAAAGGTTTATCTTAAGGGGTGTAAGTATGTTTTTAAGTGATGATAGTATAAAAAAGATAAGTGATTTTTTAATAAAAAAAATAAATCCATATCTAATATATTTATTTGGTTCAAGTGTTAAAGGAAATTTTCGGGAAGATAGTGATATAGATATAGCTTTTTTTAGTGATGAAGAATTTAGTGATTATGAAATATTTATGACGGCACAAGAATTGGCAGACATTATGAAAAGAGAAGTGGATTTAGTGAACTTAAAAAAATCTTCTACAGTATTTAAAGCACAAATAGTTGGAACTGGAAAAACTATTTATTGCAGTGATGAAAATAGAAGAATGTATTTTGAAATGTATGTATTTAAAGACTATGCTCTATTAAATGAAGAAAGAGCTGAAATACTAGAAAGCATTAAGAAAAGAGGTACAGTATATGGGGAATGATGTAATTTATAATAAAATACAGATTATAGAAAGATGTATAAGCAGAATACATGAAGAATATGATAATAATCCCAAAAATCTTGAAAATTATACAAAGCAAGATTCAATAATATTAAATATTCAAAGAGCATGTGAAGCAGCTATTGACCTTGCAATGCATATTGTTTCAGAAAAAAAGCTAGGTATTCCTCAAAATAGTAGAGATGCCTTTGAGGTTTTACAAAGTAATGGATTTATAAATAAGGAAGTTATGAAAAAACTAAAATCTATGGTTGGCTTTAGAAATATTGCAGTACATAATTATCAAGCTGTAAACTTAGGAATAATTAAAGAAATAATTGAAAAGCACTTAAGTGATTTAAAAGAGTTTACTGAGATTATAGTGTTAAGAGTTTAGAGTATTTTTATGTCTTACAAAGTATAAAAGCATTATTAGGAACTTTCGAATATAGGAGTGTGGTTATATGTGTAGAATTAACCCTAAAATAGATTTAGCCTTTAAGAAATTATTTGGAAGCGAAGAAAATAAAGATTTATTAATTTCATTTATAAATTCAATACTTATAGAGGAAGAGCACATCAAAGATATAACAATTAAGAACCCCTATAATGTATTAAATTATATCAATGGAAAGATGTCCATACTAGATATAAAAGCTGTAGATGAAAAAGGGAAATGGTATGATATAGAAATACAAGTAGCACCTCAAAGCTTTTATGATAAGAGGGCTTTGTATTATTGGGGAAAGGTATACACAAATCAACTTTTAGAGAAGGGGAGATATGGGGAATTAAATAAAACTATAGGAATCAATGTATTGGATTTTAATTATTTGCAGGGCAGTGAATATCATAATATATATAAACTATATAACACAAAAACGGGGAAAGAATTTTCAGATCTATTAGAATTACATTTTATAGAATTGAGTAAATTTGATAAAAAACTAGAGGAACTGAGAACAGGATTGGACAGATGGGTTGCATTTTTAAATAATGCTCATCAATATAGTAGAACTAGAATACCTAAGGAGCTAGATGAAGATAAAAACATAAAAAAAGCCATAGAAGTACTTGATATTATGTATTTAGATGAAGATGAAAGAGAGTTATATGAGAATGATCTAAAAGCTTCACTTAATAAGCTGGAAGAGTTGCATACTGCAAGAGAAGAAGGGAAAAAAGAAGAAAAACTTGAAATTGCTAAAAACTTATTAGATATTTTAGATGATAAAACAATATCAATAAAAACAGGATTATCCATAGAAGAAGTAAGCAAATTGAGAAAACAAAAACAATGAAATCTCTAAGTATTTAATTTGATATATATTCATTGTAATGATAAAATTGATATACTAAGTGAGGTGAAGTGATTTGGATAAAGAAATATTAAAAGCTTTTAGTGATCTTTTAGATGAAAAATTAGAGCCTATAAAAAGTGATATTGGAAATATGAAAAGTGACATTGGAAATATGAAAAGTGACATTGGAAATATGAAAAATGATATTACAAATATGAAAAGCGATATTTCACTGATTAAAACTCAACAAGAAGAACAGAGCAGAATTTTGAGAATACTTGAAGACAAAGCAGTTACAAATAAGGCTGAACATGATAAATTAAGTAATGAGATGGCACACCTTTCTGAAAAGGTTGAGAATATGAGAAAAGACTTAGCAACGGTAGAAGTAGTAACAGCTAGAAATATGGAAAATATTGCTAAATTAAAAATTGTAAAATAATCCCGATACATACCATAATAGAATAATGTTGCGACGCAACATTATTCTAATTAAGAATTAAGAATTAAGAATTAAGAATTAAGAATTAAGAATTAAGAATTAAGAATTAAGAATTAAGAATTAAGAATTAAGAGTTAAGAGTTAAGAGTTAAGAGTTAAGAATGACGGATGTTTTGCTTTGGCAAAACTAAAATTAAAAAGAAAAAAGACCTAAATATAGATAAATTCTATGTTTAGGTCTTTTAAGTTTTAAGTTTTTCTGTAAGAAAAACTTCCTTCATTGTTCATTGTTCATTGTTAATTCTTAACTAGAAAATAAGGTATTTACCTCACTATCATATCCGTATTTCTTAAGAAATTCAATAATTGCAACTTCAAAGATTTCCCTTTGACTTATATTTTTTTCTTTACTGAATTCCTTTATCAGCTCAGAAAGATTATGAGACATACACAGAGATTTGGTAATGGTTATTCCTCCAACGACATAGCGGGGGATAGTACCTCCACTGTTTATAGAAAGAAGCTCTGCCAGCTTATCTTTATTTCTTTCAATCATTTCAAGCATAGGTATTAGTTTTTGAAATTGTTCAATTTGAGGAAGCTCCTGATAACAATCCTCTGTAGAAGGAATATTAAAGTTAGTAGAATTACAGTTTACTGCCATTTCTTCTTCATATCCATCTTCAATAAAATCTATTTCAGGTTGCTGACCTTTTAGAAGAACATAATTTTGCCTTTCACTGGACCAGATATAGCCTTTATCCTTCATATATGTAGCGATAATTCTATGATCCTTCATTCCTACTTTTTTGGCAACCTCCATTGGTTCAAGCCCTGAATCAAAAAGAGAAATTATTTTTTCAACCTTAAAGGCAGCAGAGGATGTTTCAAATCTGGGAGTTTCTTCTGGTTTTACTACGTAGTTTTGTCTGTTAGAATCCCAAATATAGCCCCGTCTTCTCATAAACATATCTAGAGTTCTATAGCTTTTATGGTTAAACTCTCTAGCCAATTGGTCACGGCTTTTTCCAGAGAATAAGCTTTTTATAATATATTTATCATCATATTCTGATTTTATATTTGCTGCGATTTCATCTCTTGCTAGTTCTGTATATGAAAAATAGTTATCATTAGGTTTTATAGACATAAAGCTCAATTCCTTCCTGATAGTTTAGTTTTTACCCTATTATAATACATTAATTGACTTATCTAATTCTTCCATGTTTGCGTGAGTGTATATTGAAGTTACTTTTAAATTTGAATGTCCTAACAATTTTTGTACATAAACTAGACTTACCCCGTTTTTTATAAGATTGGAAGCAAAGCTGTGGCGAAGTATATGAGCAGTAACATGTTTTTTCCAACCAAGCTTTTCAACTGTATCTCTTAAAGCTGAATTAACGTAAGCTGCACTTAAACAGCCAGTTTTTTTAGTCGCAAAAAAGTAGCTGCTGCTTACTTGTGGTCTTTCATTTTTTAAATAATCCTGAAGTAAAGGAAGTAGGGTTTGGTTTATAGGAATATTTCTGTCCTTGTTTCCTTTTCCGCTTATAACATGAATGACTTTGTTTTCAAGGTCTACATCTTTTAGTTTAAGGTTTAAACATTCACTTATTCTAAGACCAGTATAGTACAAAGTTTTTATAACCAGGTGAATAAGAGGATGTTCTATGGCATCTATAAGCTGAAAGGCTTCCTCTGTTGAAAGAAAGGTACGTTCCTTTTTCTGAATTTTAATTGGTTCTACAGCCATTGCCAAATTAAAACCACACATTTTATTTTTATAGGAATAGTTCCAAAAGGAGCGAAGTGTATACAGGTTTCTGCTTCTGCTGGCTGTCTGTAAGTTTTTGGTTTTAAGATAATAAAGGTAATCTTCTATATCAGTTACCTGTACCTCATTTAGATATAAAGGACAGTTATATTTGTACTCAAGAAATTTTTCAAAATTAGTAAGGTCTACAGTATAGGATCTTACTGTTTCACTGCTTTTGTCTGTAACAAGCAGATAATGTTTAAATCTTTCAATAGCATCTTTTAGTAACAAGTTTATAACTCCTTTCCTTTATATGTGTTTTGAATCCAATCAGCTGTAAAAGTATCTATAAACTCTACATATGATTTTTCTACTTGTTTATTCTCAGATGTAAATAAATTAATCATGTTTATTTTTAAGGATTGTGAAAATTTTTTTACTGCAGCATTTTCACAGTCTTTAATTTCTTTATATATTTCAATTCCTAAGGCTCTCATGAAATTCTTGGCTTTGTCTGGAAGCTTTCTGTAGGCTTCAATACTGTTGCTGTGAAGATTTCTTATAGATTTTACTGAAGGAACAATATCAGAAGCTATATCATCAGAGGCATCGTTTTCATTATTGAAAATTAAAGTTATTAAAGGTACGTTTAGAGCAGTAGATATTTTTTCAAGTAGTGAAGTATCTATAGAAGCTTTACTTTCTATGCGTGAAATTGCTGAACGGCTTATTCCTAAGGTGTCTGCTAAATCTTGTTGAGTCATATTAGTCTTTTTTCTAATATTGCAAATATTCTTGCCTATATCCATGTTTCTCAGCAGCCTTTCTATAATTTTCATGAAATAAGAATATATTTACATGGTTTGATTTGGAATATGTGCTTATATGATATCAATAATGTTTAAAAATGTCAACACATCTGTGACCATAATTGGAACATTAAAGAATATAAAGTAAAATACTTATTTGATTTACATAATATAACACATAAAAATTATGACTGGACAGTCGGTTATGTAGAAAATATAATGGATATTAAGAGGTATAAGTATTTCAGTAATAAGAAATTTGGAGGAGGAGCAAATGAAGAACAAAACTATCTTAATAATAGCAATAATTGTGCTTGCTATAGGAGCAGTAGGATACTCAAAGAAAAGAGAAAAAGTTAATGTACAAGCAGATTCAAAAAATGAGGAAAAGTATGTTCCTGTTTCAGTGGAAAAGGTAGCTAAAAAAACTATCTCAAATGTGACTACATATAGTGGACAAGTATTTGCAGAAAAGGATTTAGCTATAGTTCCAAAGCTTCCAGGAAAAGTTGCAAGTGTAAATGTTAAAGTAGGAAGCAAGGTTAAAGCAGGAGATGTACTTTTTACTTTGGATAAAAAGGATGTGGAAAATCAGATAGCTCTTGCCAAGGTAGCTCTTGATTCTGCACAGGTGAGATATGATGCTGATATGAACAATATGAATCCTCAAAAAATTCAAAATTCAAAGCAGAATTTAGAAAGAACAAAGCAGAACTATGCTGAAAAATTATCAGTTTTGAAAGAAAATTTGGAAAGAACAAAAGAATTATCTAAGCAAAAGCTTGATAGTGCAAAATTAAATCTTGAGAGAACAAAACAGCTTTATGAAGCGGGTGCTGCTTCAAAGGCTCAGCTGGAACAGGCAGAGCAGGCAGTAACTGAAATTGAAAAGTCTAACCAAAGTCAAATAGCACAGACTGAACAATCCATCAGTGAATTGGAATCTACTTCAAAAACTCAGATAGAGCAGCTTGAACTTGGTATAGCAGAGTTGGAATCAGGCACATCAACTCAATTAAATCAAGCTCAGGTTTCTTATAGACAGGCTCAGATTTCTTATAATCAGGCACTGGACGCTTTAAACAATACTGTTATAACTTCTCCTATAGATGGGATTATTTCTTCAGTAAATATTGAAGTTGGAGAATTTGCATCTAACGCTCAACCTTCAGTGACTGTTGTGGGTGTTGGTACAGTTACCGCAAATATAAATGTAACGGAAAATGTAATAAACAAAATTAAAAATGGACAAGAAGTTTTAGTTGATATTCCTTCTGCTTCTATGGATGGAGTTAAAGGAAAAATTAATAATATAAGTCCTGCGGCAGATGCAAAAACAAAGCTATTTGCTGTTAAGATATACCTTGATAATAAGGATAACAAAATTAAACCTGGTATGTTTGCTAAAGTGAATCTGGATACAGATAAAAAGGAAAATGTTCTTGCAGTAAAAAATGAAGCAGTTTTACAAGTGAATGATAAATATTTAGCTTATATAGTTTTAAATGGTAAAGCTGTGGAAAAAAAGGTGAAAGTAGGCTTGGATACAGGTGAATATGTTGAAATTTTATCTGGCCTAAAGGAAGGAGAAAAGGTAATAGTTAAGGGACAAGAATATGTTGAAAACAATACAAAGGTTAAGGTTGTTGGAGGTGCAAAATAATGAGTTTACCCAGTATTTCCGTTAAAAGACCTGTAACTATAGTAATGATAACCTTAATTGTTATGATTTTAGGTGGGGTATCTTTAAGCAGGATGCCTATAGATTTATTACCTGAGATGGAGATTCCTTATGCGGTAGTAAGTACCAATTACAGCGGCGTTGGACCACAGGAAATTGAAAAGCTTATTACAAAACCACTGGAAGAATCAGTAGGAACTGTGGGTAACATAAAGAGTATAAGCTCTGTGTCCTCGGAAGGAAATTCTATAGTTATTGCAGAGTTCAACTATGGTACAGATATGGATTTTGCATCCCTTGAAATGAGAGAAAAGATTGATTTGGTGAAGGGATTTCTTCCAGAGGATGCAAGTAGTCCTATGGTTATGAAGATTGACCCAAACAGTCAACCTATTATTCAGCTAACCATTTCCAATGGTGGAGATATAGCAAAGCTTCAGACAATTGCAGAGGATAGTATAAAACCAAGACTTGAAAGGCTGGATGGAGTTGCCTCTATTACTGTATCTGGTGGTTATGAACAGCAGGTTCAAATAAATGTTAATCAGGAAAAAATGCGAGGATATGGATTGACCATAGACTACTTATCTAAAATACTGGCAGGGGAAAATTTAAATATGCCAGGAGGAGAAGTGAAAAAAGGGAAGCAGCAGCTTACTATAAGAACTATAGGTGAGTTTCAGTCCATAGAAGAGATAAAGAATCTTCTTATATCTCTTCCAAGTGGAGATTCCGTATTTCTAAGTGATATTGCAGAAGTAAGTCTTGCAAATAAAGAAGTAGAGTCTATTGCAAGAACAAATGGAAAAAACAGTATAAATATATCTGTGCAAAAACAATCAGGAAAAAATACTGTTAAGGTTGCAAAGCTTGTTAATGAAGAAATTGAAAAACTTAAAAAGGATTATCCAAATATAAAGATAAATACTGTAATGGATCAATCTGAGTATATTCAAAAATCTATTGACAATGTGGCAGGAAATGCAGCAATAGGTGGATTGCTTGCGGTTTTAATACTTTATTTATTTTTAAGAAATTTAAGAACTACCTTTATAATAGGTACAGCAATTCCTATATCAATAATTGCTACCTTCATTTTAATCTATTTTAGTGGTGTAACAATTAACCTTATGACTTTAGGCGGTCTTGCACTAGGAGTTGGTATGCTTGTTGATAACTCTATAGTTGTACTAGAAAATATTTATAGATTCAGGCAGGAAGGTCATTCAAGAAAAGAAGCGGCAGAAATTGGTGCAAAAGAAGTGACTATGGCAATAACTGCCTCAACTCTTACAACAGTAGCTGTATTTTTACCTATAGTTTTTGTTGAGGGTATTACTGCTACAATATTTAAGCAGCTGGCACTTACTGTTACAATGTCCTTAATGGCATCCTTAGTAGTTTCACTTACCCTTGTGCCAATGCTTTCTTCAAAGCTTTTAGCTATTGATTCTGGTGAAAAAAGAAAAGCAAAAGGAGTTTTAAAGATATTTTCCTTTATATTTGATGGTTTTGAATCAGTTTTTATAAAAATTGAGAATGGATACAAAAAACTGTTAAAAAAAGCCTTAAATCATAGAGTTAGGACAATTATAATAGCCTTTGTTATCTTTGCTGTTAGTATGGCTTCTATTGCAACAGTGGGAGCGGAATTTTTCCCAACTATGGATCAGGGAGAATTTTCAGTGAGTATTTCTCTTCCAGAAGGCTCCGAATTAAAGGATACAGATGCTATTGTTTCAGAAGTAGAGAGCAAGCTGCAAAATTTAAATGAAATTAAGACTATATTCTCCAAAGTAGGTTCTGGAGGGGCGATGTCTCTTAATGGAAATAAAACCAATACTGCCAGCATTAGTGTTCTTTTAAAAGATAAAAAAGATAGAAATAGAAGTGCAGCTGAAGTAGCGGATGAAGTGAGAGAGTTAATTAAAGATATACCTGGAGCGGAAAAAAGTGTTACTGTTGCATCAACCTTTTCTATGGGCGGATCTTCAGGTGGTGCCCCTGTGAGTATAAATATAAAGGGAGATGACTTGAAAACTCTAAAAAAAGTAGGAGATGATTTTAAAAATATAGTTGAATCTGTAGAGGGCACAAGAGAAGTTAAATCCAGTGTTGAAGATGGAGTACCAGAAGTACAGATTAATATAGATAGAAAAAATGCTGCACAATATGGTTTAACAGCAGCTCAAATTGCATCCTCTGTAAAATCTAATATTACAGGAGCCACTGCAACTAGATACAAATTAGATGGTAATGAGATTAATGTTGTTATAAAGGGTGATGAAAGCTTTAAAGAAAGTATAGCTAACTTAGAACAAACAAGTCTACAGTCACCTACAGGAACTCTTGTGCCATTAAGTCAGGTGGCAAAGATTACAATAGACAAAGGACCAAGCGTAATAAATAGAAGTGGACAAGTAAGAAATATAACTGTAACTTCACAGATAATAGAAAGAGATTTAAATAGTATTTCAAAGGACATAGAGGCAAAATTATCACAATACCATTTGCCAGAAGGATATAGTTATGAATTAGGTGGAGAAAATAAAGAATTAAATGATGCTTTAAAAGATTTATCAATGGCTTTAGCGTTAGCTGTAATTCTTGTATTTATGATACTGGCTTCTCAGTTTGAATCACTGCTTCATCCTTTTACAATTATGCTGTCAGTTCCTTTAGCATTTTCTGGTGGAGCACTTGGGTTATTCTTAACTGGAAAGGCGTTGAGCGTACCTGCATTTATAGGAGTAATAATGCTGGCGGGTATAGTTGTTAACAATGCCATAGTTCTTGTAGATTATATAAATATTCGTAGAAATCACGGAGAAGAGAGAAATGAAGCAATAGTAAATGCAGGTCCAATAAGACTTAGACCTATTCTTATGACAACCTTAACTACTGTTTTAGGACTTGTTCCACTAGCTTTAGGTATTGGAGAAGGAGCAGAAGCACAGGCACCAATGGCAATTGTAGTTATTGGAGGATTAATGCTTTCTACATTATTAACACTAGTGTTTATACCTGTAGTGTATACTTTATTTGATGATTTAACTAACAAATTTAAGAGAAAAGTTATAAAGAATAGCAAAACTGTTGAAGAAGTATAAACAGGTAACAGTTGCTAGGAATAAGTTGGAATATACTAAAAGTAAATAAAAATTAAAAGTCCTACGCGAAAGTGTAGGGCTTTTTTAGTAACTTGTTTATCTTGAATTACCCTATTTTGGTGGACATGCTAAATATTTTAATTTATAATTTAAATTATGCAAAAAACTTCGAAAAAAGGTCATTTTGGGGTAATATTTTTGTGATTCATAACGATAACTAAAATAGATGAAATTTTACTTATGGGAGGGAGAGTTTTGAGGCAAAAGAACTTTAATAGAATGTTAGCTATGCTATTGGCTATAAGCTTTTTATTTACGCCAAGTACAGCTTTGGCTGATACAAGTAACGATAAAGACAAAAACTATAAAGTTACATATAAAAATGAAGGAGTTTCAGTTAATAAGACTTGGACTATTAAACTTAATAGAGAATTAGACTCAAGCACTATAAATTCAACTAATATTTATGTTGAAGATTGGAACGATACAAAAGTTAGCACTACCCTATCCTTGTCAAAAAATAATAGGGAGATAACTATAAAACCAAACGCTAACTATGTTCAAGGTAAGCAGTATCACATAATTTTAAAAGATATTAAGGCTAAGAATGGTAAAAAGCTAGTAAAGCATAATAAGATTTATTTTAATGTAAAAAACCTGTACGCAGGTTTACCCGCTGAAGATGGTCTTATTATTCTAGGAGATACAGCTTATTCTATAGACTATCTTGCAAATAATGCAAGATTAAAAAATGAGATTTTAAATGGAGACTATGATGTTTATTACTGCTATGGACCTACTTTAGAAAAAATAAAAAATATTTTCGGGGATATAGATATTTCCGGAAGCAACAATCTTACACAACATGATGAAATTACTTACATTGGACCAGATGGGGAAAGAAAAGTATATGGCTGGAATAGTGAGACTTCTGAATACGAGCTTGTTGCACCATCGGTAAATGCGGAGGTAACGGTTAACTCAACTGCTAAGGTTATAATGGTTAAGGTTACTGCAGTAGAAGGTGTTGATGGAGCAGAATATTTTAAAGTAGAACACAGCAATAGTGTGAAAAAAATAGGAGAAACTGTTGTGTTTTCCTCTGCAAATAGCACAGAAAATATTGAAATCTTATCAAGTAACAAAGCTGTTTTAGCTACAGGGAATTTGTATACTCTCCACTATAATAAAGGTAAAAACAAGCTTAGATTACTAAATGGAAATATTGAAGGAAATACAGTAGGAAATTTAAATAACAATGGATATGTAACAGAAGACCCTTATGGATACTTATATTTTAATAATACAGATGATAAAAATAAGCTTTATAAGCTAGATACTAATGGTGTGTTTAATAATGCCATTGCTGATGATAATGCTCAATACATAAACGTACTTAATGGATGGGTGTATTACAGTAATTATACTGAAGGCGGAAAGATTTATAAGGTAAAAGAAGATGGTACTTCAAAACAAAAGCTTTGTGATGATATGGCAGCTTATGTTAATGTATCAGGAGATTGGATTTACTACAGCAACCATTCAGATGGTGGAAGACTTTATAAAATAAGAAGCAATGGTACTGGAAGAGCACCAGTTAGTGAAGCCTTAAAGGATGAAGCAGCCTATATAAATGTATTAGGAGGATGGATATACTATACAAATAAAAATGACAGACATAGACCTTATGTTATAAATAAAGATGGTTCCTATGTTTCTAAGCTAAGTGATGAGTGGGCAGATTCCATTCAGGTTAGTGGAGACTGGATTTACTATACATCAAGCTCAGGAGTTTTAAGCAAGGTTAAAAAGGATGGTACAGGAACTGTAATTCCTATAATGGGACAAACGAGAGAGTTTGATAAGGGCTTCCATCTAAATGTAGTTGGAAACTGGGTTTATTATAGTAACTACAAGGATGGAGGAAAGCTTTATAAAATAAGTGTTGATGGAAGTGGTACTAAACATAAGCTTACAAATGAGACTGTAGAGTACATTAATATAGTAGAGGATTCAATTTTTTATACAAGTAAAGGAAAGCTTTATAAGCTTCCTATTGATACAGATGGAACTATTAAGGGAGAACTTGTAAAAAAATCAGGTACTGATAACAAGATAATAAAAATGGACGACCTTAAGATTACAGTTCCGTATTATGATGTAAATTTAACTCTTCAGGAAATAGAAGATAAATACTTACCAGATAAAGTTCCCGGAATTAAAGACGATAATACAATGCATCAATTTTCAGTATGCTGGGATAGAGAAAAGGTAACTATACGTAATGGAATTAGAATTTATACTGGAGATGTAATTGGGTTTAATAGAACTGTTAAGCTAGAACTGGAAATTCCATCAGAAATGCTTAATGAAACAAATACAATAACCATTTATAATAATCCAGATCAAAATGCAGATGTAATTGAAGTTAAAAATTTATATGACAACAATCTTTATGCAAATCCTCCAAAGCTTAATGTAGGAGATGTACTGAATGCTTATGATAGTGAGGAATGTACTAAATCCTTATCTAAGGCTACTGTTGTTAGAGAAGGAAAATACAATAAGGCTGTTCTTCAAAGACTTGAACTTGATAAAGTGGGACAGAAGAGTGTTTGGATTACAGTTACAAGAAGTGGAAAATCTGAAAGTAGACCAACAGAAGTTAAGCAGGCTGATATGCCAGTTATACTAACGGTTAAAGATAATGATGATTTTGGTTTTGGAGTTGATGGAAGAGATGTAACTATAGAAGAATGGCTTCCGTCACTAAAAGCTAGATTAAGTGCTTATTATATCTATCTTCTTCCAAATAAAAGAAAATTAGATTTAAGCCAAACTAGCCAAATAAAAGCTATTAAGGGATATGGAGATGTAGATACACAAGATACTATATATGGTGTTGACAGTACTTTAAGTCATTTTGTAACTACTTCTAATGCTGGACTTGCATGGACTGGTGAAAGAACTATGGTAAAAGACAGTTCACTTACTCAATTAAAAAAGGGTAAATATGACATATTCATAGCAGGAAGGTATAATTCAACAGCAGCACCAGACAATAGGGGAAAATGTCCAAGTGTAATTGCATATATTTCTAGTGATCCTGCTACTGTAGATATGGTAGAGGAAGGACTTCCAAATAAACCTACTTTGGTAAAAAGCAGAGTAAAGGGAGCAGTAGATGTAACACTTCCTAAACCATTAAATTCAGGAGAAAGTGCATGGCTTGTACCAGTAAGTACTATAAATTCTATAAAAAATTGGAAGGTAGAAGATGGTTTTAATATAAGTCAGTTAGATAAGAGTAATGCTGATAATGCTAATGGATTGAGACCAGAATGTCTTTACTATGATGGTGTTACAAATATTATTAAAGCTCCTAAGGGAATGGCACCAGCTTCTCCAGAATATAAAGACATAGAATTTAAATTAGTTATTGTTAATAAGGTTGGGGCTTCAGTGGCTTCGGATTATAGCCTAGTGGTAGATAATCTAGCACCAAAAGTTTCTTTCGTTGGAGCATATAAGAGTATATATCTTGGAGATAATGTTGTTGCAAGAAGTACTGAAGACGGTAAGATATACCTTATGTTAAAGGCGGATAGTGCTAATTCTCCTGATCAGCTTGAAGATGCAGTAAAAGCAAATAAGGCAAGAAGTGTAACCGTAAGAAATGGTATAGGTTATGGTTTAAATACTACTGGTCTTGAAGGAAATATTAAAATTGATCCAGATGCTAATTTGTATACAAACTATAAGGTTGTAGCAGTAGATGAGGCTGGAAACATATCAGAAATAACAACAGATGAAGAACTTGTAGTATGGGTAAGTTTAGTTGATCTTGACAGGCTTATAACTGAAGCTAATGATGCATCATTGTCACCGGCTCTAGATGCAGATAAGAAACCTGAATTAGTTAATTCTATTTTTGCAGCAAAAGCAGTTAGAGACAAGGTTGCTCAACAAGCAGGTGGGTTTACAAGTATAACTCAAAAAGAAATTAATACTGCTTTTGATACGTTGAAGTATAAGATGATGATGCTTGGAATAGCAAGTAGATATGCAAGTATAGATGAAATACTTCGTGCAGAACAAAATGCACTGCAAGATATGGTTATAAAAGAAGATACTGATATACCATTTGAAAGTAGATTTATAACTAATGACGCCAATGTAACAGTAGAAATTGATTGGCAGCTTGAAAGTCAAAGTAAAGATGGAGACTACATTGAAATTGCAGATCAGAAGATAAAAATCAAGGAACAACCAGTAGCAAAAGATAGAGACATAGCTTTAAAAGCTACTATAACTGTTACGAAAGATGGAGCTACAAAATCAGCTACAAAGAGAGTTGTTGTTACAGTAATGCATGAAGAATTTAGTGCAACATCTATAGTAGCTACTGATGGTGGAAACAACACTGATGGAAAATCTACAGTAACAATAACATGGAATACGTTGACTTCCATTCCAAAACGTTATGAAATAGTGGCAAGTACAAATGGAACACCAAAATTAACGGATACAGTCACTGCTACTATTGATAATGGAACAGCAACCTTTGAATATGAAACAACTTCAATAGGCAGAACACTATATGTAGCGGTGGTGGCTGTTGATGAAGAAGAAAATAAAGCAATGTGTAAAAATGTTATGACTGTAAATCTTCCAGCAGAAACAAAGTAAAACTAAAATTCATAGATTTTGCAATTACAATGATTAACTTTATAATTGTTAGTCATGGATAAATCATTAATTAGTTAGTAAAAGCTAATAGAATTAATCTATTAGCTTTTACTACTAAGTTTAATAGGAAGTTAAATTCTATAAAAAAATTAACAATTTATTTACTTAATGTGGAAGAAAATTCAATTAACTTTGTTCATTAAATTGGACAGTTATGGTATACTTGTAAATGGAAAATTATAAATTGAGGATTCTTTTAAATTTATTATGGAGGGAAATTATGATAAATAATTCAAATGATGAAAGAAAAGTAGTAGACACTAAGCTTTCTATTCACCCTGAAATAGAGGATAGACTTTCCAATTTTCAAAAGGAATGTTTAACAGATGAAATTTCTACACTGCCACCTATAAAAGAGGGGGATGTTAATGTAAGTACAGATTATATATTTGATATGGGAGATAGCTATGAAGCAAGTATTTTTATAAGAAATGGACTTGCAAAGGCTATAAATCTTGAAAATGTTCCTTTTATAATAGTAGATGGGGAAGGAAAGGTTTTGGCAAGTAAGATATTTGATTTAAGAGAAGTTGGAGATATACCAGCAAGTACTGTAAGACCTTGGAAGATATATTTTTCTAAGAGCGAAGTATCTTTGGAATCACAGGATTTGAGAGAACTTAAAATTGTATTTGACACTAGGATAAAGGCTGAAGCTACTGTTAAAGTAGAATATGAAAATTTGCCAGAACAAGTTTCTGTTCAGAATAAAGAAAAATATACGAAATTTTTAGAGAGTCTTCCTTTATTGAGAAAAGGACAAGTAAGTATATCTACCTATGATGTTTCTAAAATGAGAGAAGGTGGAATAGCTGTTACAATTGTTATACGTAACGGTAGTGATAAGACTATTAATGTAGAAAAATTACCTATAACAATTATAGATGCTGAAGGAGAAATGACTGCATCAGGTATGTTTTATCTGAAAGATGTTTCAATAAGTCCTTATAAAGCTAGAATTTATAATTTTAATTTTGAAGAAAATGAAATAAATAAAGCTGATGCTGATTTAAGTGAATGGAAGGTTAATTTTACCATGCAAAATAATATATCTATAGGAGATGAAGTTAAAAATGAAGAATAATAGTAAAAAGAAGGGTATGAAAATAATAATTGCTTTTGTAACCTTGGCTCTTGTAGGAAGTACATTTGCTACTATTGCTTCTATGAGAAAAGCTAAAAGTGAAAAGAATGTTCAGCAAGTAAATGAGGAAACAGTAAAAAAAGAGGGTGCTAAAGAAGTAGATAAGGATATAACTGAAGCACTAAAGAAGAATATGGAAAGTGCAAAGGTTCAAGCTGGAGATAAGGAAGTTCAAGCTAAGATTACTGTTACATCAGAGGCTAATAAAATTCAGTTGGATAAGGTTGCAGCAGAATATTCAAAACAGCTTCAAGAAAAGTACAAGGGAAAAGATGTAAAGGTAGAAGTAATATATGGTGGGAAGAAAGTATCAGAATCAAATGTTTATAACACTGTAAAGGATGAAAAAAATAAAGATATCCCTAAAATGACTGTGAGAATGGAAAATGGTCTAAGTAATATGGACAGGCATGTAATTATTAATTTAGATACTAAAACTCCAGAGAAATATACAGTAACAGTTTTAGGACAAAAATGCAGATATGCAGTTAACCAAAAGTTTTTTCATACTGTTGTAGAAACTACAGATGAAAAAGCAATAAAAGAAGGTATAAAAATAACTGTAAATAAATAACAAAATAAGGTTGTGTGAAGGAGGATTTAAGATGAAAATTAAAACTAAAATCTTTGGTGCTTTAGCTATTGCAGGATGCATTAGTTTGGCAGCGGGAACAAATGCTTCAGCTAAGATGAATGCATACTTGGTAAAAGATAAGACTACAGGTACAGTATATGAGTATGATTCTCAAACTTTGATTGATGGATTTTTAAATTACAGTGAAACTAAAAATGATGCTTTTTATCAAGATTTCGTAAGTAAGGTTTCAAAATTTGGTACTCATGCTTATCATGACAGTACTGGAAAGTATGTTGATTTTTCAGTTGTAAGTGAAGCTTTTTTAAATGCAAGTGAAAAGGGACAACCTTTTTCTTTAATGAACTTTACTGAAACACAAGAAGCGATATCAAGTACTTCAATCCCTCAAACAATAAAACAAGTATCTGTAAATGGCAGCAGTGTAGCTTATTCAGATAAAGATACAGGAAATGCAGGGCAAGAGGATGCATTAGAAATTATTTCTATTGAATAGAACTTTGAAATTAATATATTTATGGAACTGTCTTCGAAACTGGAGACAGTTTTAAATTTATATAAAAAATAATTAACTAGTTTACAGTTAAAAAAGTTTACAGTTTACAGATGACAGTTTACAGTTAATGAAAGAATTAAGCAGAGCTTAATTCTAGAAATCCGCTATTGCAGCTTTGCTGCAATGTGCGTAGACAGCGAAGCTGTAAACTGTAAACTGTAAACTGTAAAAGTGGGGTGAAAAATATGAACATATCAAAAAATAAAAGATTTAATAATAAGAAAAACAAGCTATTATTATTTTTAGTTTCATTAATATATGCATTGAACTTTTCTTTTATAAGCGTTTCTGCTGAAGAGGGGGCGTTTATACAAGGACAAGCTATAGCATATTCAACAGAGACCAAAGCTGTTGATACTGTATTAGAGGCTAAAACCTTAATAAACAACTATTATATTGATGATGTAAGAGATAAGATTGAAAATATTAATTCTATTGATGAAATGATTAGAGCTTTAGATGATCCTTATTCAAGCTATTTTACAAAAGAAGAGTATGACAGCTTTGTAAACAGCATAGACAATAAGTTCTGTGGAATAGGTATATACATGGATGTAGTGGAGGAAGGTGTTAAGGTTTTATCTACCATTGAAAATTCTCCAGCTGTGGAAGTGGGACTTGAAGCTGGAGATATAATAGTAAGTGCAGATGGAATCAGCCTTCAGGGAAAAGCAGCAGAAGAAGCTTCAAAATATTTAAAAGGGGAAGAAGGAAGCAAGGTTAATATAGTAGTAAAAAGAGGAGAACAGCTTTTAAATTTTGAGATTACAAGAAAAAGCATTGTTGCGCCTACAGTAACAAGCCAGATTTTGAAGGATAACATAGGATATATAAGAATTTCTTCTTTTGGAGGTACAACTTCCTATGAATTCTTAGACAAGCTTAACAAGCTAGAAGAGAATAATGTGAAAAGCTATATAATTGATTTGCGATATAATGGTGGGGGATATGTGAATTCTGCTCTTGATATTGGAGGGTATTTCCTGGGTGATAAACCTATGGTTTTGATGGAGGACAATAATAAAAATAAACTTACCTATTATGGTACAAGTCATCCTAAAATTATAGAAACTCCAATAATATTTCTTGTTAATGAGTACAGCGCTAGTGCTTCAGAAATTTTATCAGCAGCAGTAAAGGATTATGGAAAGGCATTTTTTATAGGAAAAACAACCTATGGAAAAGGAGTTGCTCAGAATATGTTTCCCTTAAGTGACGGAAGCTACATGAAGCTTACAACCTTTAAATTTTTCTCACCAAAGGGAAGTGTAATTCAACATGTGGGCATAGCTCCAGATTTACAGGTTAATGAGGATGAAGATTCCTTGGAGGCAGCAGCTTTGATTTTATCTAACATAAATAAAGATGAAAAACTGTTTAAGCTAAACAGTAAAAGCATTCAAGAGATTGCAAAAAATAAAAATGATAAAACTATTTCTGTAACCTTTAATAAAGATATTGATGAAAGTACTGTAAATGATGAAAACATAGAGTTAGTTTCAGGAGAAAATGATGAAAATATTCCAGTAGAGTTTACTGTTGTAGATGGAAGAAAGATAGTTGTAAATTTAAAAGAGGGTTTTAATAATGAGGGGAATTATTACTTCCTTGTAAATGATAAAATAAAAAGTAAAGGTGGTACCCCTTTAACTGCAGGAGCAGTAGTGAAAGTTGTGGTGAAATAAAGCAAGCTCGGTTACATTGCTCCATCGCAAGGGTACCAGGTGCCACCCAAAAAAGTCGTAATTATATAAGTTAACTACTTAACAAACTATTAAGATGTAATAATACATTTTGATAGTTTTAATTTTTATTTTAATTAGGTTTATTAGAGTATTTTTAAAATTAAAAATGCTAATATGATATAATAGTAATAAGTATATTTTGTAAAAGAGAGGATTGGATATGCCATATAAGGAAATGAAAAAATTAGCTTCAAAATTTATGGATGAAATAGATAAAGAATATAAAGTTAAGTTTGCATACTTGTTTGGTTCAAGAGCACGTGGAGAGGAAAATAAGGAAAGTGATATAGATTTAGGAATATATTTTGAAGATAATTATTCAGAAATGGAAGATATGTTTATACGAGGAGATATTATTGAAAGAGGTAAAGTTTTTTTTGGTATACCAGTTGATATAGTATCTTTAAATAAAGCTTCTTTGTTATTAAAACATGAAATAGTAAAAGCGGGTATTGTTTTAAAAGATAATGATGAAAGAGCCTCTTTTGAATCCATTGTCTTAAGAGAGTATTTTGATTTTAAGTATTATGCAGATATTTATAATGAATCTATGATTGACAGCATAAAAAAAGGTGAGTATTTCAGGAGGGATTAATGTGGCAAAAAGAGATGTAGTTATAACTCGAATAGATAAATTAAAAGAGTATCTTACATATTTGAGTTCAGCAAAAAAATATACTAGAGAACAATATATAGATAATCCTTTGATATATGGTTCAAGTGAACGTTTTTTACATCTTTCTATTGAGTGTGTTATAGATATAGGGAATCATATAATTTCAGATATGAGATATAGAAAACCAGAAAGTAATAAAGATATATTTCAAGTTTTATATGAAAATAAGTTAATAGATGAAAAACTAAAAAATAATCTTTGTAACATGGCAGGATTCAGGAATATACTAGTACATGATTATTTAAAACTTAACAGAGGGATGGTATATGAAATTATTTTAAATAATTTAGGAGACATTGAGAAGTTTGTTTATATAATAAGTGAATATATTTGAAATGACAGCTCAAGTCTAATAAAGTAACTAATTTTATTAGACTTGGGCTGTATTTTTATTTGTTTTTAGAAAGTTGATTTTTTATCCGTAAATCTTCAACTAACTTAATTAAATACTCCATAAAAGGCTTTTTAAGTTCCTCCTTCCTAAGAGCAAATTCTACAGTTGCTTGAAGAAATCCTAGCTTATCTCCAACGTCATATCTTTTTCCTTCAAAATTATAAGCATACATAGCTTCCTGAGATATTAATGTTTTAAGTGCATCAGTAAGCTGAATTTCTCCATCTTTTCCAGGCAGAGTGTTGTCTAGTATATTGAATATTTTAGGGGTTATTATATATCTTCCAAGTATAGCGATGTTTGATGGGGCTTCATCAATACTTGGTTTTTCAACAAGGTCTTTGACCTTATAAACTCTATCTTCTATGTGAAGACCATTTATTATTCCATATTTATAAACTTCATCCTTTGGAACAGTTTGTACTCCAATAATACTTGTTTTATATTCATTAAAACAATCTATTAGCTGTTTTAAGCAGGGTATTTTATTATATACTATATCATCTCCCAGCATAACAGCGAAGGGCTCATTTCCTACGAAGGTTTTTGCGCAGCTTATAGCATGCCCTAGCCCTTTTGGTTCCTTTTGTCTTATATAATGTATATTTACAATATTTGATATGTTTTTTACCATTTCAAGCAATTTAGTTTTATTATTTTGTTGAAGTTGATATTCTAGTTCAATAGATTTATATAGCAATAGGTAAGATTTTGATTTTATCTCCATCTTTTCCCCTGCTCCACACCGTACGTGAGAGTTTCCCCTCATACGGCGCTCCATCTTATTCTTGTTTA
>JAVBWC010000054.1:0-12598 GCA_036677675.1 Clostridiaceae bacterium | reverse complement strand
ACTTAGTATGAAATTTATCAAGTTCTATATAATTAAAGTCTAATATATTTATAGTTATCACCTTAGGTAAATGTTTATAATCTTCTCCTTTTGCTATGCTTTCACTAAACATTCTACCCCAATAGAATAATGTTCTTTTATCCATGTTATGCTGGTTAGTAAGCTGAACTTCTATGTCTATCTGCGTTCCATCTTCTGTTTTTGCCCTTACATCAAGTATTGAAGTTTTATCATTTATAAGTTCCCTAGTTAATTCTTTATTGTCTATTATTTCCAATGTAACTAATCTTGCTCTATCTTTTCTATCTAAAACTGCATTTAAAAATGCAACTAAATTATCTTTTACTTCATTTTCACCAAAAAGCTTTTTAAATATAAAATCATTTAGCGGCTTTAATCTTTTCATAATATCAACCCCTTCTTACTTTATATTATAACTTAAAAGATATTTCTTTTTAACTATATTTTTATAAACGGTATAAAATAAACTATGAATTTATCTTCAATTGATAATTGAAATATAATATATTCTTCTAAAGTCTTAAAAATAAAAAAGCTCCTACCGCTATTGGAACTTTTTTTTGATTATATAAAATTTTTGTTACCAGTTACGCCACAGTATTTTACTGTTGTAACTTAACTACTTACTTGAGTATTAACCTCTTACACCATAATTTAAGAAAATTGTTCATATGTAAAAATACCACTTTGTATAGATAATACAATCTGTATTCATTACTTATTCCTTACCACATTTAACAACTTATCTACATATATCTTATCCATTTGTACATAGTTTGAACCTTTTTCACTAGAATCCTTTTTAGCTCCACTATTCATAATATATTTGTCTATATCAACATATTCTTGCCATGAATCATAGTCATATTTCTCTGAAGGTCGAGCCATAGATGGATGAGCTAATTTTAACCTTATACCATTTTAAAACTCAATATTATAGAAAAACTCACCCTTATTTCTTCCACTATCAACAAACCCAGTATTTACATACTCTACATCACTAAAGCTGTATTTATTTCCCTTTAAGTTGTAAAAGCTATAATCATAAATACCATCTTCTGTAACTACCACTACACTAGTTAGTATTATATATATAAGTGGAATTATTGTTAATATCAGAAACTTATCAATCTTTAACCACAAAGATAAGCTTTTATTCACAGAAGAGATTTTTTCTTCTCTTGAAAATAGCATTCCAATTCTACTAGCCACTATTATCAGTATTACAAATAATAAATATGAATATGGACTTTTTATAAGATAAATTAGATATTCTCCTTTAACGAATAGTTTTTCTTGTATAAGGTCAATTCCTATACAAAATCCTATAAAAGCTATTACTATTACTACTATTAATAGAATGTAACATATAAACGATACTATATGACTTAGCAGTTCTAAGGCAATATTACGTTTTTTGTTGTATATTTTTAAATAGTTTCTGAGATTATAGAATACTAAAGTAATTCCAACTATAACAAAAGCTATGTTCAATATTATAGATTCATAATTTTTATCGTATATGTTAATGAATAGCCACAGTATTGGACCTAAAGCTATAAGTATGGATGAGAATAATCCATATTTAATATATTTTTCATTTTTCATGTATATGCTCCCTTAAAATTTTATACTTTGAATTGATTTAGATATTTATGTTATAAATAAACTATAAAATTAGTTTGCAATATCTAACTATTATATTTTAATACATTTATGCTTGTTAATACATAATTTCTTTATGTTGTAACACAATTACTAAAGTGCAAGAATGCTTATTTATATCCTGCAAACTGTTCTCCCAATATATTTTTTAAATCCGATATAATTTTTTCGTTTTTCCCAACATATTGAACAATAATGCACCCTCTTTTATAGAAGTGAGGAGGTGCAACCCACTCAACCTGTATTGATTTAGCGCCATTACTGTATCCGCTTCCATCACTATCAATAAATTTTGCTTCATTCTCCATCTTTTTATTGTTACTGTATAAATAAATATCTAATGCTTCATTACCAATTATCATCCTTTTTCTTTTAGTTGTCAGAAAATCTTTTCCTACATCTTTCAATTCAAATTTATAATTCTTACATTTCATTTCATTTGCAAATTGTTCTATATCGAAAGTGTTTTTTGAGTTCTGTTTATTGCTACAACCTATCAATATAGTAAATATTAGTAAGAATAAGATAAGTAATATAACATGTTTACTTAATTTCTTCATAACTTATTCTCCTTTGAGTGATTCATAAATTATTTATATGTTGCAACATTATTTCATATCGAATTATATCATTCTAAACCTTATTATTGCAAAACAATATATATTTTCCATAAAAAATATTCCTAAGTACTTACCACCTAGAGTTATTTTTTATCTCATTCTTTTTAATTTTTATTAGAGATAGCTTATCATCATCATATGGAACTTTTTTTATTGTATAAAATTTTTATTATCAGTTATGCCGCAGTATTTTACTAGTACTAGTATAACTTAACTATTTTCTTAATTATTAGTTTTCTATATCACCCTTTAAGAAAAGTCTGTATTAAACCTATTAATCTCTAATAAGTAGAGCTCATTACGGTAACACTAGTACAGAGGTGATTCATGTGACTAAAAAAATAGTAGTTGTATTATCTTTCCTATTTATATTTATAAAGCCACTTTATGCTAATGCCCAAGACTTTAAACATATTGAAATTTTTAATCCTAAGCAAAATAAAGTTGTAAAAGTAGTTCAGTCAAACCCAGAAATTCAAAATATAATTGGAAGTTGGGTTAAAAACATTCAGGGTATATATTGTAAAAATGACCCTATTACTGATGATGGCTATGCGATTAAAGTACCATTTGACCCTGCTGTAAAGGTACATTGTCAAGCATTAACTGCAACTTTAGATGAAGTCTATATAATAATTCCTGAAACTGAACTACCATTTTTTATCATTTTTCAAGATGAAAATAAAGCATCATGTTATCTATTTAATGGCAATATAAATATATTGTCAAATATTCTAGACTTTAAACTAAGTTATAAATAACTAATATATGGATCATAATTTGCCGTTATGTATTAATTAAACTATTTATTTAATACAGTAGATAAGAGCTTATGAGTTAAATTTCTTATTCAATACTTTAAAGTAATCACATAATTTATCTCCCTGTATATTAAAATGTTTTCCATTCATCTCAACTATTTGAAATCCTTGTGCTCCACCAGAGACTGATATTTTTTCTCCATTACTAAGGTTAATTATAACTTCGCTATTTGGAGTTGTTCCAACATTATTATTATTTGGTTTTGCCTCATTATACGCTTTTATAAACTCTTCAACAACCATACTAAATACTTCCCTAACGCACAAAATCCTTTGGGTAACTTTTATGTTTCATTATTCCATACTCAAGCATTAGTTCCTGTGTTAGATATTTAACTCCCTTACAATGCAAGTCCCCAGCACCTTCGCTAATTAATTCGTAAGTTTGGGATTTATAAAAATATTCCATACTTTCTTCTAATCCCTTACCAGTCTTTTTTGAAAATTCAAGTATTATATTTTTATATAAAGATTGTAGTAATATTTTATTTGCTTCCATACTTACACTTCCCTACTTTCTTCATATTTTAAATATCTATTTATAATTTCTTGATTAATAATACAAATTTGATGATTAGGCTTATAATACTGCAATCTTTTAAGAGCTTCATTTTTCCTCTTCTCATAAACTTACTTGTCCAATTAATTGCTTGTTCTTCAATTCCTGTTACATAAAATCCTTTTCCAAAATCTAAAGCATCCCTTGAAAAAGATACGTGAGGATCATCAACTAAACAATAAGAACCATGATATACTATCATTTTAATGCACCTCTCTCTTTAAGTACCTCTATCAAATCTTCTACTATATAGTGTTTACTTTGAGAATGTAATGGTTCATAACAAGGAATAATATAACTTTGCAAAATGTCTGTATCACTATTAATTAATTTATATATATCTTTTGCACTCATCCCCAATTGTTCAGCCAGACTTTCAATGCAAAATATTGTAAATTCTAAGACCTTTTCATCCATAACCTTTATCTCCTTAAATTATTGTAAGAATTGGTTAAATAAATCTTCTTATTTATATTATAGACTAATAATATATTAATTTAAACTATTCCTTTTTACGCAAAATATGCGTGAAAAGCTATCACTTTTCACACATTGATTCCCTTTTGTATCCCCACATTAGATTTCACGATCCCAGACATATAAATGAAACCCTAATGCTTTTAGCAAGAACCCCTGCTAAAGTTGCTTCTTCAAGACTTGGCCACAGTACTATTAATATTACTATGTATTTGTATTCCCATGTTTTGAAAGATATGAATGTAGAAGCAGCTGAGAAGTTGAATGAGGTTATATATAAATAAGAAAACTCTTCTATTTTATTGTTTTAATTTGCTCTAATTGCATTGCAATTAATGAATATAATAAAGTTAAAGGATTCTGACCTTTCGAGTGGCACATAACGCTTTCCTAAGATAAAAAATTTAAGATATTAGTAAAATCTAATTGAGCAAGAATCATCTCTAATTTTGTTTTAGGTTGATATTTTATAGATTGTTTAACTATTGACATGTATATTATACTTCTATATTATTTTATATAAAAGAGTATATGCCAATAATTTCACAAGTGTGTCATGCTACTTTAACTATTTTATAGGAGGAATAATTATATGAAAATTGCATTACCATCTCGACAAAATCTTATAGACGATCATTTTGGTCACTGTGAATACTTTACTATTTTTACAGTTGACAACAATAACAAGGACATAATTTCTCAAGAAATCATTTCATCACCAGAAGGCTGTGGTTGTAAATCAAATATCGCACAAACTTTATCAGATATGGGTGTATCAATTATGCTTGCAGGCAATATGGGTGATGGTGCCGTACGTGTGTTAAACAACGCTGGCATTGAAGTAATACGCGGATGTTCAGGCGATCTTAAAACTGTTGCACTCAAATGGCTTGAAGGCACTATTTCTGATTCTGGTGATTCATGCCATGAACATGAATGTCATAACTAAATTAATCAAAAGTAATGGACCTATGGCTGCCATAAGAAAAAAATAAAGGATATGTAATTTAAATATATTATATATCCTTTATTAATGATTTAATTATTTTAATTCTTGACTTAATTGATTTGATTGATTTTTAATTTCTTGAACATCAGCATCAGGCGCATCCTTAGTGGGATACCATCCTTTTTGTCTCATAGCATCAAATACTTTATATTGAACATCTTGAGTCTTTATAAAATTGTCAACTAATACGTTTCTTAAATTTTGACAAGATGTTTCTGTGATTCCTGTACTATAAGCAGAAACAACTTGTTTTTCAGATGTAAGTACGTCTTGCATTAATTCTTTTTCAGTTAAATTTGGTGTAGTGTGCATATAATTCCCTCCTACATTATTTTCTAAGTTATTTATTATTGATGTGAATCAAGATATGTTTTTAATCTGTTAAAATTGTCCTTATGTGTACAGCAAGCTTCATTACATAAGGATTTTAATTGAGGATCAGTACAATATTCAGAATACAACTTAAATTTTTTATTCATTAAGCTTTCATAATTTAATTGATCAGCAATTGTTTTTAAATTTTTAGTTTCTATTTGTGGACTTGTTGCTACTGCCATAATTATACCTCCTAATTTGTTTGTTAATTTTAATTCTTCAACACTATTTAACATTCCCTTCAGTATAGTAAAATATATGTGTAAATTTACTTACTATTAGTCATATATTTCATTAATATCATATTATATTGATTTTTTAATCATTTATCCTTTTAAGTAAATATATGGTATATTGTAAATTAGACTAGCTTTTGTCACAGTAACTTGTCACAAAAGCTAGTCTAACCTTAGTAAATATTAAATTATTACTTTTATTCATTATATTTTTATTTCTGTTAATTCATATACCTTATATATCTCTCTAATTAACTTTCTAATTCTTTTATTAATAAAGTATATTTTTCTTGAATTCCTTTATCCTCAGCTTCTTTTTCAAATACATTGCACTCTTTGTCTAACTTTCTAAGTGCTTCTTCTGATAAATTTTTTTCAGCAAATTTATAAATAACATTATCTTCCTTTTCAATATGACGATAAAGTAAATCTGCATAGGAGATTGCATTTGCAATTAAATCTAACTTAGCTTCTTCATTTCCTTCCTGTACTTTACCCACCGCTTCTTCTAAATTGTTTATATATAACCTTCCTAAGTCATGCTCTACTAACATACCATGTTTAACCACTTTCTCTGCTGCTGAACCTAATTCATCTAGCATTTTATTAAAAAGCATTTGTTCTTCTTTTCCATGATGATGTTTATCTGCATAATTCCTTACAAAATCTATTATTTTATAAAAATCGTTATAATCTACATTTTCTTCTTTCAATACTTTAAAACAGTATTTTCTTATAATACCAAGTACTTTTTTTATATTTTTGTGCTCATCTATCATAAGCTGCACAGCGTACATATTACACATCCTTTCTTACAATTGTTTGATATCCACCTTCGAATCTTTTAAAGATAAAGTCATTACTTATTTTCTCCATAAACCCTTTAATCCATTCATCTCTCAATGCATAAAATACTCTTACATCTCCCTCTACTTCATCCCAATAAATCTTGTGTAAGCATATTACTGCATGCCAAGAAAACTCATTTTCATTATTATCAATAACTTGATTTACCCTATCACAAGGCATTCCATCAAGTATAAAATCATTAAGAATATTATATATTTCTTCTGGAGTGCTAGGAGAAACTTTTTTTCTATAGTTATCTCCTTCTTTTTCTCCTTCTGCCTTATACAGCTCCATCAAATCATCTTTTAATTCTTTATTACAATTTAACATATAAGTAATGAAAGCTGCTTGTCTTTTCTCAGCCATTTCAATCTTATTTTGAAGCCATCCATGAATATTTGAAGTATCTATCATTTCTTCTAAGGGCTTATCTTCTGTAGGTTCCCCATATTTATTATAAATTTTTTCTTTCAGTTCTTCTACTGTAAGACCTTTTGATTTGCCTAATTTTATAACCTCTTTCTCAAGGTTCTCAAACCATACTATTTTATTAAAAAGCCAATAATGTATTTTACCTAAATATAAGCTCATCTCATCATCTCCTACTTTCATATTTTGTACCATTATATTTTCTCTTGTTTCTTATTACAGCTTAAATTATACTGTTTTAGCAAACTTTATTCCGTAACATTTGTTACAAAAATAAAAAAATATACTACTAAAAAGAGCATGTTTTTAATTTTCATAAACTTGATTTTCACTATAATGTTGAGATTTTTTATACTTTATTAACTTGTAAACGTTATTTACATATTTGTAAACGCTTTTTCAGTTTTTTTTAAGGTATTATGAGTTTTTACTGTTTTAACTACTGATGCTATAATGTATTAAAAATAAACAAAATTCTTAATTATTAGCTCAATAAATACATAAATATAAAATTAATGGAGGGGTTTAATATGTTACAATCAGCATTTATTTTATTAGGATTATCTTTATTAGCAAGGGTTTTATTAATTTCTTCACTTGAAAGCAAAAAAAATAATCTTTAATTTAAGGACTTAAGGTGAACAAATTATGGAATATGACATTATTTACATAACCAAATATAATTTTAAAGCTTTAGATTACTCGTAAAAGCCGTACAGTAAGCATCACTAATTAACTCTAATTTCACTGTACGACTTTTATTTTTTTCTTTTATTGTAAATATTATAAGGGTAGTACATAATACATTTATCTTTAATACCTTTTTTCACCATATCATATATACTTTATATCTCTTATGAACAAGTTATTTTCCCTTGCAGTGTTTTCATAAAGTTTTACATCTTTATCTTCTCTAAAAAACACTGGAAAAGATAACTGATAATTTCCCCAAACTGTAATAGGTATCTCTGTAAAATGCACTGTACAGAAATGTAATTCTCTCGTTGATAATTTTGTTATAAAAGGAATTAATTCTTCATTATCTAATAAAAAATATACTGAATCAGTATTTAAATTTCTTATATGATTTATAAATATCAATTTGTCATCATAATCTAAATAATTTAGAATTCTAAGAATTCCTGCATTATCTATATTTTTCAAATAAAAATCCACGATTATTGGCTTGTTTTTATTAAGATTATAAATCTTTTTCATAAAGTTTATAAATTTCTCTTCATATCTTAAATTATACTTTTCTAAACAACCTAAAAATTCATTTACTTCTCCTAATGTTAATCCATGATTATGAGTACCTAATACTCCATGAGTATACTTTTCAAATCCTTCATTTATATTATTAATTTCTATTTTCCTAATAGAATTAAATTCTTCTATAGTTATAGCTTTTAACAGTTTTTCCATTTTATACCATACCTCCTATTGATACATTTTCTAATATTAAGCATTATTCATATTGAAATATATCATATTATTATTAAAATTCCTATCTACAATCATTATTTACTTATGTAAAGGCATAACAAAAGCCCTGATATACAATAAATCAGGGTAAATTAAATATTCTATTTTTAAAATTCATAATTATTTTTTATCTATTTTTGTATTCTGCTGTATATTATTTACTGCCGCTAAAATATCATGCATAAAATTACTTCCCCTACTTATTAATAAACCTGTAAATATCATACCCAAACCTGGCACTCTCAGTGGCATACCTATCATTCTCATCAAATCTAGTCCACTGGCTATTGATAGTAATATTCCTATAGCCATAACTCCTATCCTATCTCCCCAATCTGGTAACTTATATGGAACTGCCATTTTAATTGTTTCCCATATAGATTCACAAATCATAGCCAATCCTATTAGACTTAAACTATCCACATTAATTCCTCCTTAATATTAAATATATATAGAGGATTAAAGCTCCATTATTTCTATTCGTTTAACAAATAAGAAAATATTATTTTTATTATCAATCATTCTTTCAATTATTCTATATTTAACAAATTCTCCTCTATCCCCTACTTTTAAAAAAGTATCTGCCTTAATAAGTAAATTTTCATTTATATTGTTTTTTATCAACTCTACTTTTTCTCCTTCTACAAGAAAAGTTTTATTGTAGTTATTCTTAACATATTCACTAATGTCTATTGTGTTAAAAATACTATTCATGTACACACCTCCTTTATTTTTATATTCAATGAAATAATTTTTTATTCTGTTATTTTTATATTAATTTTTAAAATTTTTCTGATTGTAGAGTAAGAGCGTACCCTTTAGGGTTACTTTACCTTCACGCTTTATACTCAGTATTTCTACTACACATGATGATTGGCTACTAGACACCTTGGTAATTACCTAGACTAGACTTTCACCAGTAAGCATGGTCCAGCTTGGCTGGACGCACCTAAAATAAAAGAGCTGTGGTTTTATAACCACAGCTCTTAACTCTTTACTCTATAGGTTCTCCTTGAAAATTTGTATAATCTGAAATATTTTTCTTACTTCCTACAGGTCTATCTGCAGGCTTAATTCCGTCATGTTTTTTTCCTTTTTTGTGTGCTTCACCTTTAAGCATAGATTTTCTCATCTTAACTCTCCCTTTCTGGGAATAATTTAGATAATCATTTCATTATTTTTCGTATTTTGAGAGTAATTCCTGTAATTTTTGAGCTTGCATTGCTGTTTCATTTGCAAAATCTTTAAATGTCCTATTTACTTCTCTATTATCTACTTGCTTTGCATATTCTTCATAATCTCTAATATTTTCTTGTGCATCTAATAATTTTTGTTTTATCATATCTTTAGTATCTAATTGCATAATATCACTCCTCTCAGATTTAATATTTCCTAAATAAAAAATCTTATACTTACCATAAATTGAAACTTAATTTCTTTTATTATAAGTTTCCTCCATCTTCTTCTCATTATCAGAATCATCTGTAATATATGATGAAGTAAAAGGAATTTTCTCTTCATTTAAAATAAAATTTTCTTCTATTTTAAGTACATAATTGCTTGGTAAATCTCCAAGATTTAGTACAATATTTTTATTCCTTCTTCTTGCCAAGCTTTATCTCTCCTTTATTATTTAATTTTTTCTACATCATTAGTTTTATTCTAATCAATTTGATCTATTCTTTAGCTTAAGTTTGCATTTTATGTAAGAGGTATATTTTATTACATAAAAACTTATTATTTCATTAATTTTACTTTTATATTTGAATTAACTTGACAAAAAATCTATTAATATTTAAAATTTATGTGAACTCAAATTAAATTTGAAAGGTGATTTTATTGAATAAAGATGAATATAAAGAAAAACTCAAAAATTTATCAGAAGTTTTCAAAACAATAGGCCATCCCACCAGACTATGCATAGTGTGCAAATTGATGTCTAAAAATTTGAATGTAACTCAAATACAGGATTGTCTTGAAATGCCTCAATCTACAGTTTCCCAACACCTTGCAATCTTAAAATCCAAAGGCATTATAGAAGGCAACAGAAATGGAGTAGAGGTTATATATTCATTAGTAGATGAAGATATACGAAAAATAGTACATAGTATTTTTTCATCAAGTGATCTTGAACAATTTAACGAATAAGTTATTGTAAACATAAAACCATATAAATAATCATAATATATCTCAAAAGCTAGTAGAGTATTATCCTACTAGCTTTATATTTGTAAACTAATATTTATTTATCTTTTTTGGTTTTTAGGATTTCCAAAACCTGCTTGTTTTTTTTGATCTTCTAATTGAAATTCTCCTGCTGCTTCCATATTAACCTTCTGCAATTCTCTATGTCTTTTTTCAGCTTCTCTGTTGTTTCCCTCACCTTTTTCCTTTTTTCTTTTAGCCATATTGTCTCCTCCTTTTATACAAAAACTTACTCTAATATTTTAACCAATCTTACAAAATATATTTTTGTAAATTCATAATAATTCATTTTTTTCTCTATTCTTAAAAACATTTCCTCTCATAACAGATTTTTTTCCATATCTAAATTTCAACTCATCAATGGTACTATCTAACTTTATATTTTTTTCAATATTTTCATTATCAAAAATGGAAATCTGAGTAATTTTATTACTGCTTAAATGCCCCACTCTAACTCCAAGAAGTCTTATAGGATCACCTTTCCACATTTCATTAAAAAGTTCTTTTGTAACTTCTAGAATTTTATCTGTTGAGTTTGTACAGCAATTCAACTTACATTGATGAGAGTAACTTTTAAAAGAACTATTCTTTATACTTACAGCAACTGAGGTGCATAAATTTTTAGAATCTCTTAGTCTCATAGATACTGTTTCCACTAAAGATGTTAAAATACTGTAGGCTGTTTCTTTATCTCTGACATCATAAGGTATAGTTGTTGAATTTCCTATTCCCTTCATTTTAATATATCTTTTTTCATCTATTTCTGATTCATCAATACCATTGGCATATTTCCATATAAGTATTCCATATTTTTTGAATTTATATTGAATTATATCTAAATCATATGCTGCTAAATCGCCAATAGTATTTATATTTAATTCTCTCAACTTTGAAGCTGAAGACTTTCCCACCATAAAAAGCTTATCAATAGGCAATGGCCACATTTTTTCCTTAATTTCATTTTCAAATAACGTATGAACCTTATCAGGCTTTTGAAAATCAGAAGCCATTTTTGCTAATAATTTATTGTTTCCTATTCCAATATTCACAGTAAAGCCTAAATCATTTTTTATCCTATTCTTAATTGTATTGGCCATTTCTAATGTACTCCCATATGTTTTTTCCATACCACTGCAATCTATAAAGCCTTCGTCTATAGAATATCTCTGAATAGAAGGAGAATATTCTTTAAGTATATTGAACATATCATTACTACTTTTTATGTAAATATCAAAATTTGGAGGTACAATTTCCAATTTAGGACACTTTTCTAAAGCTCTTACTATAGGCTCTCCTGTTTTAATATTATGCTTTTTAGCAGGTATTGACTTTGCTAAAACAACTCCATGTCTTTTTTCTCTATTACCTCCTATTACAGATGGTATAGTTCTCAAATCAACTTTATTTCCCATCTTTAATCTATGCACGGCTTCCCAGGACAAAAAAGCAGAATTAGTATCTATATGAAAAATGATCCTGTTTTCTTTATTTTTCATTTTGATTCCTTCCTTTTTCACTACTATTATCAATATTATATCCAAACATAAGTTCGTTTTCAATGGGTAAAGTTAAACTTAATCCAGATGGAGTATTAGAATTATTATATATAAGATAAATTTTTATTTTGTATAGGTTATTCCTGCTTTAATAACTTTCGTTATTTCCTATATATCTTTAAATAACAAAGAAACGTATATAAGCTTTGATAGCAAGAGTATGCATAAAAAGCTTCATAGAATAATGTTGCGACGCAACATTATTCTAGTTTAGAGTTTACAGTGGACAGTTTACAGTTAAGGATATTTTGCTAACGCAAAATTTAAAATGAAGTATAAAACCCTAGTATA
>JAVBWC010000053.1:0-57478 GCA_036677675.1 Clostridiaceae bacterium | reverse complement strand
TATACTAGGGTTTTATACTTCATTTTAAATTTTGCGTTAGCAAAATATCCTTAACTGTAAACTGTCCACTGTAAACTCTAAACTAGAATAATGTTGCGTCGCAACATTATTCTATTACGCTGCAGCTTTTTTCTTAGATTTATTTTTTAGAATAACCCAAACAGGACTTGCTATAAATATTGATGAGTAAGCTCCTGAGACTATACCAACTATAAGAGGAAAAGTAAATTCTCTAACAGATGGAACAAATATATAAACTGCCACAATTGTAAATAAAGTAGTTAGAACAGTATTTATAGATCTTGTTAAAGTTTGAGTTATACTTGCATTAGTAAGCTCATTGAGGCTTCTTCCTCTCATTTTCCTAGTATTTTCTCTTATTCTGTCAAATATAACAATTGTATCATTTATTGAATACCCCAAAATAGTAAGTATAGCTGCAATAAATGGAGAATTTACAGGAACTTGGAAAACAGCATAGACACTTAATGTGATCAATATATCATGTACTAACGCTACAATTGCAGCAATTCCAAATCTAAATTCAAATCTTATACCTATGTATATGAGCATAGCTATAGTTGCAATTAAAAAAGCCTTAAGCGCTTTATCCTTCAATTCCTTACCAATGGATGGTCCAACATTGCTTTGAGATATCAAAGCTTTATCTTCTAATTTATACGTTTCTTTTATTTCGCTAAAAAGTTTACTTATAGTTTCACTTGTCAATGTATTACTTTTTATATCCAATTGTGTTTGATTTGCAATATTAGTTGTAGCATTAGCATCATACGTTTTAATAATTTTATCAACTTCTTCTTTCTTTTTTTGATTAAAGTCCTTTCCCATTTCTATAGTAACTATGGTTCCACCTTTAAAATCTATACCATAGTTTAAGCCTTTAACTCCTAAAGCTACCATTCCTATAATAATTATAATTAAGGATACTGCAAACCATATCTTTGTTTTTTCTATAATTTTAAACACTACATTTACCCCCTTTTAACGCCAAAATGAGATGAAGTGTTTAATAATCCCATTTCCATTCCTAATTTAATTAACAATTTTGTAACCGTAAGGGCTGTAAATATACTTAATACTATACCGATCATAAGTGTAAGGGCAAATCCCTTTACTGTACCTGAACCTAAAGAATACAGCACTATAGCAGCAATAACAGTAGTTATGTTTGAATCAAGTATAGATGAAAGTGCTCTATTAAATCCAGCTTCTGTTGCAGATTTGATACTTTTTCCTATCTTTAATTCTTCCTTAATTCTTTCAAAAATAAGTACATTAGCATCAACCGCCATACCAACTGTCAGCAAGAAACCAGCTATACCTGATAGTGTCAATGTTACATTTGCAGCGGAAAAAGTGGCTAAAACTATTACAACATAGAAAACTAATGCAATATCTGCCATAATTCCTGGTCCTTTATAATAAACAAGCATAAATAGTAATACTACCCCTATTCCTATAGCACCAGCCTTCATACTTAATGAAAGAGCATTTTGTCCTAAAGTTGCACCTACAGTTTTAAACTCAACAGCTTCAAGTGCAACAGGAAGTGCTCCTGATTTTATTATATTAGCTTGACGTTTTGCTTCTTCTAAACTTTTACTTCCTGTTATAGTTGCTTTACCATTTGAAATTATATCATTAACTTGTGGTTTTGTAAGTTCTTCACCATCCATATAAATTCCAATTTGTTGTCCAAGGAATTTAGTTGTTGCTTCTGCAAACTTTTTAGTTCCGTCTGCATTAAGTTCTAAGCCAATTGTGGGTTTACCATATTGGTCCATATATGCAGTAGCCTCTTTTACATCTTTACCCGTTAAAATTACTTTATCATCAGGCCCTTTAAATTCTAAATTCCCCGTTTTACCTATACTTTCTAAAACCTTCTTAGCATCGAACTCTCCTGGAATTTCAATTCTAATTCTATTTTTTCCTTCTCTAGAAATACCGATTTCCTTAGCACCATTTGGGTTTACTCTCATAGATAATAACTCTATGGTTCTTTCTAAAGTAGTATTATCTACCTCTTCCCCTTTTATTTCCTCTAAGACAGAAATCCCGCCTTGTAAATCAAGACCTTTGTTTATTACCTCTGTAAAAGGTTTAACTCTATATCCTGCAATATTCTTAAATCCAAAAGAGCCAGCATAAGCCAATATCCCTATTACTAACAATATAGCAATAAATATTAAGGTGCTTTTTGCCTTTTTAGATTTATTTGCCTTTGAGTTTCTCATTTTCATCCCCCTTTGTAACATATTTGTAAGCGTAATTATACTATATTATAGTGTTTTTAATTTTACTAGTCAATATAAGGTAATTATATGATTATTCTTCCATTTTTTTAGCCTTTAAAGCAATTGCACATTCTATTCTCTTTTTCTGCATTTCGCATCCTATTTCATATGGGGTATGTATATCCTGATTAAAATTATAGTTGTTTGCTTGGCATCCGCCACTGCAGTAAAATCTTGCCCAGCATTCCTTACAAATTGGTTTGTTATATATATGAGCACATTTAAATTCTTCTGCTATATTCCAATTTATTTTTTCATCCTCATCATATATTGTTCCAAGCTTAAAGTCTTCATTGCCCACAAACTGATGACAAGGATATATATCTCCATCTGGTGTTACTGCAATATACTCATGTCCTGCTCCACACCCTGATATTCTTTTGTAAACACAAGGACCTCCTTGAAGATCTATATTAAAGTGATAAAATTTAAACTCATCCCCTTCTTCATGTCTCTTGCGCATTTCCTTATATAACATATCATAGTTCTTATTAATAGTTTCTAAATCCTCTTTTCTTATTGATAAAGGATGCTCATCTGGTAAAACCACAGGCTCAACCGATAGTTCCTTAAATCCTAAATCTGCAAGATGCTTTATATCATTATAAAAGTCTAAATTTTCTCTAGTGAAAGTTCCTCTGACATAATATAATTTTGATTTATCTCTTTTTTCTACCATTTTGTATATTTTAGGTAATATGGAATCATATGTTCCACTATTATCTACTCTAATTCTTACATTATCATTTACTTCTTTTCTTCCATCGATACTTAATACTATATTTCCCATTTCTTTATCCATATATTCCATAATTTCATCTGTTAGTAATGTAGCATTAGTAGTCATAGTAAATCTGATAACCTTATTGTATATCTTTTCTTGTTCCCTTGCATAAGCAATTATTTCTTTTATTTCTTTCATTGCTAAAAGAGGCTCTCCACCAAATAAGTCTACCTCTATATTCTTTCTTGGACCACTATGAGCTATAACATAATCAATAGCCTTCTTACCAACTTCTACTGACATAACCTTTCTTGTTCCATGATATTTACCTTCATCAGCAAAACAATATTTGCACCTTAAATTACAGTCATGAGTTACATTTAAGCATAGAGCTTTTATATAATTAGGAGATTCTTGACTGTTAATTGCAATCTTCTCATACAAATCTTCAGAATAAAGGTATCCTTCCTTTACAAGTTCTGTTATCTCATTATATACTTCTTCAATTTCTTCTTTTGAATACTTGTCCTTATATTTTTGAGTAAGTTCTTCTTGTTTTTTTAATTTATCTTCATCTAATAAGTCATATACCAACTCATCAATAATATGAACTGCTCCAGTATTTACATCTAATACAAAATATTCATTATCTTGAATAAATTTATGAATTAATGCCAATTTAAATTCCTCCTTATACAAACATAAAGCAGTAACAAAACGTTACTGCTCATACTTAAATATTAGTTTTCACAAGCTAAGTTTGCAACTGTGCAAGATGTTTTACATGCAGACTGACAAGAGTTAGCACATTCTTTACATCCTGGTTTATTTAAACTATTTTTTATATTTGGCTTGTTTATTGTTTTAATATGTTTCATTTGAATTCCTCCATTTCCAATATAAAATCGTCCCGTAAATTATATCATATCTTCAACTTTAAATAAAGTAATTTTAAATATTTATACCTAACATTCCAGATAATGTACCTACAATAATAGCTAAAATTATTCTAAGGATTGAAAAATTTGATAATACTAATCCTCTTCCACTAACTACAGACACTAGATAAATAACTATCATATATAATAATCCCACAATTAATCCAATTAGCCATCCTCTTCTATTAATCTTTCTAGCTGCATATACAGCTCCATACATAACACCTAGTGCAGTTATTACAACTTTATATATAGAATCAAACTTAGCATTAGTATCCACAAAGGATGTTATTACAGCATATATAAGTAATAATGATAAAGTTAAAAAAAAGCTCCTAATAACACCCTCTCCAATTCGCATTAAATCACTATTATTTTCCATAAAAACACCTCCTATCTAATAATACCTATGTAGATTGGAGGTGTTTTATTACCTAAAACTTTATTTTTCTTCTTCCATAACACTTGTAATAGAAGCTATTCCATTTTTCTTAAGTTTAAATTTTACTTTATCAGGACCTGATTCAACTATAACAAAATCTTTTTGATTTTTAATCACTTTACCTATTATACCACCTTTAGTAATAATTTCATCGTTTATTCTTAATCTATCTAACATAGCGACATACTGTTTTTTCTTCTTCTTTTCTGGAATTATAACAAATATGTAAAACAATGCTGTTATAAAAATAAATGGTACTATTCTAATAATTGCACTTACTTGTTCCTGCATAATTTTCCCTCTTTTCAAATTAGTATATATTTTTATTTTAAGCCCTTCCACCCCATTCTTCAAGCTTCTGAGCTTTGAAATCTTTAAAATAATCTCCATCTATTGCATTTCGTATATCTTCCATCATCTTATTATAGAAATATAAATTATGTAATACACATAACCTCATAGCAAGCATTTCTTTTGCTTTAAAAAGATGTCTTATATAAGCCCTTGTGTAATGTTGACAAGCTGGACAACTACATCCTTCATCTATAGGTCTATCATCTAATTCAAATTTTGCATTCATTAAGTTTATTTTACCATATTTGGTAAATACATGTCCATGCCTTCCATTTCTAGCAGGTAATACACAATCAAAGAAATCTATACCTCTATCTACTGCTTCTAAAATATTGCTTGGAATACCTACTCCCATTAAATATCTAGGCTTATCAGTTGGAAGATACGGTTCTACAGCCTCAATCACTCTATACATCTCTTCATGAGTTTCTCCTACCGCAAGACCACCTATTGCATATCCATCTAAATCCATTTTTGAAATTTCTTTAGCATGCTGTATTCTAATATCTTCGTAAACCCCTCCTTGGTTTATTCCAAATAGCATTTGCTTTTTATTTATTGTATCTGGAAGAGAATTTAATCTGTCCATTTCTATTTTACATCTTTCAAGCCATCTTGTAGTTCTTTCAACAGAATTTATTACATACTCTCTTGGAGAAGGATTAGGTATACATTCATCAAAGGCCATAGCTATCGTAGATGCTAAATTACTTTGAATTTGCATACTTTCTTCTGGACCCATGAATATTTTTCTTCCATCAATATGAGAATTGAAATAAACTCCCTCTTCTGTTATTTTTCTCATTGCTGACAATGAAAAAACTTGGAATCCACCCGAATCAGTAAGTATTGGTCTATCCCAATTCATGAATTTATGTAATCCTCCTAATTTTCTTATAACCTTATCTCCAGGTCTTAAATGTAAATGGTAAGTATTAGACAATTCCACCTGACATTCTATTTCTTTTAAATCCATTGTTGATACAGCACCTTTAATTGCTGCTAAGGTTCCTACATTCATAAATACAGGAGTCTGTATAACTCCATGAGGCGTTGTAAACTCTCCTCGTCTGGCACGACCGTTCTTTTTATGTAATTTAAACACTGTTTTTTCTCCTTTCAACTCACTCTAGTAACCAGTAGCCAGTTTCCAGTACCCAGTAAAGCCCAAAATATACTGTCAATAATAAACAACACATATCTTTAAACTTATTTTTTATTTAAATTAAAGTTTTGCCTTGCAAAACATCTTTTACTGGTTACTAGGGATTGGTTACTGGTTACTATAAGAAAATTACTTCGTAATTTTTTTATTTTATAATCATTGCATCTCCAAAGCTAAAAAATCTATATTTTTCCTTTACGGCAATATCATAAGCTTTCATAATAATATCTTTACTAGAAAAAGCACTTACCAACATCAGTAAGGTTGATTGTGGAAGATGAAAATTTGTAATTATAGTATCTACAACTTTGAATTTATATCCTGGATACATAAATATATCTGTCCATCCTGATTCTTCACTTACTTTTCCACTATTATCTCCAATAGTCTCTAAAGTTCTACATGATGTAGTCCCCACAGCAATTATTTTTCCACCTTTTTTCTTTGTCTCATTTATAATATCAGCAGTTTCTTTTGACATTGTATAGTATTCCGAATGCATGTGATGTTCCTCAATATCTTCAACTTTTACAGGTCTAAAGGTTCCAAGTCCTACATGTAGTGTAACAAAACATATATTAACACCTTTTTCTTTTAATTTATTCATAAGTTCTTCTGTAAAATGAAGTCCAGCAGTTGGCGCAGCAGCTGAACCCACCTCCTTAGAATATACTGTCTGATATCTTTCTCTATCTTCTAATTGTTCCGTTATATATGGAGGTAGTGGCATTTGTCCAAGTCTGTCTAAAACTTCTTCAAAAATGCCTTCGTATTCAAACTTAACAATTCTGCTTCCTTCTTCCCCAATTTCTTTAACTTCTGCCTTAAGCTCTCCTCCACCAAATACAAATCTTGATCCAACTTTAGCCCTTTTTCCTGGTTTAACTAGGGTTTCCCATAAATTACTCTCTAATCTTTTTAATAATAAAAACTCCATTTTTCCACCAGTATTTTCTTTTTCACCAATTAATCTGGCTGGTAAAACTCTTGTATTATTTAATACCAAGCAATCTCCTTGGTTAATATAGTCGATTATATCTTTAAATACCTTATGATTTATTTCACCATCTTTTTTATCTACTACCATAAGTCTTGATTCATCTCTTTTTTCTTTTGGATGTTGTGCAATCAACTCTTCTGGTAAATAAAAATCAAATTCACTTACTTTCACTGCGTCCACTCCTCTTAAGTTAACCCTTATTATTTTATTATTTGTCTATTTAAATGCTTATAAGCCTTTTCTGTGGCCTTTCTACCTCTTGGCATTCTTATTATAAACCCTTTTTGCAAAAGATATGGTTCGTATACATCTTGTATGGTATCTAATTCTTCTCCAATAAAATAAGATAAAGTTTCTAGACCTACAGGTCCTCCTTTAAAATTATCAATTATGGCTTCTAATATTTTATTATCTATTCTATCAAAACCTTCATTATCTATTTCTAAAAGCTCTAGCGCATTTTTTGAAGTTATTAAATCAATTATTCCATTACCTTTTACTTCACAGTAATCTCTAACTCTTTTTAAAATCCTATTTGCAATTCTTGGAGTGCCTCTTGATCTTTTAGCAATTTCATATGCAGCATCTTGTTTTATTTCTACTCCTAAAATCTGTGAAGATCTTGAAACTATCTCCTTCAGTTCTTCTTCTTTATAGAATTCCATAGAACTCAACACCCCAAACCTATCACGAAGAGGTGATGTGAGAAGGCCTACTCGTGTTGTTGCACCTATTAATGTAAATTTAGGCAAATCTAACCTTATAGATTTAGCAGCTGCACCTTTTCCTATAACTATATCTAAAGCATTATCTTCCATAGCAGGATACAATATTTCTTCCACTACCCTATTTAGTCTGTGAATCTCATCTATAAACAATACATCAAAATCACTAAGTCCTGTCATTATAGCTGCCAAATCCCCAGCTCTTTCTATAGCCGGTCCTGAGGTTATCTTTAAATTACCCCCCATTTCTTTAGCTATTATATTTGCTAAAGTAGTCTTTCCAAGACCCGGTGGTCCATATAAAAGTACGTGATCTAATGCTTCTCCTCTTAATTTTGCAGCTTTTATAAATATACTCAGCTTTTCTTTTACCTTTTCCTGACCTATGTATTCATCTAGACTTTGAGGTCTCAATGAATATTCAATATCAGTATCTTCATTTTTATATGAAGCAGAAACTAATCTATCCTCCATATACTATACCTCTCAATTCATAAGATGTTTTAAACTATTTTTAATTATATCTTCTAAGCTTTTATTTATATCAACACACTTTAGAGCACCTTGTGCTTCTTTTTCTGAAAATCCTAGAGAAACAAGAGCCTGAAGTGCTTCACCATAATTTTTTTCAACTGACTCTGAAATTTTAATCAAATCATTATCATCATTTTGATTTTGTTCCACTATACTACCAAGCTTATCTTTAAGTTCTAAAATAATTCTTTGAGCAATCTTCTTTCCAATACCTGGTGCCTTTGTCAATGTTCCATAATCACTTGATAAAATAGCAAATTTTAAGTTATTTACACTACTTATAGAAAGTAACGATAGAGCAGCCTTACTTCCAACTCCATTAATCATTAAGAGTAAGTTAAACATTTCTCTTTCTTCTTCTGTTAAGAAACCATATAAACCTATAAAATCTTCTCTTACTAATTGTTGAATATAAAGCTTAACTTCCTCATTTATGTTTGGCATTTTTGCCATTGTACTTCCCGAAGTATATATTTTATATCCTATACTATTAGTCTCAATTATAATATAATCTTTATTTATACCAATGTAATTTCCTTTGATGTATTCGTACAAATCTAAATCCTCCAAAACTCCATAATTATATAATCATATAATACTTTACCATTTAAATTTTAAATTTTCAACAAATCGAAGAATTTAAAGATATAGAATTAACTTTTTACAAAAAAAATATGAAATGCTTATTCTGGCATTTCATATTTTATATCAAAATCCTTAATACTATCATTTAATTCAGTATTAGTCTTATATTGTATAGATTTATCACCTTTTATAATGTTTGTTATATCTTCTGCTCTTAAACTTTCTAATTTAGTACCTGTTCCCTGTCTATCTATTATGCTACCTTTATTGTCAAAAATATTACCATTATCATCAGCATGTGCAATTATAATTTCGTTATTTTCAGCCATTAATACATAAAAATTTGGTTCATATTTTAAAGGCTCTCTAGTCATTTCAACTCTTTGATCATTTATTTCTTTTACCATATATCCTTCAGTTTTGTACTTTTCTTCTAATTCCACACCTTTTTTCCCAACTATTTCTTCTTCCTCTGCACTTTTTCTTCTTTCTATTATATATTTATTTTCATTGTTACATTCCATTTCAAAAATTATTTCAGCATTTTTAGAAACTACCTTCTGTAACACTTTAGAGTCTCTTATTTTTTCTCCACTTACATCTAAACTTAATTGCTGACTTTTATTTTCAGTATCTTTTTTTATTTTTCCTTGCTTACTTATTCCTATATTATACCCTACAACAAAGGTAAAAATTAATAAACATACACCTAAAATCGGAATAAATTTCTTTTTTTCCATATTTTCCATAATATCACTCCCTTTTGTTGATATTATGGTCAAGTTTTTCCTTATTTATTCATTTAAATCCTTAATTTATATTATTTTTAAATTTATTCTGAATTAAGCTTCATTTTACATTTCCTTATATATTACTGGATTATATAAAAACAATATTAATCATTATTTACAAAACTAAATCAATAATCTAATGATTAATATTATTATTCGCAACTTTTTGATATTTTTATTAACTTTTTTACTTTTACTTCTAGTATCTTTAATACTTCTTCTGACAAATCTGCTGACTTATACGCTAGCTGTATAATATCACATATATCGCTGGATTTAGTTAATGGTATTGATGATAAAGCTTGTGAACCAAGAGAATATCTTTCAACAGCAAAACTCAATATACTAAGCACATTTAAAAGAGGAAATACCTCCTGTTCATAATACACTCTTTCTTCTATATTAAGTTCAAGCTTTGCTAATTCCTCTCTTATAAGATTAACATTTTGAAGACCTGCTCTTATTTGATTAAGACCGTCAATAACCTGATCCTCTTTAATTTCTTCAGATTCAGTAATTTCTTCATCGGGAGGCTCAAATGCTGTCTTTATAGGAACAGCATCTAAAATCTGTTTTGCAATCTTTTCAATATCAAAAGTCTCTCTGTAATAACTTTTGTTATTATTACTTTTTTCGTTGTTCTTATCATTATTTTTGATACTAGTGACATTTTCTTTATTCTTATTATTCTTTTTTTTCGCCATCAGCAATCATCCATTTACTTTTATATTTATACTCTAGATACATAAGAGTATATTTCCTTATAATAGATTATATAAGGTGATTGTAACTTTTATTACATGCATAAATTATCTTTTTTCTAAGTAATAACAAAAGACCATCTGTACTATGAATATATAAAATATATGTCCTTATCAAGATGGTCTTACTTTACATATATCTTTATCTAAAAAACTTAAAATTCAGATATATGTCCTTGTGTATTAAACTTTTATACATGTGATATAACACTACTCTAGTCTTTTACCCTTCAAATTCCTCTGGGAACTCAGCATTGTGATAAACATTTTGAACATCGTCATCATCTTCAAGCATATCTAACAGCTTCTGAGTTTTTGGTGCAGTTTCCATATCTACAGATGTCATCATATCTGGTATCATAGTAATATCTGCTTCTACAAACTCATAACCAGCCTTTTCAAGTTCTTCACGAACAGCTGAGAAATCTGCTTGGTCAGTTACAATTTCAAATACTTCTTCTTCTGCATTAAAATCTTCTGCTCCAGCTTCTAAGGCTAACATCATTAATTCATCTTCGTCAATTTCTTCAGTTCTTTCTATTACTATTTGACCTTTTCTTTGGAACATATAAGAAACACATCCATTTGCTCCTAAATTTCCACCATACTTATCAAATATATGCCTAGCACTTGCAGCGCTTCTATTTCTATTATCCGTAAGAATTTTTACCATTACTGCAACCCCACCTGGGGCATATCCTTCATAAACTATTTCTTCATAGTTTATTCCTTCTAGTTCTCCTGCACCTTTTTTTATTGCTCTTTCTAAGGTATCATTAGGCATATTTGCTGCTTTTGCCTTTGCTATAACATCTCTTAATTTAGAGTTTGTATCTGGATTAGATCCACCATCTCTAGCGGCTAGCATAAGTTCTCTACCTATTTTTGTGAATATTTTACCTTTTTTTGCATCATTTTTACCTTTTTTTGCTTGTATATTATGCCATTTTGAATGTCCTGACATAAAAACTTCCCCCTAACTAGTAATATAGATTATTTATAAACATACAATATTTAATATTGTTATTGTACAATTGTGTAATTCTATTCGCAATCCTTTAGTATTATATCATAAGTTTTCATTTTATTTCAAATTTTAGTTTATAAAATTACAAACTAGAATAATGTTGCGATGCAACATTATTCTAGTTTAGAGTTTACAGTGGACAGTTTACAGTTAAGGATATTTTGCTAACACAAAATTTAAAATGAAATATAAAACCTAGTATAGCCAAAGGCTACACTAGGTTCTATTTTTTATTGTTAGTTTTTCTGTAAGAAAACCTTCCTTCATTGTAAACTGTAAACTGTCATCTGTAAACTAAAGAAAATTGCTATGCAATTTCTTATATTTCCTCTTCAAACAGCCTATTTCCTAATTTAAAATAATATTTTTTATCATCTAATTTAAACTCACTTTTCCCTGATGTTGCTCCTACTATTTCAGCTTTTATTTTTTCAGCATTTTCTACAGGTGTTAGTATCTTTAAACATACTTTATCGGTATACTCTGTATCTTCAATATGCCATTGGTTTTGTCCACATAAATATTGAACCTTTCCTAATAATTCGTAATCTATGGTAATATGTATTTCCACACCTTCAACCTTTTCTACTATTTCAGCTTTTTCTATAGCAATAGATGCCCCTTTAGAATAAGCCCTTGTTAAACCTCCTGTTCCAAGAAGTATTCCTCCAAAGTATCTTGTTATAACAACAACTACATCCGTAATACCTTTTCTCTTTATTACTTCTAAAGCAGGAACTCCTCCTGTTCCTTGTGGTTCTCCATCATCACTATACCGCTGAATCCCCATATTTTCTCCAATAGCATAAGCATATACATTATGTCTTGCTTCTTTATGCTGATTTTTTATCTTATCAATGAATTGTCTAGCTTTCTCTTCACTATATACTCTTTTTGCATGTCCAATAAATAAAGATTTTTTTTCTTCGAATTGGTCACTAGCTTCATTTCTTACAGTAAAATAACTCACATCACATCACTCCATTTAAAAATTTTTCTGCTGCTTCTCTTAAATATTTCTTATCAGAATTATTTTTTATATACTCTATCTTATCCATTACATTAGTACTTTTAATTTTATCTAAAGCTTTTATTGCATACATAATTACTTGAGGATTTTCATCATCCAAAGCACGGATTAAAGCAACTTCACACTTAGAATTTTGAATTTTTCCCATTGCTGATACAGCCATTCTCCTTATATTTACAAATTTATGAACAGAAGCTTTCATTAAAATATCTATGCCTTCTGTTTCCTTCAATTCTCCTAAAATCCAAACAGCTGTTTCTTTATCCTTAGGGTACATATCTGCATAATTTTTTCTTATGAATTTTATAAGTTTACTTTTATTTTCTTCATCAAGAGAACTTAGCACCAGCATTTTATCCTGCTTTCCAGCTTTCGATATGGACATAAAAAATTCCTTAGAATTTTGACTTTTAGCTAAAAATCTATATTTTATCTTACCTTCAATAATATGATTCTGAGCTGTTGTCCTATCAATGTTTCTTATTCTGCATATACTATCTATATTCTTACCTTCTACAAATAAAAAATAGGTAATTTCGTCTTCAGTATACTTTTCTATATCATTCCACTCAAAGCGAACAAGTCCCTTTTTCATATGCCTTCCCCTTTTATTTTAGTAATTTCCCTATGACTTCTACTCCTTTTTGTATCTCCTCAATACTTGTTTGAGAAAATCCTAATCTAAAATACTTTTCTCCATCAACATGATTTTTATAGAAAAGCACCCCAGGGGTAATAATAACTTTTTCTCTTTTGCATTTATTGAACAGTTCTATACAATTCATGTCTATTTTATCATTTATTTTTATATAAAAGTGTAGTCCTCCTCTTGGACTATTAAATTCAACTTTATCTCCTAGGATATCTCTAATAGCTTTCTCCATATAAATGTATTTATTTCTATAAGCTTCATTTAAATTTTTTATATGACTTTTCCAATAACCCTCTTTAATATACAAATCCAATGCTCTTTGCATAAGACTTGAAGTAGTTCTATCAGTATTTATTTTTGAGTTCTGTATCTGGTCACTAAATTTGTAAGGTGGAATTAAATATCCCATTCTAATACCCGGCAAAAATATCTTTGAAAAGCTCTTTACATATATTACTCTATCATTTATATCCAGACTTTTAAAACTTTCATACTTCATATTTTCATCGAAAATCAACTCTGATAAATAATCATCTTCTAGAATATAAAAATCATATTCTTCTGCTAAATTCAAAATTTCTCTTTTTTTCTCTATACTATATGTACTGCCTGTTGGATTTTGGAAATAACTCATAGCATAAAAACAATTTATTTTATTCTTTTTCAGTATTTTTCTAAAGGCAACGGTATCTACTCCATCCTTAAGCATATCTACTTCAAAAATATTAGCTCTTCTCCATTTAAAAACATTTAAAGCTCCACTATAAGTAGGTTTTTCAATAGCAACGTTATCATTAACATTTATCAGTGCTTTTGTTACAATATCTATGCCCTGCTGAGCACCTGAAACTATTATTATATTTTCACTATCTATACTTTTATCCCAAAAGTATGTATTTATGCTATCCCGTAGTCCTTCGTATCCTAATGCACCTTGATATTTAAATGCATCAGCACCATCTCTATCTAAAACTTTATTTAATACACTTTTAAATGTGTCAACAGGAAAAAACTCACTACAGGTTGTTTCACCAGTAAAATCAATATAATCTTTCAATAAGCCTTCACTTACTTTTTTATAAATATTTGAATATTCCTTTAAAAAATTCCTATTTTCCTCTTTTCCTTTTGCAAAAGTTCCACTTCCTATTTTTTGAACAGCATATCCTTTTTGTTGAAGCATCTTATACGCAGTAACTATAGTTACAGTATTTACTCCCAGTAATTTTGACAAGGCTCTTATAGAAGGTAACCTTTCTCCTTCTTTTACTTTTTTTGAATTTATAAGTTGTTCAATATGTTTTGATATCTGTAAGTACTTTGAAATTTCATCTTTAAAAACTAAATAGTATTTATCCATTATCATCACCTTGTAAAATTTTAATAATAAATTTGGCATACAATTTCCAATGCTCCGAAATAGTACGCCATATCTTTAAATAAAATATACCTTTTCTTTAAATAAGGTTTTATTAGAATAATCTTTATAATCTCTAGTTTCCTTTTTTAAGATTTTCTTTTCCCATAATTTATTTAATATGATTTCAAAATCAATTTTAAAATTTTTAAAAACTTCATCTTTTTTAATATCTTCTGAACTTAAAAAACAATCTTTTTTTCTCATATAGTCTATTAATAGATTAGCATATTTCTTTAAATTTTGCTCAATATTCTCTTGTAAAAAATTTATTATATTTTCTATAGATTGTTTCATATTATCCTTATTATAAAATAGTTGCTCCACAAGTTCTTTTAAGTTATCATTTAAATTCATTGCCATACTTATTACATCTTTACTTATCATATATCCAGATGAATTAATATAAAGCTTTGAAAAATCCTCAATACATTTTATAGCCTCACTATAGGCAATAAGAATATTACCATTATTTAAGTATTTTTTACAAATACTTATATTTTTCAAAAGATCCCCAATATAAGCCATATTCCATTTTTCTCTGTCGATGTCAGGATAATATCTTCCCATATCATATTTTGCTGTAACCTCTTCATCCTTAGAAAAAACTAATCTTGAAGACACAAATACTCTATGAATAAATCCTCCTACCAAATCCTCTTTATGAAAGTGGATTAATCTTTCTTTACTCATAAGCTTAATATGTACAGGAACTCCTTTTTCTTCAGTATAGATATTTCTCATACCATTAATATTATCACTTGTAATTACAAATAAATCTATATCTGACTCTTCCCATAAATCTCCTGTGATGATACTTCCAAACACCATAACAGCGAGAACTGAATCATTTTGTTTTAATCTTTCTATTACAGTATTAAATGCCCCTTGATATTTTTGAATAGTTTTAACCACAATAACTCCCCCTTGTTATTACTTTATTATAAGTATATTCCTATGTTAATACAACTTTCTTATTAGCATTTGCTTCAAACTATTATTTTTTTTACAAGCCTTTTCTCCATGAAATCACAACTTTCACATTTAAATACATGAACACAATAATCGTCATAATCTTTTATAGGATCATCTGCACTATAATCATCTAAATATTCTTGTTCTCTTCCTTTATCTACCATACTTCCACCGCAGCTTCTACAATTTAGTTTGATGCTATGTATTTCATTACAAATAGGACATATTTTCATAATAATCACCTCAAATACTGAATAAAATCCTAAAATTATTATTATCCTTACTTAATAAAAATACACATATGCTCTATGATAAAAATCCTAATAATAAAAATTGTAATTTATATACTTATCTTTTCATACAAATTACAATTTCACTCATTACTAATTTCCTTTGAATTTTTGGTTTAATCTTATTTTCACACCCTATTATTACTCTTATCTATTTACACATATATTGTATGCACCTATTATAAACTTCCTCATCAACCATAGCTACAACATATGTTCCTTCTTCTTTATACTCTTCTTCCAATACCTTAGCCCCTCTATGAAGTAATGCTACTGAACTTTGGTCGGTATATGGTATTAAGTATTCTACTTTTTTCAATTGGTTAGGAAGACTTTTAGATATTTTATCTAGGAATAAGTCTAAATTAATTTCTTCCTTTGCTGAAATTTCAATAATATCCATATCATTGTATTTATTCTTTAATTGATCTATTGTAAGCTTATCTACCTTATCCACTTTATTTAATACTAAAATCAGTTGTTTATTCCCTGCCCCTAATTCATCTAAAACATTATTTACAGCTTCTATTTGCTTATCAGCTGTATCTGAAGAAGTATCTACCACATGTAATAGCAAATCAGAGTTTATAACTTCCTCTAATGTGGATTTAAATGCTTCAACCAAATCATGAGGAAGTTTTCTAACAAATCCTACAGTATCTGTTAGAGTAATCAATCTATTATCTGGTAAAACTAATGCTCTTGTGGTTACATCCAAAGTAGCAAAAAGCATATCAGCTTCAAAAACCTTTTCCTTATATCCTGTATCCTTAGGTGACGCTATTTCACACAATTTATTTCTTAAAGTTGATTTCCCTGCATTTGTATAACCTACTAGTGAAACTTTAGGTATATTTTCTCTGCTTCTTTTATCTCTCTGAATCTCTCTTATCTTTTTGATTTTTTTCAATTCTTGAATTAAATCATATATTCTCTCTCTAATATGTCTTTTATCCATTTCAAGTTTCTTTTCTCCTGGTCCTCTTGTTCCTATTCCTCCACCAGTTCTCGATAAAACTGCCCCCATACCTGAAAGCCTCGGAAGCCTATATTTTAGTTGTGCAAGCTCCACTTGTATCTTTGCTTCTCTACTTCTAGCTCTTCTTGCAAATATCTCAAGTATTAAAGTAGTTCTATCAATTACTTTTGCTCCTATAAATGTTTCTAAATTTCTAATTTGAGATGCTGACAACTCATCATCAAAAATAATTACATTTGCATTACAAGCTTGCCTTAGCATTCCAATTTCACTTGCTTTTCCTTCACCTATAAAAAATGCTGTATCTATTTTATTTCTTCTTTGAAGTACCTTATCCACTGTAATTACTCCACAAGCTCTTGCTAATTCTTCCAATTCTTCTAAACTCTCTTCATTCTCAATTCCAACTAAAATTGCTTTTTCCCTATTATCTTCCTCAATGTTGTTAAGTTTTATATTTTCCTCAGCTCTATTAATAACTTCTAAAATATTTATTTTTAAAGCTTCTTCAACACTTAAAGGACCAAATAATTCAGCAACTAATTTATCATCTTGTACACCACAAAATCCAATAGTTATATCCATGCATTTTCCATCTTTTACACCTACAGCCGTCATAGCATCAAGCTTCATTTTAATTAATGCCGATACATCCAAATTTGAAAGCATAGAATTTCCATTTGGATGAGTATGTACTATTCTAATTCCAGATAATTTTTTTTCCTTTACATCAATGATAGGCATCTCAACTGTAGTACTATCACCTATTGAAATATTCTGTATATTGCCTTTTCTATCAATAGCAACACTTATCTCTTTATTTATATCCTGTGTAATTTCACATATTATTTCTAGTAATTCCTTATTAAAAACATTATCTTTGTCTATTTTATAATTATAAATTTCTTCCAATCTCTTAATAACTGTTTTTCTTATTCCCTCAGTATTTCCGAATATCATACAGACACCTCATTTCTATGTTTTTCCTTATATTTTTACAAATTTCAAAGTTTATATACATTTCACTTGACAACTTTCATATAATTTTATACTATAAAAACAATATTGTAAATATCTATAGTTTGGAGGATTACAATGGAAAACAAAAAAAGAAATATTCTTATAAACGAAGAACAAATACAAAAAAGAATATCCGAATTAGGTGAAAAAATCTCATCTGAATATGAAGGTAAAAATCTATATGTTCTTTCATTGCTTAGAGGAAGCTTTATATATACTGCTGATTTAGTTAGACATATTACGGTTCCAACTCAAATCGGATTTATGACTACTTCAAGTTATGGGCATAATGAAAGTTCATCTGGTCATGTAAAAGTGGTAAATGATATTCCTGATAATATCGAAGGTTTAGATGTACTTGTAGTAGACGATATAGTTGATACAGGCATAACAATGAAATTTGTAATGGAGCATGTAAAATCTCTTGGTGCAAAGGATGTTAAATGCTGTGTACTATTAGATAAACCTGAAAGACGAAAGGTAGATATAGTTCCTGATTACTATTGCTTTGAAATTCCTGATGTATTTGTAGTTGGATATGGTCTAAATTATGGAGATTTCTACAGAAATATACCTTATGTGTTTAATTGGGAAGAAGAGTAACCTTATATTTACTACCTACAAAAATTACTATGCTATAGGCATAGTAATTTTTTATTTTTTAATTACTTGGTATTTTTACCCCCATACTATCAAGCTGTAGTGCAGTCTCTGTCACTCTACCAACAATGATGATTTAAACAATAGGCACTTCATTGTTCACTTCCACAATATTACTTCTTAAAGGAAGTATTACTTTAACCTTAGTATTTACCTTCACATAAATTTTATGTCTTGTTTGATTAATACCTGCACTTTCGAACTGAGACAGATATCTTCTTATTCTTATTAATAATAATTTCCCCTCATGTTACTAATATATTCACTATCAATTATGAACTAACTAAACTTTTAATCTTTAAACTTCTATACTTATATCATTATATGAAATACTATTACAGGGAAGGGTAGAAAGTTGGTCCGTTCTATTAAATGGTTATCAAAACTTAAAAAATAGTGTATAATTCTATTATATGTTATAATGTTAGAATTACATAAGACTACATATAAGGAGGATTACAAATGACTGAGAATAAAGAGAGTCGAACTAAAAATAAAAAAAATAAAAAAAAGTTTAAACCTCTTAAAATCATATTGATAAGTATATTAACACTAGTTCTATTCTTTGCAGTTGCTACGGCTGGTTTGGCTCTTGCAATGATTACGACTGCTCCTGAATTAGATATAAATCAAATTAAATCTTTAAATCAAGCTTCAGTAATATATGATGACAAAGGTGATCCTATAGACACTATAATCACCGATAAGAAAAAAACTGTAATAAAGTATACAGATATGCCTAAAGATTTAATTAATGCTTTTGTCAGTATTGAAGATGAACGATTTTTTGAACATAAAGGAATAGATCCTAAAAGAATTATAGGCGTATTCCTTATTGATGCTAAGAATATTTTGACAGGTAATAATCAGCTGCAAGGTGCATCAACAATTACTCAGCAATTACTTAAAAATACTATTTTTGATACGGATACTAAAAATCTTGACTCAAAATCAATAATAGAACGAAAAATCAGAAGAAAATTTCAAGAAATATATCTAGCTCCTAAACTTGAGAAATCGATAGGGAAAACCGCTATACTGGAAGCTTATTTAAACACTATATATTTAGGTGGAAGAGCTCTTGGAGTAGAAGCTGCTGCACAACAATATTTCAACGTTAATGCAAAAGATTTAACCTTAGTTCAATGTGCTTTTATAGCTGGGTTACCACAGAGTCCTTCAATATACTATCCTTATTCACGAACTTCAATAAAAGATCCATCTAAATATAAGAATAGAACAAAAGCTGTACTTACTAAAATGAGGGATAATGGCTATATAACTGAGAGCCAATATAAAGTAGCAATATCAGAGATAGATATACCACGAGAAAATGTAACTCAAGATGATAAAGTAGCTACATTAGGTAAAAGTGTTCTTGGAAAAGCTACCGCAAATAACGATAGGTACAATTTCGAATGGTTTTCTAGACCAGTTGTTACTGAAGTAAAAAAAGATTTAAAAGAAAAATATCACTATACCGATGATGAGATTGACAACCTATTAGCTAATGGACATTTAAAAATCCACAGTACAATGGATAAAGCTTTACAAATAACTACTCAAGATATACTTGATGATAGTAATAATTTAAGGGTATCTTCAACTAAAGATGAAAAAGGTATAATTCAGCCACAAGCCTCTGCTGTACTAGTTGATTATCATACTGGTGAAGTAAAGGTTTTAGTTGGTGGTCGTGGTGAGCAACCTGCCATGTCCTATAATAAAGCATATGATGCACGTGTTCCTGCTGGTTCCAGCATAAAACCTTTAACAGTGTATGGACCTGCAATTGATACAAAAATTGCTACAGCTGCCACAGTATTAGAAGATTCTCCTTTGTCAAGTAATATGAGTAAAAAATATAACGGTGGTAATCCATGGAACCCTAAAAATTCTCCGAATAAGTATTCCGGTTATCTGAATATGAGAAATGCCATAAAAGATTCTGTGAATATTTATGCTATAAAAATGGAAGATAAAATTGGGCTTGAAACTGGTGCAGCTTATGGTAAAAAATTTGGTTTAACCTTAAATGAAACAGATAAAAACAGTATTGCAGCCTTAGCTTTGGGTGAATTAAATCATGGTACAAATACTTATACTATGGCAAATGCTTATGGTGTATTCGGCAATAATGGATTATATACTAAACCTAGACTGTATACTAAAGTAGAAGATAAGACTGGAAAAGTTATACTTGAAACTAAGATTGATACTAACAAGGTTTTATCTCCACAAGCATCATACATTATGTACGATTTATTGAAAGAACCAGTAAGAGGTGGTACTGCTACTAGAGCAAATTTAAGCTATAAAAGTGATATTGCTTTAGCTGGTAAAACAGGTTCAACAACAAACTTTAAAAATCTTTGGTTCTGTGGACTTAATTCCTATTATTCAGGATCAGTTTGGATTGGTAATAAAAATGACCAACAAATATATAGCAGTGATGCAGCTTATATTTTTGGTAAAATAATGAATGAAGCTGTTAAAAACTTACCTCATAAAGATATTTCTGCTCCTTCTGGAATTACAAGTGCTGCAGTAGATATGGTTTCTGGTCTTCTTCCTACAGGATTATCTTATATGGATCCTAGAGGAAGTATGGTGTATACAGAATTATTTATAGAAGGTACTGTACCTACAACTTATGACGATATACATGTTCAGGCTAACATTAATATAAATAATGGAAGGTTAGCCACAGAATCTACTCCAACAAGCTTAATTCAATCTAGGGTATTCCTAAGAAGAGATTATACTCCTAGTGTTTATCTGGAAGACCAAATATATGTATTACCAAGAGCATTTGACAACACTACTATTCCTATACCAACTGTACCTGATGAAATTCCTACGGAAGGTAATGAAAATCCTGAAGAAAGTAATGAAAATATAGAGGATGGAAATATATCTCCCGAACCCCCTAATGGTGATGAAAATTCAAATACTTCTGAACCTAACGAGAATAATAATAATAATAATAATAATAATAATAATAATAATAATAATAATGTTGATAATACTACAACCACTACAACTAATAATACAAACTAATCTTCACACAAAATAAAAATCAATAATTAGAAAATATCTACTAAAAAGAGTAAAGGAATTAATAAAATTCCTTTACTCCTTTTATTTTGTCTTGGAATTAAATAATAATGCCATAATATACCCAAAAAATATAGCTCCACTTATTCCTCCTGCAGCACCTTTTATTCCTCCAGTGAAAGCGCCTAAGAATCCAGCCTCATCTACTTCTTTCATAACCGATTTAGCAAGATTAAATCCAAAGCCTGTTAAGGGTATCGTAGCACCTGCTTTACCATATTCAACAATTGGATCATAGATATTCAAAGCTCCAAGAATTACTCCAGCAGTAACAAAAAGTACTAAAATCCTTCCTGGTGTAAGTTTTGTCCTATCCATAAGTATTTGTGCAATAAGACATATAATTCCACCTACTAAAAAAGTCATAATATAATCATTCATTCTAGTTCCCTCCAAACTCTATAGATACAGCATGGGCAATCCCTGGAATGCTTTCTCCCTGAAGAGATGTAGTAGGACTCATTAATGCTCCTGTAGAAACAAGTAATATTCTTTTTAGTTTTCCACATAACATATTTTTATATATATATCCACAGCCAACTACTGCTGAACAACCGCAGCCACTTCCACCACAATTGGTTTTCTGTCTCTCATGATCGAATATTTCATCACCACAATCAATATAATGATTGGCTACATAATAACCATACTCTTTTAATAATTCTTCAGTTAATTTTTTACCCAAGCTCCCTAGGTCTCCAGTTGCAATTAGATCATAATCATTTGGAGTTCTCCCTGTATCCTTAAAATGCTGTTTTATTGTATCAACTGCTGCTGGCACCATAGCAGAGCCCATATCATTTGTGTCAGTCTTTCCATAATCCTTTATTTTTCCTATTGTTACATATGTAGTATACGGAAAGTTTCCATCTTTAGCCAAAAGCATAGCTCCCGCTCCCGTAACCGTCCATTGTGCAGTTGGTGTTCTTTGGCTCCCCATCTCCAAGGGAACTCTAAATTGCCTTTCCGCTGATGAAAAATGAGATGATGTAGCTGCTATTGCATAGTTTGCATATCCTCCATCAATGAGAATAGATGCAACACTTAGAGATTCTGCCATAGTAGAACATGCCCCATAAAGCCCCAAAAAAGGTATATCCATGTCTCTAGCAGCAAAATTTGATGCTGAAAGCTGATTTAATAAATCTCCTGCTACTAGATAATTTATATCCTGCTCTTTTAAGTTGCCTTTTTTTATAGTTTCTTCTATAGCCTTATACATAATACTACTTTCAGCTTTTTCAAAGCTATCTTTTCCATCTAAATCATCTTGTAAAATAATATCAAAGTAATCTTTTAATGGTCCATCTCCTTCCTTTGGCCCAACAATACTTGTAGTTGCAATTATTTTTGGCTTACTATCAAGCTTAATTGTTTGATTACCTATTCTTTTTGACATAATAACATCACCCTTACTATAAAGTAATAAAATAATATATAATTCCTACAATGATTGAAGAACCAATTCCATATACCAATACAGGTCCAGCTATGGTAAACATCTTTGCTGCTACTCCAAAGACGAAACCTTCTTTTTTAAATTCTACGGCAGGGGATACTATGGAATTTGCAAATCCTGTTATTGGTACTACAGAGCCAGCTCCTGCAAAATCACCAATTTTATCATAGATTCCTATTCCTGTTAGCAATGCTCCTATAAATATCATAGTCATAGCTACATAGGTTCCTGCATCTTGTTTTGAAAAACCTAAATTAGTATAAAAATTGTTAAATGCCTGCCCAATATCACAAATAATTCCTCCAACTATAAAAGCTCTTATAGAGTCTCTAACTATCTTTGATTTAGGTGCTTCTTGTTGAGACAAGGCTTCAAATTTTTGCTTAATTTGTTTTTCTTTTTTATCCATCTCTCTACCTTCTATCATAAATATTTTATTATAAAATTGTTGTATACTTATTATTTACAATTTCCATTATTTTTTATTCAAAAAAAAAAGACTATTGACAAAATATGCATGCCAATAATCTTATATACTCATCAATCTAAATCCTATACACTCAACTTTTCTTTCATAGTTTTTAAAACTTTTTTTTCTATTCTAGATACCTGTACTTGACTTATCCCAAGCATTTTTGCAACTTGTACCTGTGTTACATCTTTAAAATATCTCAGAATAATTATTTGCCTTGATCTAGTATCCAATTTACTTAAAGCTTCTTTTAAAGCCAATTTGTCAACTATATCCTTATTTTCATCCTTAGTTCCACTTACCTTATCAATTAAATAAATTGGTGAACCATCTTCCTGATGAATTGTATCATATAAATATTTAGGGTCATTTACAGCCTCAGTAGAAAATAAAATTTCTTCAGCACTCATTCCTGAAAACTCTGCCAATTCTTGAATAGTTGGTTCTCTATTTAACTTCTTTGTAAGTTTTTCTTTATCATAATGCAATTTTCTAGCATTATACTTTATGCTTCTACTTACTTTTATTAATCCATCGTCCCTTAAAAATCTTTTTATTTCCCCCATAATCATAGGAACTGCATAAGTAGAAAATTGTACATTATATTTTGCTTCAAAATTTTTTACAGACTTTACAAGACCTATACATCCTATTTGAAAAATATCATCATACTCATAACCTCTATTCATAAACTTTTTACTTATAGCTGAAACAAGAGGCAAATTTAATTCAACAAGTTTATCTAAAGCAGCTTTATCTCCTTCTTTTGCTTTTTCTATTAGATTTAAATTTTCTTGGAATTTGTCATTATTTTTTTTAGTCCTATCTTCATTCATAGCATTCACAAACCATATGCAAGGTTTTTCCTCCTTCCCCAAAACCCTATTAACCTTAACCCAATGATTTAAATCTTTTTTTCATTACCACCTTAGTTCCATATTCTTTTTCTGATATCACTTCTAACATATCCATAAAAGTTTCCATAACTGTAAATCCCATACCTGATCTTTCCAAATCTGGTCTTGACGTGTACAAAGGCTGCATTGCTCTCTCTATGTTATCAATACCAATGCCTTCATCTTTTACTATTAATGTAACTTCATCATCACATATTTCAGCCTCTATAGTTACTATTCCTTCTTTATTTTCATAACCATGAATGATAGAATTAGTAACAGCTTCTGATATAGCAGTTTTTACATCAGTAATTTCTTCAATTGTAGGGTCTAATTGTGAAATAAACGCCGCTACTGCTACTCTTGCAAAACTTTCATTTTCTGATTTACTCAAAAATTCTATTTTCATTTTGTTATCACACATTTTATGTTCCCCCTATTACATATTCTCTAGTGCTTGTTCGATACTATCGTATAAAGGAATAATTTTAAACATTCCTGACAATTCAAATACGCGCTTAACACTTCCATTTACTTTGGTAATATACAGCTTGCCTTTTTTTGACGCCAATTTTTTATATCTTCCAATTACCACTCCTATGCCTGAACTGTCCATAAATGTAACTCCTGAAAAATCCATGATAAGTTTACTAAAATTTTCTCTCTCCAATCTATCATCTACTTTATTTCTTACTTCTTCTGCACTGTGATGATCCAATTCTCCCAACATATAAACTATTAATTTGTCACCTTTATTTTCAAAACTAAGATTCATCTTATCCCTCCCATATATGTAGTAAAAAGTATGTAACACTATCTTTATTCTATAATATTGATTAATTTCCTTCTTTTGTTAATAAATTTATTTATAACAATTTTATTTTTCCCCAAAATTAATTTTTTATACAAATAAAAAAAAACAAAAGTAAGCCTAAACCACACTAATGTTTTAAACTTACTTTCAGATTATTCCATATTGAACTTTTTTAAACTTCTTTTTCATTCTTATTTTATTTCTTTATCTCATTTTTATTTAGTGTACTCTTCTATAATACTTATTTCTTCCTTATTAAATAGGAAAAATCTATAGAGATCTTCATCATCAAATTCTTCTTTATGACCCATTGTAGGTATACAAAGCCTCATTAAATTATTGGGGTAATATTCATAAATATTGTAACCTAATTTTTTTGCAAAAGTTTGAAAATAATATTGGTAAACCTTACTGTTTAATAAAGAAATTAAATATCTATAAGTAAAAGGTACATTTTCTCTTAAAACAAGACAATATACATCAGCACTAAAGTATTTACCTTTATCTAAAATAAACCTATTATTACTTGATTTATAAGGAAAAATTATTTTCTCCATTTCGAATATTTCTTGTTTTCGTCCCCATTGAAGTTCATACCACTTTCTTACACCACGCTTACATTCTCTTCTTTCTAAAAGTTTAGCCTTTTGTTTTTCAATATGCTTTATTACATTTGGATAATCTTCTTCCTTTTTTATGCGGTCAGAGTATATTAAGTATTTATTATGTTTTTTTATATGATTTTTCTCTATGTAACTACTTTTTATCCAAGGTTTAATTACATTTTTTTCCAAATTACTCTCTTTTATAATCTTATCATCAACTACAAAAGCTTTATCACAGCCTGTAATTATACCCTGATAACTTTCACAAATATTAAACAGATGAGTAAAACTTTTTTCTTCAATTTTTGATATTATGTTTCTTTCTTTCTCATCTCTTAATATCCACCCTTTATTATTTAACAGGTTTTTATTTATAAAAAACTTTTTATAATGATTTCCTTTCGAAAGAAAAAGAGAATTGTAAAACTTCTCTTTATTTTTAGGTAAATTCTGAATAGGCTTTATTATCTCAATATTATCATTTAATTCTTGTTCATTAATTAAAAATATTATTACAGGATCTATTCCTGCTTTTTTAAAAGGTCTAATCCCATAAAAATCTACAATCTTATACAGTGAACATACTTCCTTTAATATCTTTCTAAGCTCTTCTCCACTTGGAGCTTCAATAAAATATCTAGAAGTTATGAATGCAAGTTTACCTTTTTTATTTAGCCCATTTAATGCACTCTGAAAAAAACAGTAAAAAATATCTCCTTTGTCTTTATAAATGCTGTTATATTTTTTCTTTAATTCTTTACTATATTCTTTATTAACAGCTTTATGTCCAATGTATGGTGGATTTCCAATAATAACATCATATTTTATTATACTTTCATCCATAAGAAAATCTCTATTTATTAAGTTATCCTTATTAATATAATTAGTAATATCATATAAGTCTATAGCTAATATTTTTAACGCATTGCTATCTAAATCAAATCCAAACAAATTATTATCAATAATATGTTTTGCTATTTGTGACTTTGAAAGCTTTAAGTTATTTTTAATATTTAGCTCTTCCAGATTAATCTCATACACCTTTTTTAAATACAAAAAACATGCAAGTAAAATATTACCACATCCACAGGAAGGATCTAAAATCTTTATATAAGGATTTGCTATTATATCTTCAGCCTTTATTGTATTTTTTACTATGTAATCAGCAATTTCACAAGGAGTATATACTATTCCTAACTCTTTACCCTTATGCTTTTCCAAATACTTTATATACAAATCTGAAAACATTTCATTATCCATACTAAATATTTTCTTATATTTTTTCAAAGCCATTATTTTAAATACATCATCTATTGGTGCATCTATTATATTATGTAATTCATAAATCTTTTCTAAAAAATTGTTAAGCATTTTTTATCTCTCCAAAGTTAGTATAATGGCATAAAATACAGTATATCATAGTTCAATATGACAAAGAATATTAGTGTTTAACTAATTTTAGAATTTACTATTTTCATTATTTTTACTTTCTTCAATAATGCTTCTTCTGTGATTTTTCTACACTCACTCTCTATATTTTCTTTATAATCCTCATCCTTAATTCCACTTAAATTTATCTTAACATTTAATATAGCACTTTCTACTGCCCCTTGTAATAGGATAGCAGCTACACCAGCATCTGAAATAACGTTTTTATTTCCATATTTGCTGGCAACTAAAACATATTCATAAAGTTCAATGCACTTCTTAGCTAAATTTAAAGGAACCTTTAAAGCATTTTCATACCCTAATTGTATCTTATCATTTCTTTTTATTTTATCTTCTTGTGATTCCTTAGGTAATCTAAAAGCTGCCATAAGACTTAAAAAAGCTTCTCCATCCTTATCCATAAAATCCATAAGTTCAATATTACAATCTTCTATCTTTTTTAAAGTTGTATTAATTAAAGCCTTTTCTTCCTCATTATATTCTTCATAAACCTTTTTACCAATTGTTAGATTAAAAACCATAGCAGTTAATGCTGAAGACAAAGCTCCTGCCAAAGCAGCTGCACTTCCCCCTCCTGGTATTGGCTCTTTTGAGGATAATTTCTCTATATAATCCTTTATCATTAAGTTCTTTTGCAACGTTTTTTCTCCTTTCTTTATATAAACTTCAAATTTATATTACCATATTTTTTAAAACAAAGGTACCTAAAAATAATGTTGCATAGCAACATTATTCTAGTTTACAGTTTACAGTTTACAGTGAACAGTTCACAGTTAAGGATATTTTGCTAACGCAAAATTCAAAATGAAGTATAAAAGCTAGTATAGTCAAGGCTATACTAGCTTTTATTTTTTTATTATTAGTTTTTCTGTAAGAAAAACTTCCTTTACTGTAAACTCTAAATTGTCATCTGTAAACTGTCATCTGTAAACTAAAGAAAATCACTTCGTAATTTTCTTTAGTGGTGTATTAAAATTTGAGTATCCATTTCACTAAAGGCTCTATCCCATTTATTTAAGAAAACATAATCTTTAGTATCTTTTGGAGGATTATGAGGTTTTTCTGCTGCAACCTCTCCTATTGGTGTCAATGCAACTACTCTAAAATTATCTGGTACACCAAGTGCTTCTTTTATTTTTTTCTCATTAAAAGAAGCTACCCAACAAGTTCCATAGCCTTCTTCTGTAGCAGCTAAAACAAAGTGTTCCATTGCAATTGCTCCATCCACAAGATAATATTCTTTTCCTTCCACATCACCTGATGCATTTGGCTCTGCAACTACAACTGCAGTCATAGGTGCATCCATAACTGATTGAGCTGCTTCATTTGTTTTATTCAATATGGCATCTGAAATTCTTTGTTTTATCTTATCATCATCTACAAGTATAAATTTGTAAGAAGTTTGGTTTTTCCATGATGGAGACATCATTGCAGCATTTATCATTCTATTTATCTTATTTTTATCTAAAGCATCAATTTTAAATTTTTTTATGCTTTTTCTGTTTTCAATTACATCGTAGAATTGCATACTATCACACTCCTTTGATAATAGTATGCACACATAAATTAACTTTTATTCTTTCTTGCTCTTCTCTTAAATAGCTCTAAAAAGTAAATATATTCTTCTACTCTAAAAATATAAATGCAGATAAAATATATAACTATTCCAACAATAAAGCACAATATGATTGTTATAATGTTTCCTTGAAAACCGACACCTATTTTTGAAAAACAAATATTTCTAACTTTAACTATAATTAATGCCATTATAAAGGATGATACAGTTATTTTTGTAAATATTTTTGTTAAATACTTTAAATTCATTCCATTAAGTTTATTATTTAATATAAGTATCAATATTAAAGTAGTAACTAAAGTTGAAGTAGCTGAAGCTAAAGCTAAACCTGACACTTCCATGTTGTTTACAAGTATTATGCTTAAAATTATATTTATGAATATTCCTAAAAAACTATTTATCATAGGAATTTTTGTATCCTGTAGAGAATAAAAAGCCTTAAAAAGTATATCTCTAACTCCATATGCCACCATAGCTGGAGTATAAAACATCAATGCATTTGCCGTTAACTTTACTGCCTTTTCATCAAAAGCTCCTCTTCCAAAAATTATGCTTACAATAGGCTCCCTTAATATTAAAACTCCTAAACTGGCTGGCATCATTACTAAAAATATTACATTTATTGCTTTTAATAGTGCATTTTTATATTCTTTATTATTTTTTTTTGCAGCATAGGTAGAAAGAGTTGGATAAATTACCATAGATATCGCAACTGCAAATACTTCATATATTAACATATTTAGCTTATTTGAAAAGTCTAAAGCTGAAACAGCACCTTCATAAACAGTTGTTGCAAAATATCTGCTTATAAATAGATTTATCTGAATTATAGATGTACTTATTATAACTGGAAGCATTAATTTCATCAATCTAATAATACTTTTGTCTCTAAAATTTAGAACAAAAATATATTTGTACCCTAAAGCTTTAAATTTAGGTATATTTATCAAAAGTTGAGCTGCAAATCCCATAACAGTAGCTATAGCAAAACCATTCATTCCAAATTTGTTACTTAAAAAAACTAGATATATAACAAAGATTATATTGGAAATAAAAGCCATAGCTGCTGGAGCATAAAATTCCTTATGCGCTTGTAAAATTCCAGTAACTATGCTTTGTATACAAACAAAAAATAATGATATAAACATTATTCTCAAAATATATATTGAACTATTAAATATCTCAGGATTTTCTCTAAATCCTGGAGCAAATGTATAAATAATATATGGAGCAGTTATTATTCCTACTACTATAAAAAGTATTGTAACTATACCTGCAGTATTTAAGATATTACTTACAAAAATATTTTTCTCCTGTTGAGTTTTATTTTCAATATTTTCTGTATGTATTGGTATAAGAGTTGTAGTAAGTCCATATCCTATAGTTGTGAGTAGCATTACAATTCCTAGAGAAAACATATATATATCAGTAACATAAGTAACTCCAAATTTTGAAGCAATTAGTGCATCCCTAATAAAGGCCATAATTTTACCTAAAATAATTAAAATAATTATTATAAATGAACTTTTTATTATCTTTTTACTTTTCATATGTTACACTCCATTATTAGAATTATTGTTTTCAACTATTTTTTTATAAAATGAATAATAAGTATTACAGAATTTGCTCATATCATAATTTTTTGTTACTTCTTTATAAAGCTCATTTCCCATCATTTTAAGAATATCTTTTTTTAAATAAGCCTCTTTCATTTTTTCATAAATTCCCTGTTCATAATTATTATCAATTATAAACACCATTTTATCTGTAAAATTTTTTTCAATATCTCCTACCTTTGAAGAAATAGCAGATACTTTAACTAAGCCACTTTCAAGTATAACCATAGGTGGAGAACCTCCTTCGTTAAAAGAAGTAAGGATACTTATATCACTGGCATTAATAATATCTATAGGATTTTCAATAAATCCTGTAAAAATCACATCCTTATCTAATTTCAAATCTGATACTTTTTTCTTAAGTTCTTCTTTAAGCTCTCCATCCCCTACCAAAATTAGCTTTATATTATTAAATTCATTTCTCAACTTACTAAATGCACTAATTAAGCCATTATGATTTTTTACAGGATGCAATCTAGCTGTAATTACAAAAACAAAACTATTTTTTGGTATATTATACTCACTTCTTATTTCTTCTTTTGTCTTAATAACTTTAATACTTTCTTTATTAATTCCATTGTTTACAATGCATTTTTCACCAAATAGATTATTTTCATCTAGTACCTCTTTAATATAATTTGATATACACATATAATAATCAAAGGATTTAAGCCCATATTTACTGAGAGGGGTATATAAAATATGTTTTATTTTATTATTCAAAAAATCGTACCTATAATCACTATGTACACTAGCTAAAGTGGATGCTTTAATTTTTCTTTTTATAACTCTATGTATAAGAAAAGCTTTTGCTCCATGAAAATTAACAATATCTATCTCATTTTTATTTATATACTCAATAATCTGTTTGTTATTAATTTTATTTTGAAAAAGCACAGTATTAATTTTTTCTTTTAAAGCTTTATTGTATAAATACCCATCTCCCACACATCCAAGAATATTATTAAAATTCTTAGAATACTTACAAATGTTCAATACGTGAGCTCCACCGCCACCATTATCATTTCCAGTTATGATATGTAGAACCTTCATCTACTCCTCTCCTTTTCCTTTTACTGAAAGTAAATATAAAAAAGAAGAGCTTTAACCGCTCATCTTTTTATTTACATATTTTTTTGTTTCCATTTAACATTACTTTTAATAAAAATTTAGGTATAGAGCTTAAGCGTTTAATTCTCCATGGTTCTTTTACTACTCTATATAACCATTCAATTCCTAATTTTATCATCCACTCAGGAGCTCTATTTACTTTTCCTGCCCAAACATCAAAGCTTCCTCCTACTCCCATGAAGATTTTACACGGAAGCAATTCCATATATCTTGCAATAAATGTTTCTTGTCTAGGACATCCCATGGCTACAAATAAAGCATAAGGTTCTTTATTTTTAATATCACCTACAATATCTTGACAATTTTCCAAATCAAAATATCCATCATGAGCTCCAGTAATTTTAAGACTTGGAAATTTAGCTAATAAATTAATAATACATTCATTCAATACTTCCTCTTTTGCACCTACTAAATATATTTCCTTATTTTCTTTTTCACATTTCCTAATAATTTCTTCCATAACTTCTATACCAGCTATTTTCTCTTTTACAGGGTTTTTTATAATTTTAGATGCAATTACTGTTCCTATACCATCAGGAATTATTACAGAACTCTTATCACTATATACTTGCTTTAGAAAACTATTCTCCATGCCACTGAACAAAATTTCTGGATTACCAGAAATAATATTTACCTTTTGAAAATCCTCTATATAATGCAGTAATTCCTTTTTAGTTCCACTAAATACTTTATAATCTAAAATTTTTGTAAACATATGTCCCCCTAGCCTTAATTAAAATGCACCTTCGCTTTTAAAGACACTGAATACAGTTAGAAACAATATCTTTATGTCAAATAATACAGAAAAATTTTTGATATACGTTAAATCATAATAAACTGTTTTTCCTAATTCAATTTCTCCTCTACCGCTGATCTGAGCAAGTCCAGTAATACCTGGCAAAACCAACAATCTTTCTCTATATTTATCAGGATATATACTAACTACATCTGGTATTTCTGGTCTTGGTCCAACTAAACTCATAGTTCCCATAAGCACATTAAATAATTGTGGTATCTCATCAAGACTAGTTTTTCTTAGGAAAGCACCAATTTTAGTTATTCTGTTATCGCTTTTACTTTGGAAAACAAAATTTTCTATATCTTGAGTATCAATAGCCAATTCTCTTTTACTATCTGCATCAACTACCATAGTTCTAAATTTATATATGGTAAATTCTTTTCCATCCTTACCTACTCTTATCTGTTTAAAGATAGCATCTCCTTTTGAATCTGTTTTGATTAAAATGATTATTGCCAAATATACAGGGATTAGAATAATTATCCCTATTAATGATAATACTATATCAAGTATTCTTTTGATTGCAAATTGAATTTTCTTTTCCTTTATATCTCTTTCCACATTTATTTGTATGCTATTTATGTCCATACTTCCTCCTACATCTCCATTGATTATTTAATATTACATTTTCTAAAATCTCTGCTATTATTATAAATCATAGATTGCGATATGGCTACTAAAATCCAAAAATACATACTTATTTTAGGAACAAAAAGTAGATTATCAGAAATATTCATAATAAAAAATACTATTATTGAAATAAAATAACCCTTGTAAAATCCTAAAAAGAATTTATCACTTATCTTGGTTATAAATTTATTTGTTTTAACCAATATTAATACTATCATTGCAATAAAAACACATATACCTGGTATTCCTAGTTCACTCTGAACTTTTAAATAGGAGTTATGCACTGGAAAATTCACATGATCATGATAATTTACTTCTGGATACTTTTTTGCATATTCTCCATAAAGTGTATAATAGTTTCCATTTCCCACCCCCAAAATTGGATGGTCCTTTATCATCTTAAATGCAGCTTTCCATAATTTTACTCTAGGATCATTAAAAATCCCCCTAAAATCCTGTAATCTATTCTTTATTGGAGGTACAAAAAAGGATACAATTCCTCCTCCCACAAAAATAAAAATAGCTTTCCAGTTATACACAATTATTAACAAAAATATTCCTATGGCCAATCCAAGCCATGTATTGCGTGAAAAACTTAATATTATATTTGATAATATTAACATAGACAATATACTATATAAAATCTTTTTACTTTTATTTTTCTCATAGACAGTCATCATTATGAGGGGAAATATAACTAAAATTAAAAATGCACCCAAGCTATTAGGATTTTCTAGGGTAGATGGGATTCTTACCCCCACAGAATACCTATCTATATTATATATAAAATCTCTTTTAACACCAAATCTTGTGAAAAACTGAATTATTCCATAAATACTGATAATAGAACAAGTAAAAATATAAGCTTTTATTACATTGCTTAATATATTTTTAGCAATAATCTCATACTTAATTATAAAAAATAAAATTATATAATATAAAAATCTTAAAGATTCTTTTAATGCCATAGTTCTATCTGCAGCATAACTTTCAGATACAAGCATTATCAAAAACAATGCTCCCATAGATATAGTCAAATAATCTGTGCAAAAATCCTTTACTCCTTTAATAAACCTTTTTCTACTTTCATTATTTAATATAATATTTATACTGTACACTAAAGCTATTAAAACAAATAATAAGTCTATATATGTAATACCTTTAAACTTTAAATCACTTGGAAGAATAGCCATAAGAATAACATATAAATATACTAAGCAGACCAATAACTTCTTTAATATGTTCATACCTACTTCACCTTCTTAAAAGATTTATTAATATCACAAAATTAGCACGCAATTTAGCGTGCTAATTTTTTATTTTCTGTATTTGTCAACTATTCTCTTAACAGCATAAATTACATCCTCTGCATCCTCTTTAGACATTAATGGATATAAAGGCAAAGAAAGTATTCTGCTAAACATTTTCTCACATACTGGAAAATCTCCTTCTTTATGTCCAAATGTTCTCTTATAATATGGATGTAAATGCACTGGTATAAAATGTACACTTGTTCCAATGTTCTCTTCGCTTAATTCTTCAATAAATCTATCTCTATCTATGTTCAATAATTCATCATTAACTTGAATCACATATAAGTGCCATGCATGCATTGTTGTATAATCTACTGTTTTAGGAGTAATTATTTCTGGCATACCAGCAAAAGCTTCATTATACATTTTTGCTATATCACTTCTTATTTGCTGCATTCTGTCTAATTTTTTTAATTGATGTAAGCCAAGTGCTGCCTGCATATCAGTCATATTATATTTATATCCAGGATGCTCAATATCATATCTCCATGAACCACCTTTTCCATATCTGTTCCATGCAGCTTTACTCATACCATGCAAACTCATAACTCTTACTTTTTCTGCTATCTCGTCACTATTTGTAGTAAGCATACCACCTTCTCCAGTGGCTAAATTCTTTGTTGCATAAAAACTAAATGAAGCTGTATCCCCTATACTTCCTATCAATTTATCTTTATATTCAGTATAAACTGCATGAGCTGCATCTTCTGAAACAAAGAGATTATATTTTTTAGCTATTTGCATTATTTTATCCATATCACATGCATGTCCAGCGTAATGTACAGGTACTATAGCTTTTGTCTTTTCAGTTATTTTTTCTTCAATTTTATCTGCGTCAATACAATATGTATCTGGATCAATATCTACAAACACCGGAGTTGCACCTACATGTATTATTGTATTAGCACTTGCTGCAAAAGTCATAGGTGTTGTTATTACTTCATCACCTTCTCCAATTCCAGCTGCTACTAATGCTAAATGAAGTGCTGCTGTTGCTGAATTAGTGGCTATAGCATGTTTTGCTCCTACATATTCAGCAAATCGCTTTTCAAATTCAATTGTTTTAGGTCCCTTTGAAATCCACCCTGATTTTAGAGTATCTATCATTTCATTTATTTCTTCCTCTTCAATTAAAGGTAATGCATATGGTAGAAACTCTTTTCTTAATTCTGTTTTTGACATTTATATCCCTCCAATTAAGAATTATCTTGACATTTTTGTGTTTTTATCAATCATTTTTTTAGATCTTAATATGTAAAAGCCTATTATACCATTAATAAAACCTAATCCATAACTAATATGTAAAATAGGGAAAATCAGTGGTAAATATTTCATCAATCCAAGCTGCTTTTTAGCAAGTTTAAATGAAGATACTAAATCACAAGACAAATATAATATTAACTCCAACAACCACAGAGCTAATATTGGTTTGAAAAATATTCCTAAAACTGCCCCAAATATATTAGTAAGCACAAAAAACATAGGCACTAAATGTCTCATAGAAGCAGTTTTACCATGCTTTTGCATTACTCTTACTTTCCAGAAACCATATTGATAATATTGTTTCCATAACTTTCTCAAAGAGCCTCTACTATAATATACTGATTTTATTTTTGGTGATAATAATATTTTATATCCTGCTTTACAAACTCTATAATTTAATTCGTCATCTTGATTTCTAACTAACTCATCATCAAAATACCCAATAGAATCTAAAACTTCCTTTCTATATGCTCCAAATGCTACAGTATCAACATATGTTTCCTTTTGAGCATATCTAAAAAGAGCATTACCTACGCCAAAAGGTGAACTCATAGCCAACGCTACAGCCTTACCCGTATCATTTTCACTTACAGTTTTTATAGGTCCTCCAGTACATCCTACCTCTTCCTTTTCTAAAGCTTCTACATTATTCTTAATAAAATCCTTATCTGGATAAGCATGTGCACCAAAGATTATTATAATATCGGCTTTGCTGTACTCTATTCCTTTATTCATACCTTTAGGTGCAGAAAGCCCTTCATTGTCAAGTAATATAATATTACCATTTAATTTTGCATATTCCTTGACTATACTCCTTGTACTATCATCAGAAAATCCGTCACAAACCAAAACTTCAAACAATTCTTTTGGATATGTCTGATTCATAAAAGCCTCTATACATTTACCTATATACTTTTCTTCATTCCTACAAGGAATAACTACTGAAACTTTTTTATTTTTAATATTACAGCTCATATTTATCCCTTCTTAACCATTCTTTTTATTTGTATATTTTTCTAATTCCAGATACATAGACATTAACTTATCCTTTACTATGTCCCAATTGTAATACTTTTTAACTTGCTCATGGCCTCTTTCACCCATTTTCTTTGCCATTTCTGAATTTTTACCTAAATTCTTTATAGCATCAGCAATAGCCTCTGGTGAATCTGCCTTCGCTAAAATACCACAATTACATTTATTTACTATATTTTTTATCATAGGATAATCTGCTCCTATTACAGCTGTCTTACTTATCATATACTCAAACAATTTTATTGGTTCAGAATTTATATATCTCCAGTTATTAGGTTGTAGTAATACAAATCCTCCATAAGATTCTTCCAAATAGTTAAAAACCTCTTTATGCGGAATCTGCCCTGTAAAAACTATGTCTTTATTTTTCAAATTCTCACCTACATAATTTTTAACTTCATTTTGAAAGTTACTGTCTGAAAAATTTCCTATAAACACATATTTATAGTCATCTTCAACTAATTTTATACCTTCTAATATTTTTAAAATTCCTCTGTCTTTAGTCAATCCACCCACATATGTAAATATTGGTTTGCTACCATATCTTTTGTTTACTGTATCATTTGCAATTACAGGATAATTAGGCAATAATACCACATTATCATTATATTTCTTAAATTTTTCAACAAGTATTTCATTAACCGTCACTATATAATCTGCCTGCTTAGCTAATCTTTTTTCATATGTATAGATAAGCTTTGTAACAATATTTCTTCCCCAACTAAAATGCTCAGCAAATCCCTCAGGATGGTATTCATGAGAATCATAAATAATTTTGATGTTTTTCATAGCTTTTTTTAGTTTAACTGCCACTTGAAAAGAATCTGGTTCATGTGCATGATAAACATCTGCATTAACCTGTAAAGCTTTTTCATACATTTCTTTCATAACTCTAAATCTGTCTAATTGCGAACTTCTTCCTTTAAAAGTTTTTACAATTATTCCATCCTGTGTTGTGAAATCTTTTTCCCCAGGAGCAATCAAATAGATTTCTTCATATTTTTTTTTAAGTGTAAGTATCTCCTTGTAGTATATCCTACTGTCAAAAATGTTATGACCTGATGTAATTATACAAATTTTCATTTTTCCTTCACCTCTAGATATAAATTAACAAAATATTATGCTTCAGAATTTGTTTCATAGTTTATTGCCTTAATAAACATGAAGGAAATAATCACTGCAATAAACAATCCATGATTTGATAATGTAGTTAATAAGGCAGAGTTTGTTAAAACAAATACTGTACCGAATGTAATTAATATTATATACTCTTTATGTTTATTGTTAAAAGAAATATATTCAGTAACAAGAAAAACTCCTGCTAAAATAAGAGTAAATACAATTATACCCCAAAATCCAAAATTAGAGTATGCATTTGCAATATAATTTGAATTTGATGACATATCTGGAAGCCTATATATATATCTAGATACAATAAAAGATGCATCAAGTTTATAAGGATTTGTAAAGAATCTGCTTAAAATACTATTAGACAACATCATCTTAGGACTTTCACTAAAAAGCTGATAATAAGCATAACTAGTAGATGCTGGAACAAAAAAAGTTCTTCTTATAACAATAGCCATTAAAAATTTGTTATTTAATATTAAGGAACCAGCTACAGCAAAATTTAGTAATGTGGTGAAATAGTACATTTGCTTTTGGCTGAACAAAATAAAGATAACTATAGTTAATACCAACCCAAATAAATGACTTTTATTTCCTCCAACTGTAAATAATAAAATTTGGATTAATATAGGCACAATAATTAATATATATTTTCTTGTTTTTATGCACCAAGCTATACACGCTGCAATAACTACATAAGCAGACCACGAAATAATATAGCTTACTCTCCCAGGTACTATGCCTCTAGCTTGAAGTCTTATAGAATACACTTTGTCTAAATTAAATAAATAATATATAGAATTTCCATATTTCTTATAAATTATTAAATCTAGTATTATAAATGTTAGTATTATCATTAAAAAAATTATCTTATATATATTAACGGAACTTGCTTTCTTTATGATATAACTTTCTTCTATATTTTTTAAAAGATTAAATTTTGAAAATAAATCCTTTTCTCTTAATTTTATAAAAAATGCATAAATTAAATTTAACAATAAAAAAGATGCAAATTGCATGTACATATACTCTCTTGGACTATTAGACATCCAATAATAAACACCCAATGGAAAAAGTATGAAAGTATATAGTAAATTACTATATGTTAAATAAATACTTTCATTAATATCATATTTAAAATAAAATGCTGCAACCATACCAAGCAATATTATTGCCTCAAACATTTTAAATATATTAGGATCTAATGGAAATCCTATTTTATTACTAAAGTTCTGTATAAAGTGAAAGAAATAATAATATCCATAACTTAGTAATGCAAATAGAATTATTAGGTTTAAGAAATACTTTTTCTTCATAAGTTATTTTTCCTTCCTTATATAATTTATACTAACTAATTAATGACTATCTATTTGATGTTGCATCATTTCCCCAATCCAATATTTTTTTAGCCTTTATATTTTTTATTTGTGCTAAACTTTGAATCTTATTATGTGATACATCAACAAACTCCAAATTAGTCATATTACCAAGTGCGCTTATATCTACTATATTATTGTGATACAAATCTAATTTTTTTAAATTTTGCAAGCCATTTAAACTATCAATATTTTCAATATAGTTATTTGATAAATCTAACTCTTTTAATTTGACCAATTCTTTCAAGGCACTAATATCTTGAATATTATTATCATGTAAGTTCATAAATTCTATTTTTTTTAAATTTCTTAAGGGCTCAATACTTTTCACCTTATTACTCGTAAGATTTATGTTTTTTAAGTTGGAGCAGTATTCTATTCCCTCTAAGCTTTCAATATTATTATGATTTAAATCTATTGAAACTATTTTTTTCATATCCTGACTAGTTAATTGTTTATTAGATATTCCTAATATAGTTCGGATTTTTTTTTCTAAATTTTTATCTTTTATAGTAACTTGTCTATTTTCATGATTATCACTTCCATTACTTATAAGGACATTATTTTTATTTATACTTTCTTGAAGCAAGTATGGTTTTGGTTTTGTTACTATTGTTACAGTTCTTATTAAAAATGTTAAACCAAAAATAACCACAAATACGTTATATATTTTTGATTTCAGTATATCTTTTATTTGTATCATAAAAGCTTTTTCTCCTTTATTTAAATTTTACAAATCTGCTCACTATTTTTTTTCTTAATTCTTTGTACTCTTCTACATTTAACACTTCAATTATAGCAGTATATATAAGGATTCCCAATACCGTAGAAATAGTTAAAGATACAAAACTACCTTTAAAGCCATGCAATATATTTGTAAAATATTTATCAGAAAAATATACTCCAATACCCATAATCAAGGATGCTGTTATTATTTTGAAAATATTTTTAATTGTCTGAGCCTCCTGAATACTACCTATTTTTTTACTTAAACTGACAATTAATAATACAGTACATACTATAATGGAACTTGTTGTGGCAATTGTAAGACCTTTTATTCCTATATATTTAGCTAATATTATATCAAGGATAACATTTGTTAGAACCCCAAAAGCTCCATTTATCATAGGAGTTTTTGTATCTTGAAGCGAATAAAATGCTCTATTATAAACGTCCCTTATACCTAAAAAGGCCATACCAACACCTAAGAACAAAAGTGCATCAGATGTCAAAACAACAGCTGCATCATCAAAAGCCCCGCGTTTAAACAGTACGTTAATAATAGTAACTCTTAATACCATAATTCCAACTGTTGATGGTATCATAATTAAATTAATATTGTTTGTAGATGTATTTATGTATTTTTTAAATTGTACTAAATTATCCTCATCCATACTTTTCGATAGTGCTGGATATATAACCGTTACAATGGAAGCTGCAAAAACACTATATACAATAGAATTTATTCTATTAGCATATTGAAGTGAAGAAACTGTTCCATCTACAAGTCCTGAAGCAACAATATTATCTACAAAAGTATTGATTTGATTTATACCTATTCCTAAAAGAACAGGAGAAATCAAGATTAACATTTTCTTTAATCTTGTATCTTTTAAATTAATTTTAGCACTGAATTTACACCTGTTTTTTATAATCCAAGGTAATTGTACTACTATTTGAGCTCCTCCACCCATAAGAGTTGCTATTGTTAATCCTTCAATTGTATTATTTTTGCAAATCATTAAATATACTATTATAGGAATATTAAGTGCAACTCCAACTAAAGAAGGTCCTATAAACTCATCTAGAGTTTGAAGGATTCCCATACATCCACTGTTCACACTGAGAAATAAAATATTTATAACACTTAATTTAGTTAAGCTAACTGTTAGTTCATATTTTTCTCCAGTAAATTTAGGAGCTATTATACGTACTAACTGAGGTGCAAAAATCCATCCTAAAACTGTTAATACAATTGATATTAAAGTAATTATGTTCATAACAGAATTGGCAAATTCAAACATATCCTTTTTACCATTCTTTTTTAAACTTTCACTTAGAATAGGTATAAAAGTAGTGGTTATTGCCATTCCAAATAATCCATACACTATATTGGGTATAGATATAGCCATATTATATGCATCTGTCTGATAAGTGGCTCCGAAGTTACTAGCTGTAACTGCATCTCTCAAAAAACCCAATATTTTGCTGATAATAGTAATAAACATAATTTGTCCTGCTGCTTTTGCAATTTTAACCTTTTTCATCTATTCCTCCTGATGCTTCACATTTTATATTCTTCAGCTTACCTATTGAATAAAGTACTCATTTATGTTATTTATTTTCTTTTCTATATATTCATGAGTAAGTTTATCATCAATATTAAAAAAGTCTTTTTTAAACTTATCAAACAATATTGAGTTCTTATTATAAGACAAGTTTAATAGTTCTTTTGGATTTAAGATAAAATCAACTCCATATTCTTTAAGCACTTTAACATTTTCCCATCCCGGAAACATTATAACTACAGTCTTTTTATTAAGACAAAGCGCTTCATAATGACACGTTGAAAAACAGGACAAATGTATTTCACTCATTTGTAAACATTCATAGAGGTTCCTATCAGAATCGAATTCTATTCTGTCATTATCTATCAATTCACTGTAATATTGTTTGTAGTAGTTAACTTCACTTGGATGAAGCTTAACTAAAATTTTTGATTGCTTATCTATCTGTACTAATTCCATTAAGAAATCAATCCAGTTGTTTCGATTATACTCCCCTTGAGTTGTAATAATATACTTATATTTATTTTCTTTATTGGTTATATTATTAATAATTTGCTCATATAAATATGGATATCCATACTCTATTATTTGTGAATTAAGTTTAGGATTTATTTCCTTCAATAAATCGCCAAAATACTTTCCATATACACATATATAATCTGGTATTGGATCTTTTAGCATATCTTTATAATTAAACATATATCCTAAGTGTTTTTTTGTTACAATTCCGTGCTGGAATTCTACTATCTTTACACCTATTTTTTTTGCTGCATATATAAATGGTAAGTGGACATTACTATATGCACATTCTACATATAATACTTTTGGATTTACTTTTTTTAAAGTCTTATAGGCGTACTTAAAGCTCATAATTAAAGCTGCAATATTTCTCAGTATAATATTTGTTATGCTTATATGAATTTTATACTCCATCATTATATATCGTTCAATTTTATCAAAAAGTGTTTTAATTTTCTCAATTTCATTTTTTCTCAATATTAGTTTATAGTATTTTTTGTATAAATAAATATTCAAGCAATAATTAGTCATGTTATAACATTCTTCTGTATAACAATTTTTATCAAATTGTTTTCCATTAAAGGTATTTAATATTGAATATTTGATATTTTTTGAATACTTACCTATATAATCAAACATAATATCGAAACTCTTACCTTCTTCTTGATCCCTTCTCATATTTATGGTAGACAAGCACAGAATTTCTGTATGTTTATATGTATTAAATCTCCATTTTAAACTTTTAATATACAGTATAGCTTTTATGAGATTTGTTTTTATTTTATCATCAATATAAAATTTAGTTTTATTCTTCACCTTGTTGGTAGACATAGCTGATCGTATTATGTAGTTTATTTCATGTCTGCAAAAATACCAAACTTTTAAGTTTCTTATTTCCAGATCAAACAAATTAAACTCTTTTTCTAAATCAGTCATTATATTTATAGATTCTTTTGCATTCAAAGTTAATACCCCTTTTTTAACATAAAACTATTAAATACTCAAAATAACTGCATAATTAATTTTTAACTAAGCTCTATTTGTATATTTTAGTCACTAATCAACTATACTCTAATATATAGCGAACTTAAGATTTAAATTTTTAATTATGTACTATTAATATCTAATAATTCTATACCAAATATCTCCTAATATTTTATTAATTATAATTAAACTAACAGCAACTTATTACGTTACAAATACGTTCAATATCTTCTTTAGTTAAAGAAACCGAACTTGGAAGGTTAATTCCCTTTTCACTTAATTCTATGGTCACCTTCATATCTCCATGTCTACAGTTGCTATAAGGAGGCATTTTATGTACAGGCATAAAAAATGGTCTTGATTGTATTCCATTTTCTTTAAGTTTTTCTATTAACTCATCTCTATTAATTCCATAATCATCTTCCACCAATATTGAATAAAGCCAATAACAATTTCTAGCGCATTCCTTTTCTACTGGAAGAGTTATCCCTTTTACGTCTCTTAACAAATTGCTGTAATACACTGCATTTTCTCTTTTTATTTCCAAATATTCTTCTACATTTTCAAGCTGTGCAACACCAAAAGCCGCTAGAAGATTGGGCATTCTAAAATTATATCCTACTTCTGAATGATAAAAAGCATTATTTTCTAACATTACTTTTGTTTGAGTTGATAAAAACTTAGCCCTATCACCATATTTTTCATTATTTGTTACAAACATTCCACCTGCACCAGTAGTTATAAGTTTATTTCCGTTAAAACTAAAACATCCTATATGTCCTATAGTTCCTAACATTTTTCCTTTATACATGGAACCTAATGCCTCTGTAGCATCTTCTATAACAAATAAATTATACTTATCTGCTATTTCCATAACTTTGTCCATGTCTACTGGATGCCCATAGATGTGAACAGGCATAATTGCCTTTGTCTTCGAAGTTATTAATTCCTCTATTTTTTCTGCATCCATAACAAAGGTATCTCTACAGCAATCACAAAATACAGGTACTGCTCCTGTATACTTTATAGTATTTACCGGAGAAATAAAAGTCATGGAAGGTATTATAACTTCATCCCCTTCATCTATTCCCAATGTTATAAGTGCAAGATGAAGTGCAGCTGTACCATTTATTGTAACAACAGCCTTTTTAGCCTTTGTATAATCTTCAAATCTTTCTTCAAACAAATTTACATAACTTCCTACTGAGGAAACCCAATTTGTGTCTATACATTCCTTAACATACTTCCATTCATTCCCTTTTATTTCTGGAATACATAAAGGTATCATTTCATACACTCCCATCATAAAAATTGTTTTACACAATATAAGAATGTTGCGATGCAACATTCAATTGACAGTTGAGAATTGAAAATTAACAATGAAGGAAGTTTTTCTTACAGAAAAACTTAAATTTTGAAAAACACAAATATGGAATTTATCTATGTTTAGGTCTTTTTTCTTTTTAGTTTTGCATTAGCAAAACATCCATAATTGTCAACTGTCAATTTTAAATTCTTAATTAGAATAATGTTGCGTCGCAACATTATTCTATTACACATTATAAATATCTGTTTTAAAGTATTGGATATTGTTTTTAATCCACTCAATTGTTTCTTTTAGCCCTTCATCAAGTGTATATTTTGGAGTCCAATCAGTCAATTTCTTAATTTTTGTGTTATCAGCCCATAATCTATTAACTTCACTATTTTCTGGTCTTATTCTTTCTTCATCGCATATTATCTTAACATCTTGTCTTAGTAATTGTATTATTTTCTTTACAAGTTCCCCAATGCTAATTTCATAATTTGAACCTGCATTTATTACTTCTCCAATAGTCTTATCACTTTCAGCAACTTTTATAAATGCTTCTGCTGTATCCTTCACATAGTTAAAGTCTCTTGTTGGGGTTAAACTTCCTAACTTTATTTCTTTTTTACCCGCAAGAATTTGAGAAATTATTGTTGGTATTACCGCTCTTGCTGACTGTCTTGGTCCATATGTATTAAATGGTCTTAAAGTAGCTATTGGTAAATTGAAGGACTTATAAAAACTTTCTGCCATTTTATCAGCACCTATTTTTGAAGCTGAGTAAGGTGATTGTCCTTGCATAGGATGCTTTTCATCAATAGGTACATATAGTGCGGTACCATAAGTTTCACTTGTAGAAGTATGTATAATTTTTTGAATATTCTCTTCTTCCCTACATGCCTCTAAAATATTTGTAGTTCCTTCCACATTGGTTCTTACATAAGCCATAGGAGATAAATATGAATACGGTATAGCAATAAGGGCAGCAAGATGCATTATAACCTCCTGTCCTTTCACTATTCTTTTCACGTTATCATATTCTCTAATATCTCCTGTAACAATATTTAAACTATCTCTAATATTTTTATCAAAAGTATCTATCCATCCCCAATTATTAAAAGAGTTATACTGAGTAAGCGCTGTAACTTCAGCACCTAGTTCTACTAATCTTTCAGTTAAGTGGCTTCCAATAAATCCTTCAGCACCCGTAACTAAAACCTTTTTTCCCTTCCAATCCATCTTTATCTACTCCTTTATGAACATCTCTATGCTATTGTAGTTTACCTTAAAGTTAATTAATTAGAGAAATTCTCTAATTTCTTCTTTAGCTCTGTTAAAATCGTCCATATGACCTATATCGGACCAGTATTCAGTTATCTTATATACTCCTGACTTACCATTATTTATTCCAACTACCTTTATCAATTCAGTCATATCATACTCTTCATTTTCCGGTATATAGTCTATAACTTCTTTGCTTAACACATAAACTCCACTATTTATATTGAAATTATATGAAGGCTTTTCCTCTATATCCGTTATTATACTGTTTTCTGTAACAATTACTCCATAAGGAACTCTCATTTCATAATTTCTAACTCCAACAGTAATATCAAACTTATTTTTATCATGATATTCTAAAAAATTTTCAAAGTCTATACCTGTCAATATATCACCATTTATAACAATAAAGGATTTATTCAATTTATCTTTAGCCAATCTTATAGATCCTGCTGTCCCTAGCTTTTTATTTTCTCTCACATAATCTATTTCAATATCAAATTCTTTTCCATCTTTAAAGTAATTTTCTATAATTTCTCCTTTGTAATTAATAGAAATAATAAATTTTTTAAAACCATACTCTTTGAACTGCTCTATAATGTGTTCTAGTATGGTTTTACCTGCAACTTTAAGCATAGGCTTTGGAACAGTTTCGGTAAGTGGTCTTAACCTTGTCCCAAGCCCACCAGCAAGTATAAATACATAATTATCCTTTTCCTGATGACCTATTATATCATCTAAAAAATATAAATCCACTAGTTTCCCTTCTTCGTCTAGTAGTGGGACCTGTCGTATTTTTTGCTTTAACATTAATTCTTTAACTTTTTTCTTAGACACAAGCTTATTTACAGACTTAAATTCTTTGCTGTAAACGCCCTCTATTTTATCTTCAATTTTATGCCCTCCAAGTAAAGCTCTTCTTATAATTCCATCTGTAATAATTCCTTTAACATATTTCTGATTATCTACTACCAAAGCTGCTCCAGTCAAATTCTTATCTATTGCTTTCATAGCATCTTCTATTGTAGAATCAGGATTTATACAATATGTATCAATAGAAAATCTCACCAAATCACCTGCACTTTATTATTTTTGACGGAATACCTACTGCTGTAACATTATCCTTTAAATCTTCCAATACAACTGCCCCTGCTCCAATTACTACATTGGTGCCAATAGTTACTCCCTGAATAATAGAAGCTCCCATTCCAACATGAGAATTATCACCTATTTTAACTCCGCCAGCTAAATTAGCGCCTGGCGAAATATGTGAATTTCTCCCTATAACACAATCATGCTCTATAATTGAGGAAGTATTTATTATGCAATTTTCCTGTATAACTGCACCCGCATTTACAACTGCTCCAGCCATCACACAAGTTCCATCCTCTATTTTTGCATAAGGCGATACTACAGCCTTATTATGTATTAATTTGGGTACTTCATATCCTATTTTCCTCAATTTATAATAAATTTTATCTCTAAAACCTATATTATTCATTGACCCTAAGCATACAAAAGCATTTCTCACTCCACCTTTGTAAACCTGTGGAAGCACTTCATCACTACCTATTATGGGTATATCAAAAATCTTATCTCCTACGCCCTTGCTATCAGTAATGCATACTATTTCATACTTTCTCATACTTTTTATTATATCTATTATAACCTTACAGTGTCCCCCTGCACCTACAAGAACTATCTTTTCCATATAGACACCTTCTTTTAATAAGTTATTCTTTTTTGAATTAATTCTCTGCTAATTTTTATCTCGCTTAAGTACTTGCTAATTCTTATACCTGCTTTACCATCTCCATAAGGATTTATACAGGACTTTAGCTGTTCTTTATAAGTATTATCATAAAGTGCCTTATTAATTCCCTTTAAAATTTCCTCTTTTTCATATCCAACATCTATCACATTACAAGCTCTAAGCCTTCCTCCCTGTCTTGTACCTATGTTCACTACCGGTAACCTAAAGCTTGGTGCTTCTATTATTCCTGATGAAGAATTTCCTATCATAACATGTGCAATATTCAAAAGACTCAAATACTCAACCTGTGATAGGTTCTTAACTACCTTTAAAAAGCTATATTTTTCCCTATAATCTTCTATTGTATTTATTATTTCTCTTCCACCATTATCGCTGTTAGGATATGAAATTATCGTCTGTATTCCACACTCCACTATGGCATTTAATGTTTGTTCTATCTGCCACTTCACTAAATCTCTCTCTGTAGTAACTGGATGTAGAGTCATAACAAAAATTTTGTCATCTTCTAAATCAAACTTTTTCAACATTTCATCTCTTGATATATATTCAGTATTTCTAATATAGTCAAGACCTGGTGCTCCTACTACATACACATTTTCTTCTTTCTCACCCATTTTTACAATTCTTTCTTTACTATCTTCTGTTGCTGGGAAATGTATATGAGAAAGCTTGGTAATTGCATGTCTTATAGATTCATCAACTGTTCCTGTAACCTCCCCACCATGTATATGTGCAACTGGAAGATTCATATGAACAGCTGCAAGAGAAGCGGCCATCATCTCACCTCTATCTCCTAATACAACTAAAATATCTGGCTTTAATCTTTCTAAGCTTTGAGTCAAGTTCATAAGAGTTAATCCTATAGACTTCGCCATAGCAGCTCCTGTATCAGAGGCTAAAATTGTTTCTATTCTTTCTGCTATAGTAAACCCATCTTTTTCAATTTCATTTACAGTCATACCAAATTCTAGACAAAGATGCATTCCACAAACAATTAATTGTAATTCTAGATCCGGATTTTTTTGTATTTCTTTAAGTACCGAATAATATATTCCATAATCTGCTCTAGTTCCGGTTAACACTGCAATCTTCCTCTTCATACCTTTTAAACCTCTCTATTAAATAAATTATCCACCATTACTTAGTAACCGGTTACTAATTACTAGTTACTGATGTAAATGTTACTTGTTCATCTATATTAATATCCTTAACAGCTTTTTTACCAATTAACTCTTTATAATATTTAGGACTAAGTCCATTTCCCGGTCTTTTATAATCTAAATCCTCTAACTCTACTATTTCTCCTTTTTTTATATATCTACAAGCTACTATACTTTTACGTGCAACCTGCATTGTGCTAATTTCACTTTCGGTAAATATCTTTATTCCACTACCTAAAGAAATTTCCACATTCCTAATTCCCTGAATCATCTTTTTAAGTTCTTCTGGCTCTAAAGAAGCTTTATGGTCAGGTCCTTCCATGGTTTTATCTAGTGTAAAATGTTTTTCAATAATATTAGCTCCTAAAGCAGCTGCTGCAATAGGTATAGTAATTCCTTCTGTATGATCTGAATATCCACCTACAACATTAAAAGAATCTTTTATAGTATTCATAGCTCTCAAATTTACTGTCTCTAATGCTGCTGGATAGTTTGATGTACAATGAAGCACAGCAATATCCTTTATGCCTTTGTTTTTTAAAGACATAACCGCTTCCTCTATTTCACCTAATACTGCCATACCTGAAGATAGAATTATTGGCTTATTAAATCCTGCTATGTGCTCTAATAATGGAATATTATTTAGATCACCTGAACTTATCTTAAATGCTTCAAGACCAATAGAATTTAAGAAATCTGCACTTTCTATATCAAAAGGTGTAGACATAAAAATTATACCTTTATGTTCACAATACTTTTTTAACTCTTCAAACTGATTATAGGACAACTCTAGCTTCTTTAACATATTAAACTGGCTGTCTTCAGCTCCAATGTTATCCTTTTGATATTTAGCCATTTTAGCATATCCTGTTACTAACTTTTCACTTTTAAAAGTTTGGAATTTTACTGCATCTGCTCCTGCATACAAGGCCATATCAACAAGTTTTTTTGCAAGCTTTATATCTCCATTGTGATTAACTCCAGCCTCAGCTATTATGAAGCAAGGAGAATCGTAGCCTATATTCTTATTTCCAATACTAAGCATAGCTCTTCTCCTTTAAAATAAGTTCTGCCAATTTTGCATCTATCTTGTTATCAATATCAATTGATTTTTCTTTTTCCATTATGTAAGGCAAGGTTTTTCCATTAACAAAAGCTTTATCCTTTAATAAAATACTAACCTTATTTATATATAAAGCTCCATTAAAAATATATACTGTGGGTAAGTCCTGCCTCCTTAAATTATCCCCATGAAAATTTATTATTTCCTGTAAGCTATTATCTTTAATAATTCTCATGAGTACAGGATTTTCCGCTACTTCGCATACACTTACCAAAGATTCCTTTTCACTCTTTATAAGAATTTCTATTGCCTCATCAATATCCTTGCAAGTTCTAAGAGGAGAAGTTGGTTGAAGTAAAACTACATAATCAAATTCTTCTCCACTTTCTTTCAAACAATTTATTGCATGTATAACTACATCTATGGACTTGGCAGTATCATTTGAAATTTCTTCAGGTCTTAGAAATGGCACACTAGCTCCATAATGTAGTGAAACTTCTTTTATTTTATTGTCATCTGTTGAAACCAAAATGTAATCTATATACTTAGACTGTTTTGCTGCTTCTATAGAATAGGCTATCAAAGGCTTCCCATTAATATTCATAATATTTTTATAAGGTATTCCCTTTGACCCTCCCCTAGCTGGAATTATAGCTAAGATTTTTTTATTCTTGTACATAATGGTACTCTTTCCTTCCCAGTTTGAGCTATTGATTTTTTAATAATTGATCTTCTGGTACCTCTTTTAACTCTTTAGCTGGATTTCCTGCTACTATTGTCTTTGAAGGTACATCCTTTGTTACTACAGAACCAGCCGCTACAAAACCATCTTCATTTATCACTTTACCTGGAAGAATCACTGCACCAGCACCAATTCTTCCACCTTTTTTCACAGTTACTCCCTTAAAGTGATTAAATCTTTCCTTGGAACGAGCTGCATAATTATCATTTGATGTAACAACACATGGAGCTATAAATACATCATCTTCAATTTCTGAATAAGCAGTAATATAAACATTAGTCTGTATTTTGCAATTAGAACCTACCTTACAGAAATTTTCAACTGTAGCTCCTCTTCCAATTATTGTTTTAACACCAACAGTAACATCTTCTCTTATTGTAGCAATATCAGCTATAAGAGTCTTATCTCCTATAGTACATCCACAATAGATTATTACTCCTGCACCAATTAAACATTCATCCCCTATTTCACAAGGTATATATTTTTTGTCATCTTTAAATATACTATTTACAGATCTCATTGGTGTTTTACCTATTACAGTATTGTCATCTATTCTAACATTATTTCCCACCTTGCTACCCTCATGTATTACTACATTGTTTCCAATAATACAGTTATCTCCTATTTGAACATTATCTTTAATAACAGAAAAATGTCCTATCTTAACATTGTTACCTATTTTAGAGCTTTCAGAAATATAGTTCATATTTTTTCCTCCGTTTTCCTACCTATAAATCATAACTTCTATTTCTTCAATGACTAACAATTCTAATACTCCCACTTTTACAAGTGGGTCATATTAGAACTCCTTCACTTTATTTTGATAACGCTTTTTCTATATCCATAGTAGAGAAATCTTCTAATGGGAATTTTACAGGCATTCCAGTAATTCTTGATTTATATGCAGCAAGAATTATTGACATTGCTTTTTTACCCTCTTCTCCACTTATTAATGGTTCTTTATCATTATTAATTGCATCTATTACATTTTTAAATAGAGGTACGTGTCCACTTCCATATACGCTATCTGGATCTCCTTCTTGAGCCTTTAATATATCATCTTCGCTGTCTCTATTATCTTCAAATCTCCAATTTTCTATTCTATTAACAGCAAGTCCTCCTATACATACTGTACCTGTTTCTCCAAAAATACTTAAAGTTTCTTCTAAATTTTTAGGGAATACACAAGCAGTTCCTTCTACTATTCCTATTGAACCATTCTTGAAGCGTATAAGTATAGCACCAAAATCTTCAGCTTCTATATCTCTCAAGAAAGTATCACATTGAGCATATACAGTATCGATTTCTCCGCCCATCATCCATTGAAGAAGGTCAATATTATGTATACATTGATTCATAAGTGTTCCACCATCAAGCTTCCACGTTCCTCTCCATGGTGCCTGATGATAATATCCCATATTTCTATTCCATAATATTCTTGCACTTCCATTAACAAGTCTTCCAAATCTATTATCTTCAATAGCTGTTCTTAGCTGTTGAATTGGTTTATTAAATCTATTTTGATGGCAAATTGATAATTTAACTCCATTCTCTTTAGCCACTTTTATCATTTCATCAGCATCTTTCATTGAAAGAGCCATTGGCTTTTCAACTACTGCATGCACTCCTTTTTTCATACAGTATATAGCTATTTCAGGATGATATCCACTTTCAGTAGCTATAGTAACCACATCAATTTCTTCTTTTTCAAGCATTTGTTTATAATCAGCATATGTATTTACTTGAATATCTTCATTCATATTTGACAAATATTCTTCTTTTTTATCTATAGCTTTACTTATGTCAATATCACATGTAGCTACAAGTACAGCTTCTTCTTTATTATGTACTAACCCTTCAACATGTTTGTAAGAAATTCTTCCACATCCAATAATTGCAAATTTTATTTTTTTCATATTAACCACTCCTTAATCATAATAAAGGATAAACCCTAAGGTCTATCCTATTTAACTTTAAAGTTTGTTTATTTTTTGTCTGTTATTCTTAACATCCTTTGTAGCATTTCTAGTATCATATAACAACTTAGCACTTTCAACTATTCCTTCGTAGTCATAGTCAGTATGATCAGTAGTAATTAAAACTATATCTGCATCTTTTATTGCAGTTTGCCATTCTACAGATACATATTGTTTACCATTATGCTTCATTTCAGGTACATATGGGTCATTATATAATACTTCTGCACCATTCTTTTCTAAGTGCTCAATCACTTTTAGAGCTGGTGACTCTCTCATATCATCTATATCTTTCTTATACGCTACTCCCATTAAAAGAACCTTAGATCCATTTAATGATTTTTTATGTCCATTTAAAAGCTTCATTGCATTATCAACTACAAATTCAGGCATAAAATCATTGATTTCTCCTGCTGTTTCGATAAGCCTTGTGTGGTAATCAAATTCTCTAGCCTTATAAGTTAAGTAGAAAGGGTCTAGTGGTATGCAGTGTCCACCAAGACCTGGACCTGGGTAAAATGCCATAAATCCATATGGTTTTGTTTTTGCAGCATCTATTACTTCCCATATATCTATACCCATTTTTTTGCAAAGAACAGCCATTTCATTTGCTAATCCTATGTTTATATGTCTGAATGTGTTTTCAAGTATTTTTTCCATTTCAGCAACTGCTGGTGAAGAAACGGAATGAATTTCTCCTTCTAAAACAGTTGAATAAAGTGCTGCTGCAACTTCAGTACACTCTGCCGTACATCCCCCAACTACCTTTGGAGTATTTTTTGTTTTAAACTCCTTATTACCTGGGTCAACTCTTTCAGGTGAGAAAGCAAGGAAGAAATCTTCTCCACATTTTAAACCTGATTCTTCAAGGATAGGTTTAACTATTTCTTCAGTAGTTCCTGGATAAGTAGTACTTTCAAGTACTACTAACATTCCTTTGTGTAGATATTCTGCAATACTCTTTGTAGAAGAAATTACGTAAGATACATCTGGTTGCTTAAATTTATCAAGAGGAGTAGGAACAGCTATTGCAACTGCATCTACATCCTTAACGAATGAAAAATCAGTAGTTGCTTTTATTTTTCCTGCCTTAACTAATTCTTCTAAATCCCTATCTACTATATCTCCTATGTAGTTATGTCCTTCATTAACCATTTGTACTTTTTTATCTTGAACATCAAATCCTATAACTTCATACCCAGCTTTAGCTTTTTCTACAGCAAGTGGTAATCCAACATAACCTAATCCTACTACACCTAACTTTGCTGTTTTATTTTGAAATTTTAATAAAAGTTCATCTTTTATTTGTGACATATTATTTCCTCCTAGTACTCGTACTTAATAGTTTATATTTATTTATTTTGAAAAAAATCTTTTATTTTTGTTACCACATATTCTTGTTGTTCTCTTTTCATTTCTGGATAAAGTGGAAGAGCAAAAGTCTTAGTACATGCGTCCTCAGCATTTGGAATATCTCCTTGCTTATATCCTAAATGTTTATACACTTCTTGAAGATGAACTGGTATAGGATAATAAATTCCAGATGCAATTTCATTTTCTTTTAAAAATTCAATAATTTCATCTCTTCTTGTACTTTGAATAATATATAAGTGATAAACATGTTTACAATTTTCTCTCTCTGTTGGCACCACAATATCTAAATCCTTTAATAGTTCATTGTACATATGTGCATGCTCACATCTTAAATTATTCCACTTATCTATATATTTTAATTTAACTCTAAGTACAGCTGCTTGTATTTCATCAAGTCTGCTATTATGACCTATAGCTTCGTGATGATATTTAACTTTACTTCCATGAACTCTTAGAAGTTTTATCTTATCTGCCAATTCATTATTGTCTGTTACTATCATTCCTCCATCACCATATCCTCCTAGATTTTTAGTTGGAAAGAATGAATAACACCCAACGTGTCCTATAGAACCAGCTCTTTTACCTTTATATTCAGCTCCAATAGCTTGACAAGCATCTTCTATAACAATTAAATTATGTTTATTTGCAATTTCCATAATTCTATCCATGTCACACATTTGACCGAATATATGAACTGGAATAATTGCCTTAGTTTTACTGTTTATATTTTTTTCAATACTTTCAGGATCTATACATAAAGTATCTTTTTCAATATCTGCAAAAACAGGAGTAGCTCCAACAACAGATGTAGTTTCTGCTGACGCAAAGAAAGTAAATGGAGTTGTTATAACTTCATCCCCTTCTCCTATTCCTAATGCTCTTAATGTAAGCATTAATGCATCTGTTCCATTTGCAACACCTATTCCATATTTTACTCCAGTATACTCTGCAATTTCTTCTTCTAATTTTTTTACATTTGGTCCCATTATGAAATGAGTAGACTCTAGAACCTCTTTAATAACTTTATTAATTTCTTCTTCTATTTCACAATATTGTGCTTTTAAGTCTAACAAATTAACCTTCATACAAACATCTCCTTGCATTTTATTCTTAATTTATTTTTTTCTTATATAAGTTGGAACTTTTTCTTGAACTAGCTTAAACATTTCTTGTTTATCTTTATCAATTACTTCTCTAAATTCTTCAATTGATTTTTCAATATATTCAATATTAAAATCCATTGGCTTTTCTACAAATATCTTTTCATGTTCTGTTGAAGTTAAAGCTACTTCATCCATTAATAATTCTTCATATAATTTTTCTCCTGGTCTTAAGCCAGTAAACTCTATCTTAATATCCTCATCAGGTTTTAATCCTGATAATCTTATCAAGTCTCTCGCTAAATCTACTATTTTTACTGGTTCTCCCATATCTAGAACAAAAATCTCTCCACCTTTTGCCATAGCTCCAGCTTGTATTACAAGCTGTGCAGCCTCAGGTATAGTCATAAAAAACCTATTTATATCAGGATGAGTAACCGTAACAGGTCCCCCTTGCTTAATTTGTTTTTTGAATAAAGGTATGACTGACCCATTACTTCCAAGTACATTCCCAAATCTTACCGCTACGTATTCTGTTTTACTTTCTCTGTCAAAAGCTTGAATTATTTTTTCACAGAATCTCTTAGTAGCACCCATAATATTAGTTGGATTTACAGCCTTATCAGTACTTATTTGTACAAATCTTCTAACCTTATAAAGATGACTGCATTTTACTACATTATAAGTACCTATTATATTATTTTTAATGGCTTCTGCTGGATTATTCTCCATAAGCGGCACATGCTTATGTGCTGCAGCATGAAATACTACATATGGTCTGTATCTTCCAAATATTTCTTTTAATCTTTCAAAATCTCTAATAGAAGCTATAATTACCTCTAAGTCTAATTCTGGATACTTGTATTTTAATTCCATTTGAAGATCGTATGCATTATTTTCATAAATATCCAATATTATTAGTTTTTTAGGAAAAAACCTAACGATCTGTCTGCAAAGCTCAGACCCTATAGATCCACCACCACCAGTTACAAGAACAACCTTATCTTTTATATATTCATTTATATTATCATTATTTAGCTTTATCGGATTTCTTCCAAGCAGATCATTAATATCTACATCTCTTAATTGACTTATATTAACATCTCCACTTATTATTTCATATATTCCCGGAAGAGTTTTTAACTTGCAATTTGTTTTCTTGCAAATATTGTATATTTCTCTTCTTTCTTGAAAAGGAATGGAAGGTACTGTAATAAATATTTCTTCTATTTCCTTTTTATCGCATATTTTAATTATCTCTCTTCTAGTGCCCAATACTTTTATACCATTAATAACCTGGCCTATTTTTGACACATCATCATCTATAAGTCCTATAATGTCATAATTAAGAGATTTATGCTTTTTTACCTCTTTTATAAGCATTGCTCCTGCATCTCCAGCACCAACTATTAAAACTTTTTTATTTTCAACACTTGATGCTACACCCCCATCACGTCCTGCAATTATTCTGTATACAAATCTAGTTCCTCCTAGAGCAATTACGCATAAAAGCCAAAATATAATATGTACAGTAAATGGAAATCTGTAATGTATACTTCTAAGCAGTTTATAGCTAATCAAATAACTATATAAAATAAAAATTATATTTGATATTGAAACAGAATATATTATTGAGATCAATTCATCAATAGATGCATACTTCCAAATAAAATCATACAAATTAAAGATCTTATTACATATTATTATTATTATTATTACTGGAATAATTGAAACTTTGAAAAATGTTATATATTCTACAGGTATTTTAAAATCAAATCTTAATATTAGTGCAAGATACAATGAAATTGTAACTAAAATTACATCTAATATCAAAAATCTTCTATTGCTTTTCAAACCCTCACATCCTTAATGTTATTTATTTTATCCGTCCTAAATCATTTTACATCATTTTAAAAATTATTCAATGTTTTTTGTTAATATATTTTTAAGTGATATTAATATAACTAAATAGACATATCTTTCACATAAAAATAGCTTTTATGTAAAGACATGTCTATTATATCACAAATATGTTTTTAATTATTATTTATTTCTTTGTATAATTCCTGAAATTTCGGATTATCTTTTAATGTACCCAAATATTTCATGAATTCTTTCTTTAGTTCTTCTCTTTTTAAGGCAAATTCAACAGTTGCTTGTAAAAATCCTAATTTGTCTCCCACATCATATCTTCTACCTTCAAAATCATAAGCATACATTGCTTCCTGCTTAATTAATGTCCTCAATGCATCTGTAAGTTGAATTTCCCCCGATTTTCCTGGCTTTGTTTCATCTAATATCTTAAATATTTGAGGTGTTATAATATATCTACCTAAAATAGCAATATTTGAAGGTGCTTCTTCTACTTTAGGCTTTTCAATAAGGTCCTTTACCTTATAAACTCTATCTTCTATGTGCATGCCCTTTACAATGCCATATTTACTTACATCATTAGCTGGTACTTCCTGCACTCCTAAAATAGATGTCTTATATTCATTAAAACAGTCTATCAATTGCTTTAAACATGGAACATCACTATCAACAACATCATCACCTAACATAACAGCAAAGGGTTCATCCCCTACAAAAGTCCTAGCACAATTTATTGCATGCCCTAAGCCTTTTGGCTCTTTTTGTCTTACATAATATATATCAACCAAATTAGAAATGCCCGTAACCATATCTAATAATTCTTTCTTACCTTTAGCTTCCAGCTGATTTTCAAGCTCAATAGATTTATATAGCAATAGGTAAGATTTTGATTTTATCTCCATCTTTTCCCCTGCTCCACACCGTACGTGAGAGTTTCCCCTCATACGGCGCTCCATCTTATTCTTGTTTA
>JAVBWC010000052.1:0-7243 GCA_036677675.1 Clostridiaceae bacterium | reverse complement strand
TCTACTCCTCCATAAAAATATTTTATAGTTATTGTTTCCATAATTACCAACTTCATATGCACAAAAAAACGTATATAGATTTGTATTTACACAAATCTATATACGTTCTCAAAATGGGAAAGATTTTATCTTTCCCATTTTTCTTTACTAAATAAATCTAAAAATTCTCTATTATTTTTTGTTTTACTCATTAAAGCAATTAACTTTTCAGTTACATTTCCAATATTACCTTCATTATACATAACTTTTCTTATTCTAAATGAAGCATCTAATTCTTCTTGAGAAAGCAATAAATCTTCTCTTCTTGTACCTGACTTATAAATATCTATAGCTGGGAAAATTCTTCTTTCTTCAAGTTTTCTATTTAAATGAACTTCCATATTTCCAGTTCCCTTAAATTCTTCAAAAATCATATCGTCCATTCTGCTTCCAGTATCAACTAAAGCAGTTGCAAGAATTGTAAGACTTCCACCCTCTTCTATATTTCTTGCAGCTCCAAAGAATTTTTTAGGCATTATTAATGCTCCTGGATCAAGCCCACCTGATAAAGTTCTTCCTGTTGGATTTATGGTCAAGTTATATGCTCTTGCAAGTCTTGTTAAACTATCTAAAAGAACTATAACATCTTGTCCTTGCTCAACCATTCTTTTTGCTCTCTCAAGCACCATATAAGCAACCTTTGTGTGATGGTCTGGTTCCTCATCAAAAGTTGAATATATAACTTCACCATTAATAGATCTCTGCATATCAGTCACTTCTTCTGGTCTTTCATCTATCAAAAGTACTATTAGTTTAGACTCTGGATGATTCTTAGAAATGCTGTGAGCTACCTTTTTTAGAAGTGTAGTTTTACCAGCCTTAGGCGGTGCAACTATTATTCCTCTTTGTCCCTTACCTATTGGAGAAATTATATCCATTAATCTTGAAGATAAGTCTGATTGATTAGTTTCCAATATCAATCTTTCAGTTGGATATATAGGAGTTAATGACTCAAATTTTTTTCTTCCTACAGCCTTTTCTGGATTTTCTCCATTTATCTTTTGAACGTATAAAAGGGCTTGGAATTTTTCTCCTTCTTTTGCAGTTCTAACTTTACCTTCTACTTCATCACCTGTTTTTAAATTAAATCTTCTTATTTGTGATGGTGATACATATATATCTTTCGGTCCCGTTAAATAGTTTTCCCCTCTTAAAAACCCATAGTTATTATTCTCTATGATTTCTAAAACTCCTTTTGCAGTATCAGACTCATGTATCATCTCTTTAAGATTTCTACCTTTATCTTCATTTTCATTATTTTCTTCTTCAATATCAATTTCATTCTCTTTAATTTCTACTAACTCTTTTTTATGTACAACTTTAGGAGCTATTTTTTCTCTTAATACAACTCCTTCTTTATTTATAGCTAAAGGTGAAGTCTTATTTATATGTTCAATTAGTTCTACCTTCTTGAACTTAGAACTTCCTTTAATTCCTAATTCTTTAGCTATTTGTTTAAGTTCGACAACCGTCATACTTTCTAATTCTTTGTTTGTCAAACATAGCACCTCCATATTAAATTAATTATATATATTAACCTTTGGGAAATAAACGACAGGGAAATATTTGAAAGGTATTACCTTTTAGATTATAACCTATTTTTTATTTTTTATCTACTTTTTTCATAAAAAAGTAGCCTAAATATAACCACTCACTTTAGGCTAACTAATATTTATAATTTAAAGCATTGCATAAATTTTTTTATTCACTTCTATATATTTGTTAATTTTTTCTTCAACCTTCTCGGTTTTACCTATAAAAAATACAGGTGACCCGACTTTCTCACATCCTCCAATTACCATAGTACCTTTTATCAAGTCACTTATTCTATAGGTATAACAATGATATTCTCCACATATAGGGCATTTTATTTTTACTTCAATTTCTTTATTATTAGTGTATACCTCATTGACCAATTCAAAATATTTAGACATACTTCGTATCTCAAATATAGATAATCTCTTCAAATCATACTGTCCAATGTAATTTTTAAAAGCTACACTAATAACAGAATCCATAACCAACAGTTGCACCCCCCATATTCTAATTTGGTTTATTTAATAAATTCTATTTTAAATTTAAATTTCCTTCAAACTTACACAAAAATTTTCATCAAAGTAAGTTTAGATAGTATAGTGGCTGCCATAAAACTACACTCAAATAAAAATAAGCGTAAAGATAGATTTTTTTCTAACTTTACGCTTTAATTTTCTTATTTCTTTTATCTAGTTTCCACTTAATTACTTTATACCTAACACTTAGAAATTTATTCTCTTGTAAACTCCTAAACTCAGCGAAGCGACTACACTTCTAAACTTCTTTTTTTAACGCTGCTTTTATAAATTCTCTAAATAGTGGATGTGGTCTATTTGGTCTTGATTTAAGTTCCGGGTGGAACTGAGTAGCTACAAACCAAGGATGATCCTTAACTTCTACTATTTCAACCAATCTTTCATCAGGACTTACACCGGTTATTTCAAGACCCGCCTCTGTTAATTCTTTTCTATATTCATTATTGAACTCATATCTATGTCTATGTCTTTCATATATAACTGGCTGTCCATAAGCATTAAAAGCATTAGAATCTTCCTTTAATTTACATGGATATAATCCAAGTCTCATTGTTCCGCCTTTTTCATCAATATCTTTTTGTTCTGGCATTAAATCTATTACAGGGTGAGTTGTACTTTCATCAATCTCCGAACTATTTGCATCTGTATATGCTAACATATTTCTAGCAAATTCTATTACTGAGCACTGCATTCCAAGACATATTCCAAAGAAAGGAATTTTATTAACTCTTGCATATTTTATAGCCTCTATCTTCCCTTCAACACCTCTATCCCCAAAACCACCTGGCACCAATATTCCATCTATATCCTTTAGATAATCATCAATATTTTCAGAAGTTATATCTTCTGCATTTATCCATTTAATATCTACATTTGAATCATTGGCAAAACCACCATGATTTAAAGATTCCACTACTGAAATATATGCATCATGAAGCTCAACATACTTACCAACAAGTCCTATAGTTACATTATTCTTTAAGTTTTTAACCTTATGAACTAACTCTATCCATTCAGAATTATCTATTTCATTACATTTTAAGCTTAATTTATTACAAACTAATGTATCTAATCCTTCTTCATGAAGCATAATTGGTACTTCGTAAAGATTTTCTGCATCTAAGTTTTGTATAACTGCATTTGCATCTACATTACAAAAAAGTCCTATTTTTTCTTTAACTTCATGTGGTAAAGCTTTTACAGAACGACATACTAGTATGTCAGGTTGAATTCCTATTCCTCTTAACTCTTTTACTGAATGCTGAGTTGGTTTGGTTTTAAGCTCTCCTGCTTTTCCTAAATAAGGAATTAAAGTTAAGTGAATGAAACAAACATTTTCTCGACCAACTTCATATTTTATTTGTCTTATTGCCTCTAGGAATGGTAATGATTCTATATCACCAACTGTTCCACCAATTTCAGTTATAACTACATCTATATCTCTTTCTTTTGCAACTCTATAAACTCTTTCCTTAAGTTCATTTGTTATATGAGGTATTACTTGAACAGTTCCTCCTAAATAATCTCCCCGTCTCTCTTTAGATAAGACTGACCAATACACCTTACCAGTTGTTACATTACTATTCTTGCTTAAATTCTCATCTATAAATCTTTCATAGTGCCCTAAATCCAAATCCGTTTCAGCACCATCATCAGTAACGAAAACTTCTCCATGTTGATATGGACTCATAGTACCAGGGTCTATATTTAGATATGGGTCAAACTTCTGAATAGAAACCTTAAGTCCTCTATTCTTTAATAGCCTTCCAAGAGAAGCAGCTGTTATTCCTTTGCCTAAAGAAGACACAACTCCACCTGTTACAAAAATATATTTAGTATTAGTAGTACTCAAAAAAATTCCTCCTTTGAATTATGTAAAAATCTATTGACAAACTATATATTAATCATTATAATAGAAATTACCCTATAAAATGGCTTAAGTATGTCTCAAAACATATTCACTATAATATCACATTTCTTATTGTTGTGCTAGTCTTTTTTGCATTTTATTTTTTTGTATTTAATTTACCTTATCAAGCTTACCTTGAATCTCAAAATATATCTCTCTAAACCCCTTGTTTATAAAAAATTTTTCTTCCCCCTTTTTCTCGTTATACCTAATACTCCGTATATTATTTATAGAAAAATCTCTATTTATTTTGTCCAAATCATCACATTTATATTTTTTAAATAAAAAAAATATAAGATACTTATATTCTTTATCTTTCATTATTTTACATATTTCTTTTCTTTTAATCCCCTTCATATCACAAATAATCTTAATTATTTTCTCATATCTATTTATATTGTACATAAAAAACCACCTCACTTGAATTATTATCCAAATGAGGTTTTATTAAACATATTGTTTCCATTTATTTAGTTTTGATATCAATTTTCAATATAGTTTTCAATGATTTTTGTCCCTGTAAACTCATATCATAGTCAATAAAAACTTTTCCACCTTCATTATTTACATCTATGTTAAGCTTATTAGTCTCTATTAATAATTCTAATGTACCATAAGGAGTATTATACATAGATACTTCTTTTTTATTATTCTTAAACTTCATTTTAGCATTTGTTGTTCCCATTCTTATTAAAGAAAACTCATTAGGCTTAATTTTTAGTGTTGTAGTAGTTCCCTCCATACCAGATAAAGCCGATTCTTCATAAACTGCATAATAACAATTCTCTTTTTCATAAAATTCTCCCTGAGTAATAATTTCTATAGCTTCATCTTCGTTACCTATTTGTTTACTTCCAACAGATATTATGGCTTTTTTACCCATACACACCTTCACTTCCTTTATCCTATTATATATTGAGCTATTTCTTCTTCACTCGCTGGCTTTACATCAACAAATTTATCATATGGTTTTGTATACTTTCCATACATAACCCTTATCATTTCTTCATCTTTTCCTTTAGAATATCTTCCAGCAACCCTTGCTGCAAATTCAATATCTTTTTCTGTATAATCCCCAACTATCACTACCATAGACCCTTTAAAATTTTTAACCAAGAATCCAGTATCTTCAGATGTAATCAATTTTCTTAGTTCATCCGCTTCCGTTGCAGTCCTTGCAGATATTATTTTACACCCTTCCGTAACTCTGAAATGTCTTCCAATTCTCAAAAGTTCAAGTTCTCTCTCCGTAATTTCTTCTGCATGCTCCAAAAACTCTCTAAGCCTTACAGAATAATTAGGCTCTGTCAATTTACACCCTCCTGCAGGTGATGGATAATCCTTTATTCCCCACTTTTCAGCAAGCTCCATTTGAACCTTTCTGCCTCTTCCTGATATTCCAAGCAGCTTTTCCCTATCTACCAATCCATTTAACTCCATCTCAGTTGGCGGCAAAACTTTAGCACAAAGAGGTCTTAGTATTTTTTCTCCAATTCCTGATTCCTTTTTAACAACATTTAAAGAAGCCTTATTTTGAGACATCGGTCTTTGGTTTAAAACCTCTCCAGTAATAATAAAGTCTGCATTAAATTTTTCTAAAAGTCTCCCCGCTTCTCTCATCATCATAGCATGACAATCAATACAAGGATTCATATTCTTTCCATGTCCATGCTTTGGTTTTTTAACAGTTTCTAAATGTTCTTCTGAAAAATCTACAACTTCTAAAGGTATATCTATTTGTTTAGTCATTCTTTTTGCATTTTCAGGGCCAAAAAAGTATGACTTAAAGCATATACCAATTACCTCTATTCCCTGTTCTTTTATAAGCTTAGCAGCAAGTATGCTGTCTAACCCGCCGGATATAAGCGCTAATGCTTTTGTCATGAGCTTCTCCTTTCAAGATCTCTATTTGATTATATTATTTATTATTTCTCTCTATAGCAAGTTCTATAAGTTCAGTTATAAGCTGACTATAAGTTTTTCCTGATGCTTGCCACATTTTAGGATACATACTTATTTTAGTAAATCCTGGTAAAGTATTAACTTCATTTAAGTATATTTCTTCTGTTGTCTTGTCAACCAAGAAATCAACTCTAGACATACCTGCACAGTCCAAAATCTTATATATCTTAATAGCTTCTTGTTTTACTATTTCAAGTTTTTCTTCACTCAAAGCAGCAGGTATTAAAAGCTTAGATTCTGCATTTGAATATTTTGCTTCATAATCGTAGAATTCATTAGCCGGTATAATTTCTCCAGGTATAGCCGCTACAGGCTCATCATTCCCAAGTACAGCAACTTCAATTTCTCTTGCATTGATAGTTTCTTCAACCAAAATCTTTCTATCAAACTTTAATGCAAATTCAAGCCCTTTTTGTAATTCTTCTCTATTGTGAGCTTTACTTATTCCTACTGAAGAACCACTATTGGCTGGTTTTATAAATACTGAATACCCCAATTTTTCTTCAATTTTTTTTAATATTTCTTCTTTATTTTTAGCATATTCATGAGCATTCACCACAACGTACTCAGCTTGTTTTATACCAAAGTTCTCCAAAACATATTTTGTATACACTTTATCCATACACACAGCAGAAGACATAATTGACGGTCCTACACATGGCAACTCTACAAGCTTACACAAGCCTTGAATTGTACCATCTTCTCCATACATACCATGCATCACAGGAAAAACTGCATCTACTTCTCTGTTAAAAAGAATTTTTTGTCCATCAGCAGCTTTATAAAGCTCATCTTTTTCCCACTCTCCATTTTCTATCTTATCTATTGAACCTGTATATTCAAACCATTTTCCATCCTTAGTAATACCTATTGTATATACCCGGAATTCATTCAAGTCAATATTTCTCAACACAGAAGCAGCTGAAACACGTGATACCTCATGCTCTGTAGATTGTCCTCCAAATAATATAGCTACTTTCTTTTTCATATTATTCTCTCCTTACACATCTTTTTAATCAAACATATTCCATTCAATTTCTATCTTAAAATATATGCTTACATTTTTTATTTAGTGCAAATTATCAACACTTCAAATTATATACCAACATACTAAATATGTGAACTCCTAATTCTATTTTCATCTTTGAATAATGTTGCGACACAACATTATTCTAGTTTAGAGTTTACAGTGGACAGTTTACAGTTAAGGATATTTTGCTAACGCAAAATTTAAAATGAAGTATAAAACCCTAGTATAGCC
>JAVBWC010000051.1:0-30080 GCA_036677675.1 Clostridiaceae bacterium | reverse complement strand
AGTGTAGCCTTTGGCTATACTAGGGTTTTATACTTCATTTTAAATTTTGCGTTAGCAAAATATCCTTAACTGTAAACTGTCCACTGTAAACTCTAAACTAGAATAATGTTGCATCCCAACATTATTCTATTATTTCTTAGTTCCTCTCTTGATTAACCCATTTATTGCAACATAATAATCATTAGAAACTATCTCTCTTTTAATAAATTTACCATTCTCATAGATATCTCTATAAACCTTAACTTTATATCCTGTATGAGAACTTCTTACAACCTCTTCTGTTCCAGCTGGTAAAGTTGGATCATCAATATACTTGGTTGTAGGCTCTATTGTACTGTAAACTTCACTACTTATTTTATAAGTTCTTTGTTTTAACTTTTCATTGGAATATATGTCAAAGTAAACATTTTTATTGCTAGTTCCTGCTTCAATATATATTGGATAATCAAAGGTATTTTTAAATTTTAAATCTATGTTTCCCCAATCCACAGTGGCATCTAATCCTTTCTCCACATAATGTGATGGAAAAGTATGATGAGCCCTTTCTGTAGTTTTTATATTTGCTTGCAAAATAGCATTGTATAGCGTAGATGACACTTGACATATTCCACCACCAAGTCCTGACTCAAGTTTTTGATTAACAATTACAGGTGCTTCTTGGTATCCTCTTGCCTTAGTTCTTTCTCCCACAACTTCATTAAAGCTAAAAGTATCACCTGGCATTATTAATGTTCCATTTACATTTTTAGTTGCTACATAAATATTTGTAGCCCTAGCTTGTGAAGATGTAGCATAGTTAGTTGAAAAAGAACCAATTTTTGTATTTATACTTTTCAAAGCCTCTGCAGAAACCTTAGGCTCCAAAACCTTAATAGGTGCTTCTATGTTTATTTCGCCACTAGCTTTACTATCTAATTTCGCTAAAATATCCTTTTTTAACTTAGCCTCATCTAATTCAGCACCTTTGATTCCAGAAATTACATTGAAATTTCCATTTTCCAATTTTACACTAGCATCTTTTGGTTTTTTGTTTATATCTTTTTTTATGGCTTGTATAGTATCATTTACAGGTTTTTCATTATAAGAAAATTTAAGATCATATTGCTTTCTTTCGGATTTACTTATAATCTTATATTTTGAAATAATATTAAGATTTTTTCCATATGTATAAGCTTCATTAACAGCTTCAGTAATATTATACTTTGCATTTAATCCTGAATAATTTATCGTATAAGTCCTATTTGGCGTTTTAATATTTATCTTGCTATTAAGTGCCAGATTTCCATACTTATTGTTTAAAATCTTAATTGCCTCTTCCTTTGTTTTTCCTGTTAAATCCATATCCTCAACTACAACATTTGGATAAATTACATTATTCCATTTTTGAGTAGCAAAATATACATAACTTCCCATTACAGAAACAGCTATTAAAACAGCAGCAAAACAGAAATATCTTATTCTTTTTGCATTTTTCTTTTTATCATTTCTTTTTGTTCTACCCATGTCATTTCTCCCTTCTTTACAGTTTATTATACTATAAAATATTATATAATTACATATATAATATTTTTTTTACATTAGTTATATTTTATAATATGTTAAAATTTGTATAAATAAGCTTTATTATATAAAATTAATGATATAAACTTAAATATTACTAAAAAAATATATTATGTACACCATGTCCCTCAGGATATGCTGATAAACTAACAAATTATATAAAAAAGAGCTTAATATTGTAAATATACCATATCAAACTACCAATAAAGGTGTCATAATAGTTACATTGCTAACACTAAATAGAAGTTTAGGGGAGTAGAGAGTTTAACGCTTTGCTCAATATAAAAAGATTTATATCAGTTAATAAGAATTATCCCTTACAATAAACATTTGTTTTAAATTTTATAAATAATAAAACACCAAAAATAAGTATAAGCTTTATCTATACTTATTTTTGGTGTTTTTGCTATGTAAATTAATTCTAAACTCAGCGAAGTGCCTGCTCTCAACGTAGTAATTATACTTACTAAACTTCTTTTTCCATACTCTCTGCAACTCGTTCTTTCTTATTTCTAACTCTAGGTATAGTATATATAAATATATACAACATAATTGAAAGTCCTATACCTGCAATTACATCAAGGAAGGAATGCTGCTTTATGAATAGAGTAGAGAAGCATATAAGTATCATAATAACAGCTGATGAAACCTTTATTCTTTTATTATTTGCAAATAAAGAACTATTCCATACAACAGCATTTACACCTATAGAATTTATTACATGGATACTCGGACATACATTAACAGGTGGATCTATAGAATAAATAAATCCTATCATTTTGGTTAAAATATCATTCCCCTGCAAAGCAGGTCTTAAATTTTGACCTGAAGGCAGTGTTACAAATATTATATAACTTACCCCCATTCCCAAGAAAATGAATTTTATAAGATTCATAAAATCCTCTCTAGATTTTAATCCAAAATATACAAATCCTATTCCCATATAAATAAACCAAAACATATATGCTAAAATAAATACCTTTAGAAATGGTATATAATCATCAAAGCTACAATGTATTGTGTACTTCGGTTTTAAAAATCTTTGACAAAAATTAAAACAAATTAATAAGGGTATTAATATAAGCATATACAAAAGATGCTTATACTCATTAATAGGTTTTCTTATAGTATTCATTTTATTATCACCTTCTTAAATATTTTATTACTATACAATTATACTCATTATTTCAATAAATAATCTTATATTTATAAAATAATAAAAAATGCCAGTTTATTCTTCACTGGCATTTTTTATTAGTCTTAAAATATTCGTATATAATCTTTTATTATCTTCTTCTGTTCTTTTTTTAGGATTAAAAGTTTTTCCTCCACCTCTTCTAATTTTTGATGACATATGTCTTTCAAAAAGTAACTTATCTATATTATCATCGCTGTAAATATATCCCTTAGGATTTATAGCATAAGCTTTTTTACCTAATACCATGGCCGCTACCCCATAATCTTGAGTAACTACAATATCTCCTGATTTAGCCTCATTTGCAATTTTCATATCCACACTTTGAAAACCACTATCTACTATCTTTACTATGCTATAATCACTATGTATCACATGATTTATGTCGCTATACATTATCACTTCTATATTGTTTTCTTTTGCCGCCTTTTCAATATACTCTTTTCCTGGACAAGCATCTGCATCTACTATTATTCTCATAACCACGCCTCCTCATTATGCTGTTATTATTGTACCATAACTATAAATCTTAATACATTTTAGCTTTGCAGTAACAAAACATCCATTCCAATATCTGATGCCTATTACCTGTACTATCATCTTCTAATTCCCTAATCAATAAAAAAACGCCGATCAATTCGGCGTTTTTTTATTTAAATTCTAAATTTCCTAAACTCAGCGAAGCAACTACCCTCTAAACTTCTTTTTATTAAAGTTTTGCTTCTAACTCAGCCTTCATATCTTCAAATCCTGGTTTTCCAAGAAGCGCAAACATATTCTTTTTGTAAGCTTCAACTCCTGGTTGATTAAATGGATTTACTCCTAAAATATATCCACTTAATCCACAAGCTTTTTCAAAGAAATAAACTAAATATCCAAAATAATAAGGAGTTAATTCTGGAATATTTATTATTATGTTAGGAACTTGACCATCATTATGAGCAAGTACAGTCCCTCTGAATGCTTGTTGGTTAACAAAATCCATACCTTTTCCTTTAAGGAAATTTAATCCATCAAGATTATCTTCATTAGCTTCTATGATAACTGATTTTCTTGGTTTCTCTACATTTAATTGAGTTTCAAAAAGATTTCTTATACCTTCTTGGATATATTGTCCCATTGAGTGTAAATCTGTTGAGAAATCAGCAGCTGCTGGGAATATTCCTTTTCCGTCTTTTCCTTCACTTTCTCCAAATAATTGCTTCCACCATTCTCCCATATAGTGTAAGCATGGTTCAAAATTAACCACCATTTCTACAGTTTTGCCTTTTGCATATAATGCATTTCTAGCTGCCGCATATCTGTATGCAGCATTTTCTTTAAGTTCTGGATTACTGTATTCTTCACGTGCATCTGCAGCACCCTTCATCATTTCTTCAATATCAACTCCAGCTGCTGCTATTGGTAATAATCCAACTGCAGTTAAAACTGAGAACCTACCACCAACATCATCTGGAATTACAAAAGTTTCATATCCTTCAGTATCGGCTAAAGTTCTTAATGCCCCCTTAGCTTGATCAGTAGTTGCAAAAATTCTTTCTTTTGCACCTTCTTTTCCATATTTCTTTTCTAGTAAATCCTTAAATATTCTGAAAGCTATAGCAGGTTCTGTAGTAGTTCCTGATTTTGATATAACATTTACTGAAAAGTCCATATCTTTAACAGTTTCTATTAAATCTGCCATATATGTTGAACTTATATTGTTTCCTACATAGAATATCTGTGGTGCTTTTCTCTTATCCTTAGAAATAACATTATAGAATGTATGAGTTAACATCTCTATAGCTGCTCTTGCACCTAAATATGATCCACCTATACCTATAACTATAACAGCTTCTGAATTATTTTTAATTTTTTCTGCTGCCTTTTGTATTCTTGCAAACTCTTCTTTATCATAAGTTACTGGTAAGTCTAGCCATCCTAAAAATTCATTACCAGCACCTGTTTTTTCATGTAATACATTATGTGCGGCTGTTACCATTGGTTGAAGTTGCTCAATTTCATGCTGATTTAAATATGGCATAGTTTTTGATAAATCTAATGTTAAACCTCTGGACATATTTTGACCCTCCAATAAAATATATTTTAATTCTTTAGAAATTCTAATCTATTTATGAAAACAATTCAAGTTTTCATGAATACTATTATTCATGAAAACTTTTTCAAAATATTATTAATTATTAACAATTATAATTTTAACGTCCTATACAACTTAGTATAATAAATTGTAATTAAGTAGTAATTTTATAGTTTAGTTATCTTTTAAATACTCATATTCATTTTTTAATATTCCCATAATTATATGATCTGTATACTTCCCAAACTTATAAAAACACTGTCTGATTCTTCCTTCTTCTTCAAACCCACATTTAACATAGCATTTACGCGCTCTTGTATTATAATCATGTACTTTTAATTCTAATCGGTTTAAATTTAAACTTTCAAAAACAAATTTTTGAAATAATTTTATAGCTTCTTTTCCATAACCTTGTCCTAAATTTTCTTTACAGCCAATAACTATACCCATTTCAGCTACTCTGTTTTTCCAGTCAATTTTCACCAAATCAATTTGTCCAATATATTCTTCAGTATCTATATCAGCAACAACAAATCCTATAATATCACTTTTGCATTGAAGCATATTATTTAAAAATTCTTCTGTACTATTAACCGTATGAGGATATAAAAATATATCCGATAAGTTGTCCACAATTTCAGGATTATTTACCCATCTTCTCATACTATCAAGGTCTTCTTTTTTATATTCTCTAAGCATTATTCTTTCCCCATAAATTCTTCCCATTTAACTCCTCCTAAACTATTTTTACATAATATAATAGCTACAATTTCTGTTCTATTAAAAATTCTAAAAGATGCTAAACTATTTTCTAAGATCTCTCTAGTACAATTTTCATATTTATTGAATCATGGTTTCTTCCCTTGTTTCTGCATTTTTAACTTAATATAAATATAATAGCACATAACTGTATTAATTTACAATTTTTACTATAAGTTTTTTTACTTTTTTAACAAACTCATTTGTCTTTTTCCTACTAATAAGTGAGTATAACCTTAAAACTTTTACTTCTTATATTTAGTATCTTTAGCTATTTCTTCTCAATAAAAATACTTTTTTCATATACCATCTCTAAAACCCTATATAATCATATACACATTTTTCACTCACTTTTTATTGATTAATTGTAACTTTTTTCAATATATTATGTCTAATTTACTAAAACTATAGTATAATAAATTTGACGTATTCAAGAAGGTGTGGATTGATTTGATAGAAATTTGTAATTTAATAGAAACTAACAAAACCAAAATATGTGATAATGTGATTAAATATGCAAAATTAAATAATTTAGCAGATTTACTCAAGGGAAGTATGGATAATTGGAAAAACCCTATTGATGATATTTCAAAGTATATAATCCTAATATTAAAATCGGAATATCTACAAGAAACAACTTCTCAACAGCTGGATCAAATTCTTTTATTAATTTGCCAATCAGCAATAAGTAATCTTTTAAAGCACTATAATAAAAAGATAGATTCTGGAGGATTTTTAGCTGCAATAAAATGTTATAGGAAAGCATATATAGACTTAATTTTCGAATCCGATTCATGTAATGAAGATAAATTTAAAAATATTTATTATCTTGAAAGAATTTTTGATAAATTAGAGATATCCGCATGTAGTGAATGGAACAAAACCTCCAATAGTGAAATTAAGTTCAATACTCTAGCAGAGATAACTTCAGCAATAATATTAATGCATGATTTTAAAAAATTTAACTATGTTAACTCTAATATGGAAAAATTAACAGGTTACACTAATGAAGAAATTTTACAAATGAACTTTGAAGACTTGATTCATCCCTCTTTCAAAGAAACTGCTAAAAAATATTTATCTAGCCAATACTTATTTAATTCTACTCCATCTACTCATGAGTTAAAAATTATAACTAAAGATGGAAATGAGCGTTGGTTAGAATTTAGTCACGGATATGTATTTTTTACAAATAAACCTTTAATGTTAGGTATCGCTTTTGATATTACTGAAAGAAAGAAAACTTTAGAAGAAAATATTAATCTACAGCAAACTATAAAATATGATAAAATGCGAAATGAATTTTTAGCAAATCTTTCTCATGAATTTAGAACTCCTCTTAATGTAATGTTGAGTTCAATTCAGCTTTTAGAATTTTTAGAAGATAAAAATACAGACTCTATAATTAAGTACATAAATATAATGAAACAAAATTGCTACAGATTAATTAGACTAGTTAATAATTTACTAGATATAACAAGAATAGATGCAGGACATGTTTCTCTTTATCTTAAAAAGACAAATATAATAGATTTTATTGAAAATGTAACCCTTTCTGTAATTGAATATACAGAAAAGAATAATATAAATTTAATTTTTGATACAACTGTAGAAGAAAAAATAATGACTTTTGACTCTAGAAAGCTTGAAAGAATTTTATTAAACCTTCTTTCCAATTCAGTAAAATTTACTAAGCCAGGAGGTTATATTTATGTTACAGTTTATGATAAAAAGAACTCTGTAATAATATCAGTAAAAGATACTGGAGTAGGAATTGCTAAAGAAAAGCAAAAAATTATATTCGAAAAATTTATTCAAGTTGATAAATCTCTTTCTAGAAAACATGAAGGCTCTGGAATTGGTCTCTTCCTAGTTAAATCCTTAGTAGAAATGCATAAAGGTAAAATTTCTTTAACTAGTGAATGTGATAAAGGTAGTGAATTCTTAATTGAAATTCCTGATTTATCAAATTTAAAAGAAAGTGAATCGGTTATTATAGACAACTCTTTTGAGGAAAATTTTCTCCACAAAGTTCATATTGAATTTTCGGATATATATTATTAACTGTTTAGTGTGAATTGTAGATTATTATAATTTTTAATGTTAAAGTTCTTTATTTACTATAATTCTATTATTGTACATATAATTAATATAATATTTTTATAATAGTATTCTTATAGGGAGATTTATTATGAACAATATTAAAGCTTGTATATTTGATTTGGATGGAGTTATAGTAGATACCGCTAAATATCACTATCTTGCATGGAAAAGACTTGCTAATGAACTTGGATTTGATTTTACTGAAGCAGACAATGAAAGATTAAAAGGGGTAAGCAGAATAGACTCCTTAGAAATATTATTAGAAATAGGAAATAAACACTTTGATGAAGAAATAAAAAAATCTTTAGCTAATAAAAAAAACTCTTGGTATGTAGAATACATATCTAAAATGACTGAAAAGGAAATTCTTCCTGGTGTTAGAGAATTTTTAACCTTACTTAGAAAATCTGGTATTAAGATTGCTCTTGGTTCTGTTAGTAAAAACTCTATGAAAATATTAGATTCTATAAACCTTGCAAGCTATTTCCATGTAATTATTGATGGAACTAAAATTTCTAAAGCTAAGCCAGACCCTGAAGTTTTCTTAAAAGCAGCTAAGGAATTAAATGTTGAACCAAAGAACTGTATTGTATTTGAAGATGCAGCTGCTGGTATTGAAGGAGCAATAAATGCGGGTATGTATTCTATCGGTGTGGGTTCTCCCCAAATACTACATAGAGCTAACAAAGTAATAAGTTCTTTTGTTAATAAAGATTTACTTTTATTGGAATTATAATATACCCACATTTAAAACACAAAAACTAGTAGGTAAAATTCTACTAGTTTTTCTTTAAATAATTTTAATCCTATAAGCATAATTGCACTATCTACCCAAATATGAACAACCCATGAATTTATAAAATTTTCAGATTTGGCTAGTCCATTATTTTATTATCTTTTTTACAGTAAAAATATATAAGTGCAGCTATGCCTCCACATGTATCTATTAAAACATCTCTAAATCTTCCCTCTCTACCTGGAACAAAAATCTGATGAAATTCATCTGAACAAGCATATAAAAATGTATATACTAACGCTATAATTAAAGCTATTTTCTTACTAAAACTCTCTTTTAAAACATTATATAAAAACACATAAAGGATAAAAAACTCTGTAAAATGTCCTATTTTCCTTACTATAAAATTAGCCAAAGTCCCAAATATATTGTTTAAATCTAAGCCTAAGGAATTAAATAGTATGAGGATAGAACCACTTTTTTTATCTGAAATTATGGCTGGCTCATTAGAAAAATTAAATATCACTGCCATCCAAATTATAAGTACTAACCATTTAAAATAAAATATTTTTTTTGCTTTCTTCATGTAGTATTTCTCCTTGATGTATACTATATTACTAAGATTTCTTTGATCTAATAATATTATATCATATAAAAAAAGTGCGAAGCACTTTTCTAGTTAATAATTGCTTCACACTTTTCTTTACCTATATATTAATTTATTTTTAATTTATTTTAAATTTACTAATTTCTCTTTCTAACTCTATTGCCATATCTGTAAGAATTTTTGCTGAATTTGAAACCTCTACCATTAAAGAACTTTGCTCCTCAGCACTTGCTGCAACATTTTGAGTATTACCAGAAGTATCTTTTGAAATTTCCAATATTGACTCAATTGATTTAACCATGTTTTCTGTCCCTGCATAAATTTCTTCTACTACTGATGAAACTTGGAACATTTGTTTAGATACATCATCTACAGCATTCTTTATCTTGTCAAAAGATTCACCTGCATTATCAACCATAACCATACCATCTTTAACCGAATCTGCCCCTTCATTCATGCTTGTTACAGCTTGTCTTATTTCATTTTGTATTTCCCTTATAAGCTTACTTATTTGTCCAGCAGCACCACCAGATTGTTCTGCAAGTTTTCTAACTTCCTCTGCTACTACAGCAAATCCTTTACCATGTTCACCAGCTCTTGCAGCCTCAATAGCTGCATTCAGTACTAATAAATTAGTTTGTTCAGCAATTGAACTTATGAGCGATACTATCTCTTCTATCTTATCAGATTTTTTTCCTAATACATTTACTGCCTGTGAAGAATCTGTTACTTTATTATTAATATCTCTCATTTGATTGATTACTTTGTTTACTGCCTCACTTCCTTCTCTAGCAACTTCTGAAGCTTTTTCAGAAGAGTCCACAACTAATTGAACACTTTCAGTTATCTGTTCCATTCCTGTATTCATTTCATAAACAGTTTCAGCAGATTCTTGGGAAATAATCACCTGCTTTTCAGAGCCTTCTGCTACTTCTTGCATGGATATAGCTATATTTTCTGATGCTGATAAAGTTTGTTCTGAGCTGGCAGTCAATTCTTCAGAAGAAGCTGCTACTTTTTCAATGCTATCCTGAATTTTTATAAACATTGATTTCAAGTTATTAGTCATTGTACTTAAATTTCTAATCATAGATCCTATTTCATCTTCACTGTTAACTTCAATAATCTTTGTAAAATCACCTTGTGACATAGCTTTTGAAAAATCATTAACTTTATTTATGTCTTTTATCATTCCATTACTAAACAAAATAATAGTTGTAACAATTACTGCAGTTACTATCAAAGTTAAAATCAATAAAATTTTTATCAAATTATGTAATGGTGCATTTAATTCTTTTTTAGGTATTGCTAATGCTAATACCCAATTTGTTTCAGGAATTATATCATACTGTATAATATTTTCACCATTTTCATCTTTAAATTCTGCCTTACCTTTTTGACCACTAGTTAATTGCTTTGAAAGTGAAGCTAAACTTTTATTTGAATCTTCAGCTATATTGACTTTCATATTTTTCTCAGTATCTCTATCTGATAAATATAATCCATCTTTTTCTAGCAAAAATGCTTTTCCTGTTTTTCCTACTTTTATGTTTTTAACCATATTGACTAAGCTGGCCAAATCAATATCTCCCGTTACAACGCCTCTAAAGTTCTTTTGTTCATCGTAAAATGGAACCGTAGCTGTTACCATAGGTACTTTTGTAACTGCATCTTCATATGCTTGGCTCCAAACAACACTTTTATCTGTATTGACACCATTTTTATACCAATCATAATGTGGATAATCAAATTCCTCACTGCTATATTCATCTGTATAAATTATTTTTCCCTCTTCTCTATATGCATAGGGTGCAAAATATTTAATATCCTTCTTGTACTTATATGGTTCAAACCAAATTCCCATACCAAAGGTATTGTCATTTAATGCTATATATTTCTTTAATAAGCCTTCACATTCTTCCTTTGTAACAACATTTGCTGAATTTTCTATAGTTCTTCCTAAAGACTCTGTAATTCTACTGTGTTTGTTTAATTGCAACTGGATAGAACCTATAATTTGCTGCATATGTAAATCCATTGTACTATTAATTTGCTTTTCAATTATAGATTTTGAATTAAAATAACTTATCAAAGATAAAACTAAAAATGAAGCTAAAATACTTGGTAATAACGAAAGAATTATTTTTGTCTTTAAACTCTTAAACTTAAATTTTTTCATGTTTATCCTCCATGTCTTTTTGAGTTTATCATTCCTATGTTTTCTAATTTCTTATACCATTTTTAAAATCATTTTTAATTATATTCTAACATGTTTTTATTAAAACATATTATGGTTTTGTAAAAGTCTTATTAATTCTAAAACTTTATAAATGCAATATTTTTTATTAATCTAACAAAAAATTTCTATTTGTCCTTTTAAAACAAAAGATTTCAGTTTTAACATTATAAAACTGAAATCTTTATTAATTATATTTGTTCTTTTAGCATAAAAGAGTAATTTAATAAGTTACTGAAATTTCATATAATACTTAACTTTAAATTATTGTTTAATATTTACTAACCCTTAAACTATTAATAGTATCTTTTGCGTTTGATACGAAATCTTTCCATGATATTTTCCCAAAGGCTACTTTTTTAAGTGAATATTCATCTTATTTATCTAATCCACTCATTTAAAATAAATAACCTCTGAAATTAATCAAAAGTTTAAATTATTATTTTAAATTAAATAGAGATTTCATATCTAGTTTTCCAAATGAATATCAATTCCCAACCTTTTGTTTCAAATACAAACTTCATTAAAATTGTTAAAATATTAATGTTGCAATAGTTATTCTTAATAAATCCTATTATTTATTAGCTACTCCATTAACTTTGGTAACATGTAAAACTTGTGTATTATAATCAGCGTAGGCTTCTACAGTATTTATAATTAACCCACCAAAAGCATTTTTACCTCTATATTTCATATATAAGATTATACCTTTTCCTTTTTCTATACTTTGTCTTGTTTCTATATGCTCAAAACTTTTGGGATCATTCATATTTTGTTTTATAAGATCCACAAGATTATAATTTGAACCGTCCCAAGGACTAAACTGACTATTTACCCAGTCATTAAAATCCTTTTCTGCTTTAGCCTTAGCATCTGCTTCCGCTTTTATTTTAGCATCAGCTACTGCCTTTGCATCAGCATCTGCGATAGCTTTAGCTTGTACTTCTGCATCTGCTTTAGCTTTTGCATCAGCATCTGCTTTTGCTTTGTCTTCGGCTACTTTCTTTGCATCTGCTATTTCTTTAGCCTTAGCATCTTCTTTGGCTTTAGCCTCTGCTTCCTTCTTTGCCTTTGCTTGTGCTTTAGCCTCTGCCTTTATTTTATTAGCCTCTATTTTTTTTGCTTCAATTTCTGCATAATATTTAGATTTCGCAACATTATATTCCACAGAATGAAATGAATTAATACCAGTATATACTATCATTCCAATAACAAACAATAATGCCCAACCAAGAATTGTAGATACTAATTTCTCTTTTTTAAATAAAGGTATTTTCTTTCTAATAGATTGCGATAAGATAAATACTGCTGGTAAGATAAAAATAATAACATAAAAGCAAAAATTACTTAACCTCTCAATCAGAATATCTTTACTAGATGTGGAAAATGATGATTTTGAAAACAACATAGCTATAGCAACTAATACCACAACTATCAAATATGTAATTTTTAATGGCTTAATAATTTTTTTTAGTAACAAACCTATTCCCCCTTAATCATTGGCATGGTCATATTATACCAAGCGAGCATTGACAATGCTATGGTAAATGAAGGGGGTTAATGATTCGCATAGTCATATTATGCTATGTTATTTATGAAATACAAACTTTTAACATTATTCTTAGGCTTAACCTTTAATTTAAACCATCTTTTATCCAACTAAATACTAATTTACAATTAAGTTAAATTTTGATTTCTTGTCAAAATCAAACCCTTACAAAATCCTTGGAGTTACAAAAGGGTCTAATAAACTTTGTCACCATACATAGCACTTAAAACTCACTAAAATATCTATTATGGTGTTGATATGTTTTTAATGTTTTGGTAGACCTACCTCTTATCTCAATCTGTCTGTAATATTCACTAAACAAATCACTATATAGCATTTTTAACTTATTAGTTTGCCCAAATGCACGAGTACCTTTAACATCTCCTTTTAACATTTCTAAACCACTCCTTATTTTTATTAAAAAATATAAAAAAGGTGTCTATGATTAAATACTCAATTTGTATTAATCACAAACACCTAATAAATTTATATATTCGGCTATATTACTTGATTTAAGACTTAATATTCTATTCCCACTCAATAGTTGCTGGTGGTTTACTTGTTACATCATAAACAATTCTGTTTACTCCGTGAACTTCATTTACTATTCTTCTTGAAACTTCATCTAATACTTCATATGGTATTCTAGCCCAATCTGAAGTCATAGCGTCTGAAGAAGTAACAGCTCTTAGTGCTATTGTGTGACAGTATGTTCTTTCATCTCCCATAACTCCAACTGATTGAATGTTTGGAAGACATGCAAAGTACTGCCATATTTTTTCTTCAAGTCCTGCTTTAGCTATTTCTTCTCTGAATATTGCATCAGCTTCTCTTGTAATAAATAATTTTTCTTCAGTAACCTCTCCTAGAACTCTAATTGCAAGACCTGGTCCTGGGAATGGCTGTCTCCATACAAGATTATGAGGAATTCCAACTTCTTCTCCTACTGCTCTAACTTCATCTTTAAATAATTCTCTTAAAGGTTCAATTAATGAGAATTGCATATCCTCTGGAAGTCCTCCAACATTGTGATGGCTCTTTATAGTAGCTGAAGTAGCTGTTCCACTTTCAACTACATCTGGATATATAGTACCTTGAACAAGAAAATCTATTTGTCCAAGTTTATTAGCTTCTTCTTCAAAAACTCTTATAAATTCTTCTCCAATTATCTTTCTCTTTCTTTCAGGATCACTTACCCCTTTAAGCTTTCCTAAAAATCTGTCTTGAGCATTAACTCTTATAAGATTCATATCAAACTGTTTCTTAAAGATATTTTCAACTTGATCACCTTCATCTTTTCTCAATAAACCATGATCAACAAATACACAAGTAAGCTGCTTTCCTATTGCTTTATGCACAAGAACTGCTGCAACTGATGAATCTACCCCACCAGATAATGCACAAAGAACTTTCTTGTCTCCTACTAATTCTTTTATTTCGTTTATTTTTTCTTCTGCAAAAGAAGACATTGACCAATCTGCTTTTAAATCACAAACCTTAAATAAGAAGTTTGAAAGCATTTGCTTACCAAATAAAGTATGTTCAACTTCTGGATGGAATTGAACTCCATAAATTCTCTTCTCAGCATTTTCCATAGCTGCAACTGGACATTGGTCTGTTGTACCTATTACCTTAAAGCCTTCTGGAACTTGTGATACATAATCTGTATGACTCATCCATGATTGATCAACTTCTTTAATTCCATCAAATAATAAAGAAGAAGTATCTAATTTAACATCTTTTTTACCATACTCTCTGATATCAGGACTTTCAACATTTCCACCTAAAGTATAAGCTGTTAGTTGATGTCCATAACATATTCCAAGTACAGGTACTCCCATCTCAAAAATTTCTCCGTCAACCTTTGGAGTTCCTTCTCCATAAACGCTGTTAGGACCTCCTGTAAAAATTATCCCTTTAGGATTTTTTTCTTTTATTTTTTCAATAGAAGTACTATATGGAACTATTTCACAATAAACGTTATGTTCTCTAACTCTTCTTGCAATAAGCTGATTGTATTGCCCTCCAAAATCTATAACTAAAACTAATTCTCTTTTCATAGGAAATCCTCCGCTTTATCTTAAGATTGTACGCTGTAGTTTGGTGCTTCTTTAGTCATTGAAATATCATGTGGATGACTTTCTCTAAGTCCTGCTGAAGTTTGAACAACAAATCTAGCACTGTTATATAAATCAGTAAGAGTAGCTGAACCTAAATAACCCATTCCTGATTTGATTCCACCTATTAATTGATATAATGTCTCTGCTAAAACACCTTTATAAGGAACTCTTCCTTCTACTCCCTCTGGAACAAACTTTTTATTGTCTTCTTGGAAATATCTATCCTTACTTCCACAAGCCATTGCACCAAGAGAACCCATTCCTCGGTATACCTTATAGCTTCTTCCTTGGTATATTTCTATTTCACCTGGTGCTTCTGCACATCCTGCAAGCATTGAACCCATCATAGCAACCGTAGCACCTGCTGCAAGAGCTTTAACTATATCTCCTGAGTATTTTATACCACCATCTGCAATAATAGGTATGTTATATTTATTCGCTTCTTCTACACAATCCATAACTGCTGTAAGTTGTGGAACTCCAACTCCAGCAACAACTCTTGTTGTACAAATAGATCCTGGTCCTATACCAACCTTTACACAGTCCGCTCCAGCTTCAATTAACTCTCTTGTAGCTTCTGGTGTTGCAACATTTCCTGCAATAACTTGAAGTTCTGGATATTTAGCTTTAACTTCTTTTACGGCAAGTAAAACTCCTTTAGAATGTCCGTGAGCAGTATCAATAGTTATTACATCTACATTAGCTTTAACTAAAGCATCCACTCTCTCCATCATATCTTTTGTAACTCCTACTGCTGCTCCACATAAAAGTCTTCCTTTTTTATCTTTGGCAGCGTTAGGAAATTCTTTAACTTTTTCTATATCCTTTATAGTAATAAGTCCTTTTAGATTATTTTCATCATCTACTAGTGGAAGCTTTTCTATTCTATGTTTTTTTAGTATTTCTTTAGCTTCTTCAACAGTTGTACCTTCTGGTGCTGTTACAAGCTTTTCTTTTGTCATAACTTCTTGTATTTGTTTAGTATAATCCGTTTCAAATAAAACATCCCTATTTGTAATAATTCCAACCAATTTTCCATCAACAGTTATTGGTACACCTGAAATTCTATACTTGCTCATTAGCTCTAAAGCTTCTTCTATTGTATTTTCTGGTGATAAATAAAAAGGATCTGTTATTACTCCATTTTCTTGTCTCTTTACTTTATCAACTTCAGTAGCTTGCATTTCTATGCTCATATTTTTATGTATAATTCCTATTCCACCTTCTCTTGCCATAGCTATTGCCATTTTAGCTTCTGTAACAGTATCCATACTTGCACTCATAAGTGGTATATTAAGTTTTATTTTATTTGTTAAATTAGTTTTTAAACTAACTTCATTTGGTAAAATCTCTGATTTATTAGGTACTAGTAACACATCATCAAAAGTATAACCTTTTTTTAAAATAATTGCCACTTTAATCAACTTCCTTTCAAATTTATTATTAAGACATAAATTAGTTTTTACTTATTATAAAATTAATAGTCATAAAGTGAAACTTTATTCAGATGGAGTTTTTATTCCATCTGAATTCTAGTTGAACGAATCCAGTAACTTTACAATTCTTGTATCCCACTTATAGAAGTAGGAGTATTAGCATTGTTAGTTATTAGATAAAATAAAAAATGCATTAATTTCACTTATATATGGAAACAGTGAGATTAATGCATGTACAAAAATACATATGCAATACTCACTTATAGTCGGAAATTTACGGCTTCCGGTAGATACTCCTTGCCATATTCAAGGGATATACAAGCGAACCTATATATTTACATTGAAATTTTTATTAAGTTTTATTTTATTTTATATTTTGAATTTTGTCAATTAAAATTATACTTTTTTTGATAATAAACTTGCAAAATCAACAGAGAATTTTGTAGTATAATGTTTTTATAAACAACTATATGTCATTTAAAATTAAATTTCTATATAATTAATAAAAAAAGTCACTTTACTGCTTTTAAAATGAAAACTAAGTTTTGTTTTTCAATTGAATACTCATATAGTAAGCCACTATATCAAAATCATAGACTTTTACGCTTTGCTTAAGATACAAATTATAAGATTCTTCAATCTAAGTTGGTCCCATTTCTTACTTTACATAAGAATTATAATATATAGATTAACTTATATTAATTCAATTAAAATAAACATTCCATATGAATTAAGTTTAACTTTATTTTTACATTTACAAATTGTGTAGGAGGATAATTATGATAAGCTTCGAAAAAGAATATAATCGTCTATTTCTAAGATACCTTAGACGTTCCATAGAGGAATATAAAATGATTACTACTGGAGATAGAGTTGCAGTAGCCCTATCTGGAGGTAAAGACAGTATATTTCTACTTTTTGCTTTAAAACTTATCCAAATGACCTCTATTAAAGATTTTGAAGTAATAGGTATAAATATAGACTTGGGGTTTGACATAAATATTTCACCTTTAAAAGAATTTTGCAATAAAAATAACATTCCCTTAATAATTGAAGAAACAAATATAGCAGAAGTTGTATTTTCTGATAGAAAAGAGAAAAAACCCTGCTTTCTTTGTTCTAAATTAAGAAAAGGTGCTTTAATTAGAGTAGCCCAAGCAAATAATATTAATAAAATAGCTCTTGGACATAATAGCGATGATGTAATTGAAACTCTTTTTATGAATATTTTAAAGGTAGGTAAACTTGGAACTTTTCATCCTAATATATATTTTAAAGATAAGAATATTAACATAATAAGACCCCTTATCTATATGCGTGAAGATACAGTTGAAAAACTAACCGTAAAATACGGCCTTCCTGTAATTAAAAATGCTTGTCCTGTAGATAAAAAAACTACAAGAGAAGAAATGAAAAATCTTCTATATAAATTAGAAAAAATATATCCAGAGGCTTCAAAAAACATAATAACTTCTTTATCTAATGTGGATTTTAAAAATTTATGGAAACAAAAATAAGTTAACTTATATTTAACAAGAATATACTACTCTGATAATATGTCAGTGATATATTAAACGTTGGTATATAACATTTAATATAAGAGGTGTATTATAATGGACATTTTAAATGAATTGGAAAGAATTTTAGAAACTGGCGATATAACTACTGTTTTTCAACCCATTGTTTCTTTAATTGACGGAACGGTTTTAGGATACGAAGCTCTAAGTAGAGGACCTAAAAACTCACCTCTACAATTCCCTGATAATCTTTTTAGAATTGCTGATCTGTATAACAAATCATGGGAATTGGAATCTCTTTGTAGAATAAAAGCATTAGAAAAGTCACGTAACATCAGTAAAGATAAATTGCTATTTCTAAATGTGGATCCACTTATATTTAAAGATGAAAAATTTAAAAAAGGCTTTACAAAAGAATTCCTGGATAAACTTAATATTTCTCCAAATTCAATAATATTTGAAATTACAGAAAAAACAGCTATTGAAGACTACAATAGTTTTAAAACTGCTTTAAATAATTATACTGAACAAGGATATAAAATTGCTATTGATGATACAGGCTCGGGATATTCAGGTCTTAAAACATTGTCTGAAACTAAACCTCATTATGTAAAAATCGACATGGATTTAATTAGGGATATACATAAAGATTCTTTTAAACAAGCTCTTATAAAAGCTCTTGTTACCTTTGCTAAGACAACAAATATGAAGGTAATAGCAGAAGGTATTGAATGTGAAGAAGAATTATCTATTCTAATATCTTTAGATGTATGTGCTGGACAGGGTTACTTCCTTCAAAAACCTAGTGGGACTTTTCTGGACATAAATGACAATATAAAAAATATAATCATTAAATACAATAAGTTAAAAAATAACAAGTTTAATTATTCAAATAACTGTATTGGTGAAATATGCTCTTTTGAAAAATCATTTTCTCCAACAGTTACATGTAAAGAAGTTCAAGAATATGTTAATACTTCAACCACCAAAGGAGTTTGTATTGTCCAAGATAATAAACCTATAGGCTCTGTAATGAAATCTTCTTTAGATTCTATGATGGCTGCTCAATATGGTTTTTCAGTATTTTCTAAGCGCCCAATATCTATTGTAATGGACTATACTCCATTAATAGTAGACTACTATACACCTGTAATTGATGTTTCAAAAGCTGCTATGGCAAGAAGTGATTCCAAAATATATGACTGTGTTATTGTAACAAAAGACTCTAAATATTATGGTCTTGTAACAATAAAAAAACTTTTAGAATTCACAACGGAACTTGAAAGAAATTATGCAAAAGAACTAAACCCTCTAACAGGACTTCCTGGAAACATACTCATTGAAAAAAGATTAAATGATTTATTAAATCATAATTATAAATGTTGTATACTATATTTTGATTTAGATAATTTCAAAGCTTATAATGATATCTATGGATTTGAAAATGGAGATAGAATTATAAAATTCACTGCTGAAATAATACAAAAAAATCTAAAAAATCAATTTCCATATAATGGTTTTATTGGTCATATAGGGGGAGATGATTACATTTGCATCATAGAAAATTCTTTAGAAAAATGTAATTATTTTTGTGACAAGCTTTTAAAAGAATTTGATGAAAATATAGTTAATTTTTTTAATGAAGGTGATATAAATAGAGGCTTTATTGAATCTACAGACAGAAACGGTAATATAACCTTATTTAGTATAACTTCTCTTTCAATAGCTGGCTTATATGGTAATTTCAATACATTCACAAGCTGTCACTCTATAGCCCAGCTTGCAAGTAAAATAAAAAAAGAAGCAAAGAATATAAAAGGAAGTAGCAAAGTTATAAAACTTTTAGATTAATTGTAAAATAACTTGAATCTATACTTACTTATTTTAAAAGGGATTTTTGCCTAATAGCAAAAATCCCTTTCTTAACTCTCAAATTTAAATTTTTAACTTTTAACTGAATTTTAGTACATTCCGTCCATTCCCATGCCACCCATTCCTGGTACTGGTGCTGGATTCTTTTCTGGAAGTTCAGCTACAACACATTCAGTTGTTAAGAATGTTGAAGCAACTGATGCAGCATTCTGAAGTGCTGATCTTGTAACCTTTGTTGGATCAACAATACCTTTTTGAACCATATTTACATATTCTCCATTTAATGCATCAAATCCAACTAAAGATGATTCATTATTCTTTATTTTTTCAATTATTACAGAACCTTCGAGTCCAGCATTTGCAGCTATTTGTCTTACTGGTTCTTCAAGAGCTCTTTTTATGATATTTACACCAACTTGTGCATCTGCATTATCCATAGTTATTTTAGCTACTTCTTTTATAGCATTAACATATGAAGTACCACCACCAGCAACTATACCTTCTTCAACTGCTGCTTTAGTAGCTGCAAGAGCATCTTCTATTCTTAGCTTTCTTTCTTTAAGTTCAGTTTCAGTAGCTGCACCAACCTTAATTACTGCAACACCACCTGCAAGTTTTGCTAATCTTTCTTGAAGTTTTTCTGTATCAAATTCTGAAGTAGTTTCTTCTATTTGCTTCTTAATTTGATTTACTCTATCAGCTATAGCGTTTTTGTCTCCTCTGCCATTAACTACTGTAGTATTTTCTTTAGAAACTTTTACACTTTCTGCAGTTCCAAGCATATCTAAAGTAACTTCCTTTAAATCTCTTCCTAATTCTTCTGCTATAACTTCTCCACCAGTTAGGATAGCTATATCTTGAAGCATTTCTTTTCTTCTATCACCAAAGCCTGGAGCTTTAACAGCAACACATGTAAATGTTCCTCTTAGCTTATTAACTACTAATGTAGCTAAAGCTTCACCTTCTATATCTTCAGCTATAATTAATAACTTTCTTCCTTGTTGAACTATTTGTTCAAGTACTGGAAGTATTTCTTGAATATTAGTAATCTTCTTATCAGTTAAAAGAATATATGGATCTTCTAAAACAGCTTCCATTTTTTCTGTATCAGTTACCATGTATGGACTTAAGTATCCTCTGTCAAATTGCATTCCTTCAACAACTTCTAGTTCAGTTGCCATTGTTTTTGATTCTTCTACAGTAATAACTCCTTCGTTACCTACTTTTTCCATAGCATCTGCTATTAACTTACCTATTTCTTCATCAGCAGCTGATATTGCAGCAACTCTCGCTATATCTTCTTTTCCTTCAACTTGTTTTGAACCTTTTTTGATTTCTTCTACTGCACAATCAACAGCTTTTCTAATTCCTTGTCTTATTAACATTGGATTTGCACCAGCAGTTACATTCTTTAATCCTTCTCTTATAATTGCTTGTGCAAGTAATGTAGCAGTTGTTGTTCCATCTCCAGCTACATCATTTGTCTTTGTAGCAACTTCTTTAACAAGTTGTGCTCCCATATTTTCATATGGATCTTCAAGTTCGATTTCTCTTGCTATACTAACACCATCATTTGTTATAAGTGGTGCACCAAATTTTTTATCTAAAACAACATTTCTTCCTTTTGGTCCTAAAGTAACCTTAACTGTATCAGCTAATTTATCTACGCCTCTTTGCATAGAACGTCTTGCTTCTTCACCAAATAAAATACTCTTAGCCATTTCTAACACCCTCCTATTTTACTATTATATACCTAATTATTCTACTACTGCTAATATATCGTTTTGTCTTACTATTATATATTCTTCTCCATCCATTTTAACTTCTGTTCCTGAATATTTAGAGAATAATACTTTATCCCCTACTTTAACTTCCATTTTAATTTCTTTTCCATCCACAACTCCGCCTGGTCCTACAGCAACAACTTCTGCTTCTTGTGGTTTTTCCTTAGCACTTCCTGGTAAAACTATTCCGCTTTTAGTAGTTTCTTCTGCCTCTAATCTTTTAATTACAACTCTGTCTCCAAGTGGTCTAATTTTCATATAAACCCCTCCTTAATATATTTTATATGTTTATGTAAAAATCATTTTAAATTATTGTTAGCACTCATTAGCATTGAGTGCTAATACAATTATTATAATAATTTATCCTAAATGTAATATCAAATTCCACTTTTTAACTTCACACATTACCTAAGGCAATTATAAGTAATTAACCTAAAATATTAAGTTATTTCACCTTATTTCTTAAGTTTACTTATAATTTCATTATTATATCCCAAATTAATATATAAATAAAGAACTTTAACTAGGTATAATACATGGTTTATTTTAAAAATATTTCGAAAAATGATTTACTAATAATATAAACTTAACTAAATCTTTTATATCATACTGATTATTATTTTTTTATATGTACATACTTATTCCTAAGGAATTTTAAAATTTCTACATATATTCATATTCAAATTATAATAAATTTTAAGGAGTGAATTTATTGATAAAAACTAATAAAAAAAATATATTAGTTGAAATACTTATTACCTTTTGTATAACATTGTCAATCATAATACTAAGTGTAAAAATTACTCTTAATTTTAAACCTTTATATTATACGGATATTATTACACTTAATATTCAAGAAACTTCAAATTTAAGTAATAAAGAAATAAAGTTAAATTATGATTATGTAATCAGTTATGTACAAAATCATGAAAAACAAAATTTTATTTTACCAACATTAACTTTTTCTAATCAAGGCAAATTTCACTTTGAAGAGGTTAAAGCAATATTTAATAAATTGGATTATATTCTATATGCTTTAATTCTACTAAACACACTAATTATTTACATAAAAAGAAAAACAAATAAAATATTTAGTTTTTTAAAATGGAGTTCTATAACTCTATTTTTAGCTCCTTTTTTTTGCTTAATACCTTTTTTATTAAATTTCGACAAAGGTTTTACTATTTTTCATAAACTGCTATTTAATAATGATTACTGGTTATTAGACTCAAAGCTAGACCCAGTAATAACTATTATGCCTCAAGAATTCTTTTTTCACTGTACTATTTTAATATTTAGCCTTATGTTCATATTTTCTGCTATGTTTTATATTATTTACAAAAGTTAGTTAATTATTTTTATTTTTTATGATTTTTCGTTATTCTTCTAATAATTCTATCTCCCCTTAACATTCCAATAACAAATAATATACTCATTATTACAGCAATAATTAATAATAAGTGTATATTTCCCATAAACATTTGAGAACCAAAGTATGCAGATATAAAAATTCCAGGCATTCTTCCAAGGGTTGAATACAATGCAAAATCTTTTAATGAGATATCTGAAATTCCACAAATATATCCAAAAATATCTTTCGGTAACCCGGGAATCAAATAAAGTAAAAATATTATAAACTTTTTACTTCCAGCTGCTAGTATTTTCTCAATAAAATCAAATTTATTTTCTGAAACAATTTTTTGTACAAAAGGCTTCCCAAATTTATTTGCAATAAGATAAACAAATATACTTCCTCCTGTTATGCCTGCAAGAGAAATTATACTTCCTATTCCTGTGCCAAAAATATATCCACCAGCTATTTGAACAATCTCTCCTGGAATAAAAAATGCTATCACTTGTATCACTTGAATAGCTATAAAAACAAATACACTATATTTGCCATAAGACATTACATATACTTTAAGAGTTTCTGGATCTTTTAATACATAAAAGTATTTATAATAATACTCATAGCCTGATATAATAAAAAACACTAAAATTATTGTTAATATTATATATCCCTTATATTCAATAATCTTATCCTTTATTCTATTTAACATAATTTCTCCCTGCTTCTCTAAACCAATTTTATATATAAACTTATACTAGTATTATTTCATTAAAGCTCTTTTATTATAATTCTTATTTATTTGAACACATCTTTTAAAATTCCTTTTAGTTTAAAACTAAAGGATACTTATATTATTCTACATATAAGTATCCTTTTTCCTTCTAACTTTTTTCTTATTTTAAATTATCTTTCTAAGTTTATATCTTTAAATTCTTCTATTTTAGTATTTTCAATTATGCTTTTATTTTTCGATTCATTACTAAACTTATTTAAAGGAAATTTAGCTTTATTTTGTGAACATATTGTAGCCGCACCACCTATACATCCACCTTCACACATCATTCCTTCTATAAAGTTTCCTGGCAATTTACCATTTTTAGCTAATAACATATATCTTTTGATATTTTCACGACCACTAATTTTAACTGGTTTAAACTCTATATCCAGTTTTTTGTCCTTTATAATATTTTCAATAGCCGCAGTAAGTCCTCCACCTTGAGCAAAACCTCTTCCATATGCTGATGCATCATCTACTTCAAGATTTTCACAACTTTCAAGGTCAATTCTATATGACCCAATAAGTGCAGCTATTTCTTCAAAAGTCAGTACATAATCCACTGCATCTTTTAAATTTTCCCTTCTCATTTCAACCTTTTTAGCAGTACATGGTCCAATGAATACAACTACTGCATCCTTATCCTTATTTTTTATTAATCTTGCAGTTGCAACCATAGGTGAAACAGTATTTGATATATTATGCACTTCATCTTTAAATTTCTTTTCTATATATCCTACAAATCCAGGACAACATGAATTAGTCATATATTTTGCCCCTTGTTCCATTCTCTCTACAAATTCCAAAGCTTCATGTAAAGTAACTGCATCAGCACCCAAAGCCGCTTCTACCATGTCCTTAAACCCTATTTTTATTAAAGCATCTTTAACTTGTCCAACTGTTACGTTAGGTCCGAATTGACCAGTAATTGATGGTGCCATTACTGCATATATATTTTTATTTTCTTTTAAATTATTAATAACAGGTACTATATAACTTTTATCTGATATGGCTCCAAAAGGACATGCTGCCATACAAGCACCGCAATTTATGCAATCTTCTTCCTTAATCATAGCTCTTCTATCTTCTTGTATATCTAAGGCATTAGTTGGGCAAACTTTTTTACAAGGTCTCATTACTTCTGATATAGCATTATAGGGACATGCTTGCTTACATAAACCACATTCTCTACATAGATCTTGATTAATATATGCTCTTCCATTAATTCTAGTAATAGCATTAGCTGGACATACTTCCATGCATTTATGTTGAATGCACCCTCTGCATACTTCCGTAATAGTATATTTGTCTATAGGACATGAATCACAAGCTGCATCTATAACATACATTATTTGATCGCTTTTCTCCACATCTAATACATATCCTGCTGAATCTCCATTGCTTATATATCCTGAAGCAAGTTTTGCTCTTTCTTTTAAAATAGCTCTCTCATGATAAACACAACATCTGTAAGTTGCTTTTTTACCTGGAACTATTTTATATGGAATAACATTTATATTTTCTTCAGTAAGCTCTCCGTCTTTAGCCAATGAAGCAACTTCTTTTAAAACTTCATACTTTAATTTTTTTAATTGTGAATCAAATACATTCATTATTTTACCTCCATTTATATAACCACTTGATACATTGTTCTATTAATATCAAGGAGTAATCATTTATTTCTAAGGCATTGCATATTATGTTCGTTCTTATTATAGCAGATAATTGTTAATAATGTAACAGAAAAATTATAACAGGAGATAAAATAATATTGTAACAGTTTTCTTAATTTATAGTCTATTTAAAATCCATACTTATAACCAATTTTTAAATTCTTATTTTATTTTCTCTTGCATAATAAAACAAATATTGTTGAGCAAACCCTGACAATTGTCCAAATTTATCTCTACCAAACTCTCTAATCTTTTTTAATGATACATCTGGTGCTAAATAAAAATGCTGCATAGCTCTTTTTACCCATACATCTACTGGAAAGGCAGAATATTTATTCATTGAAAATAGCATTATACAATCCCCAACTTTAGGACCAACCCCACTAATTTTTTGTAATTCACTGTGACACATATCATCATCTAAATCTTTAATATAGTTAATATCTATATCCCCTCTTAAGATTGCATCAATTGTATTTTTTATATATTTAGCTCTAAAACCTGTTCCACATTTTTCAAGTTCATCAATAGTACAGTTTTCTAAATCATCTATGCTTGGAAAAGTATAATAAATTTTATCTTTATATGTAATAGGTTTTCCCCATTTTTCAGCCATATTATTTATTGCTCTTTTTATCATAGGTATCCTATTATTAGCAGAAATAATAAACGATATTATTATCTCAAAAGGCTGCTGCTGTAAAAGTCTAATACCCCAACCAAATTCTACTGATTTCCTTAAAAGTTCATCCTTACTTAATATCTCCTTTATAGCATCATAATCTCTGTATAAATCAAAATAATTACACCAAATATTTTTAAATTCTTCTTCATTAGTATTATATAGAATCACATCATTATTTGTTTTTTCTACTTCTATTACTTTTTCAAAGGCAACACCTATGTAATTTCCATTTTCTTGTTGTTTCCATCTAAAGCACTGTCCACAATCAAATATATGAGATAATTCAAAATTCTTTACATCCTTTATTACGATACCATTTTCAAACGCTTCTATATAATTAAAATCCATTACTCCACCTCTATTCTTCAAGTTTAATCTAAATTATATTTTAACTCTTTCAATGCAGTTTTATCCAGAACTTATTTCATATCATATACTAATATTAGCTAATATGTATCAACTACATTAGTAACTCATCTCCATCACTAGGTTATATTTGATTATATTTAATTAACAATATGACATTATTGCTGCTTAAAATTACTATCTTGCCAAAATATTCTTTCTTTAATTATATTAATAGTTTAAACTATTAATATAATTAAAGAATCATAGATTTTGTTTAGCTATAAGCTATACTAAAACATACTATACTTTCGATAAATAAAGTGTTTTAGTATATACTGATAATTCTTTTATTAAATATTAGAATAGTCCCCAATCACTAGCTAGTATTTAAGCCTTTAAAATTAAATTTGTTTTTATAGTAGTTATTTATTTAGAAGGAGGTAATTTAATGAATGATAAATTAATATATGACGGGTGGCTTAAATTATATCACCGAGATGTAAATGGTAAGCAATATGATATTATAAAAAATTATGATGCTGTTTCAGCAGTAATTATAAATGAATTTAATGAAATTTTACTGGTAAAACAATTTAGACCTTCTGTTATGGATAACACCTTAGAAATTCCTTCTGGCTGCATAGATATCCCTGGAGAAAGTATTGAAAATTGTTTAATAAGAGAAATACAAGAGGAAACAAATCTATATATCTCTATAGACGCTTTAGAAAAAATAGTTGCATATAAACCTATGATGGGATTTAGCAATAGCACTATGCATCTTTTTAAAGCTATAGCAAAAAAATCTTCTCTAAAATCCAATAAAGTAAATGATGATGATGTGACAGAAGTAATTTGGATGCCCTTTGATGAATTTGAGAAAAATATACAAAATGGTAAAATCTATGATAGTAAAACAATAATATCCTACCTTTATCTAAAAGCTAATCTATAAATAAATTAAAACAAGCAACATCTTCTTTAAAATTATATAAGAAGATGTTGCTCATTTATTTTTTAGTTATGGCACTATTAAAACTAGTGCACATCAAAAGGTTTTATTACTAATTAGTCTATGCTTCTTCCTTAGATAAAAATTCATCAATAGCATTTGCAGCTTTTTTACCAGCTTCCATAGCAAGTATAACCGTAGCTGCTCCTGTAACAGCATCTCCTCCTGCATATACTGCATCCTTTGAAGTCTTTCCTGTTTCCTCTTCAGTAACTATGCACTTCCATTTATTAATATCTAATCCCTCAGTTGTAGATGCTATAAGAGGGTTAGGAGAAGTACCTAATGACATTATCACGGTATCAACCTCTATTATAAATTCTGACCCTTCCACAACTCTTGGTCTTCTTCTTCCTGATTCATCTGGCTCGCCTAGTTCCATTTTTACACATTTCATTCCTTTAACCCAGCCATGTTCATCTGCTAGAATTTCTATAGGATTAGTTAATAAATCAAAAATAATTCCTTCTTCTTTTGCATGATGTACTTCCTCTACTCTTGCTGGAAGCTCCGGTTCTGATCTTCTGTATACTATATGTGTCTGTGCTCCTAGTCTTAAAGCTGTTCTAGCCGCATCCATAGCCACATTTCCACCACCCACAACAGCAACTTTTTTACCTGTTTTAACAGGAGTTGCATAATCATCTTTGTGAGCTTTCATTAGGTTTACTCTTGTTAAAAATTCATTGGCAGAAAATACTCCATTTGCATTTTCACCTGGTATTCCCATGAATTTAGGCAGTCCTGCTCCTGATCCTATAAATACAGCATCATAATTTTCTTCATTCATTAACTTATCTATATTAGCAGTTCTTCCTACCACAACATTAGTTTCTATTTTTACTCCTAATTTCTTTATGTTTTCAATCTCACCTTTAACTACTGTACCCTTTGGAAGTCTAAACTCAGGAATTCCATATACTAAAACTCCACCTGGTTCGTGTAATGCTTCAAAAATAGTGACATCATATCCTTTTTTAGCTAAATCTCCTGCACAAGTAAGTCCTGATGGTCCACTTCCTATAACTGCAACTTTTTTATCTTTCTTAGGCTCTGTCTCTGAAAGATCTATCTTGTTCTCTCTTGACCAATCCCCTATAAATCTTTCAAGCTTTCCTATTGCTACAGATTCTCCTTTTATTCCAAGAACGCATTTCCCTTCACATTGAGTTTCTTGTGGGCATACTCTACCACATACAGCTGGAAGAGAACTATATTTTGCTATAACTTTAGCCGCTTCTTCAAACTTTCTATTTTTAACATGCTGTATAAAAGCTGGAATATCAATTGATACTGGACATCCCTTTACACATAGAGGATTTTTACAATTTAAACACCTACTTGCTTCTGCAACAGCTTCATCTTCTGTATATCCTAAACATACTTCTTCAAAATTCGTAGCTCTTACTTTAGGGTCTTGTTCACTTATTGGTATTTTCTTCATTCTGTCCATTATTCTTCACCCCCACAGCAGCCACATCCACCATCATGGTGATGATGATGCTCAACATTTGCTTCTTCTTTTCTAATTCTTTCTCTTCCTTCTTCTGTTTTGTACATCGCTTGCCTTCTCATTGCTTCATCAAAATCCACTAAATGTGCATCAAATTCCGGTCCATCAACACAAGCAAATTTAATATCATTACCTATTGTTACTCTACAAGCACCACACATTCCTGTACCATCAACCATTAATGGATTCATACTTACTATTGTTTTTATTCCATATGGCTTTGTAGCAAGTGAAACAAACTTCATCATTATAATTGGACCAATTGCAACAACATAGTCATATTTTTTACCTTCATTTTCAACCAATTGCTTAAATTTATCCGTAACCAACCCTTTAAATCCATAAGATCCATCATCTGTTGTTACATAAACATTATCTGCTACAGCTTTCATTTCTTCTTCTAATATTAATAAATCTTTACTTCTTGTTCCCATTATTACATCAGCTTTCATTCCATGTTGATAAAACCACTTAACCTGCGGATACACTGGTGCTGCCCCTACTCCACCAGATATGAAAAGCACTTTTTTATTCTTTAATTCTTCAATATCTTCACTTAAAAATTCTGAAGGTTGTCCAAGAGGTCCTACGAAATCTTGAAAATATTCTCCCTCTTCATATTTAGCCATTTCTACAGTTGAATGTCCTACTGCTTGAAATACTATAGTTACTGTTCCCTTTTCTTCATCATAATCACAGATTGTAAGAGGAACTCTTTCTCCTTTTTCATGCATCTTTACAATTACAAATTGTCCTGGTTTAGCAGTTTTTGCAACTCTTGGTGCCTCTATATCCATAAGATATATATTAGACACTAATTCCTTTTTTTTAACAATTTTAAACATTTTTACACCCCATATCATCTTTAACGACAGTTTTTTAATTGAATTTTTGTGTATATTTATACAGTTATAACCTAGTTATAACTTATATTATAATTAATAAATAGCTCTTCGTAAAGAGTTCATTGTATAAAAAAGTCGAGCAAATATTTACTTGCTCAACTAAATTTGGTATCGAATCTTATAAAATTATATTTGTTAATCAACAAAACTTTTTAGTTTTGCATATCTTTTATTTGAGCTATTAATTCTGGGATTACTTTGTTTAAATCTCCAACTAATCCTAGATCTGCAACTTTCATGATTGGAGCTTCTGCATCTTTGTTGATA
>JAVBWC010000050.1:0-44430 GCA_036677675.1 Clostridiaceae bacterium | reverse complement strand
TAATGTCATTGTTATTGCTGCTGTTGTTGTTGTCTTACCGTGGTCTACGTGTCCTATTGTTCCTATATTTACGTGTGGTTTTGTTCTTTCAAACTTTGCTCTTGCCATTTTAAATCTCCTCCTATCATAACTATAATTTTGTTTGACCCATTTCGTAAACTCATCCTGGTGTGTTATTAACTTATTTAAAACGTTGGAGCCCACGACCGGGCTTGAACCGGCGACCTCCACCTTACCAAGGTGACGCTCTGCCAGCTGAGCTACATGGGCATTTTTTTCTCAAAGCTGGAAACAAGTATTTAACCAACGATATCTAGCTTTAAATTTAGCACTTAATAATAGTGCCCCTCTTTCATAGCTTGATATCAAAAGCCCTACACCAATTATTAATTTTACTATTTTCATTTTTCCTTGTCAATATACTTTTTTTATCTTTTATTTAAGCATTTCTCTAATTTTCTCTTTACCCTTTGTAATGCATTGTCAATAGATTTAGAATGCCTATCTAATTCACAAGCAATTTCTTGATAAGACTTACCTTGAAGATATGAATTTAACACCTCTAGTTCAAGTTCCGATAGCGCATCCTCTATTTCATTTTCTATCTTTACCACTTCTTCTCTACTAATAACTAATTCTTCAGGATCTGAAACTTTTACAGCAGATAATATATCTAATAAAGTTCTATCCGATTCTTCGTCATAAATAGGTTTGTTTAAAGATATATATGTATTGAGAGGTATATGCTTTTGCCTTGTAGCAGTCTTAATCGCTGTTATTATTTGTCTTGTAACACACAACTCTGCAAAAGCTTTAAACGAAGATAATTTATCAGGCTTGAAATCCCTAATCGCTTTATAAAGCCCTATCATTCCTTCTTGATATATATCTTCTTTATCTGCTCCTATCAAAAAATAAGACTTAGCCTTGGCTTTTACAAAATTTTTATATTTATTTATCAAATATTCCTGTGCTTGAATATTGCCTGATTTAGCTTTAAGAGCAATTTCCTCATCTAATATCCCACTTGTCACCATATTACTTTTACTAATGCCTATCTTATTTGACAAAATATCCCCTCCACATAACTATATACAAAACCCATATATACCACTTATTTGATTATACATTAACAGGAAATTTTCAGTCAAGATTTTTTAGTGACTTCTTCTAATTTTATCTAATTTTTCCAAAACATTTTTGTCAATCCTATCTTCTAGCAATTCCCTATTTACGGAAGTACCTTTCTTTGTCTTACTTCTTATTTTATTCTGAGTATCATGTACCTCATTATAAAATTCTAAAGAAGACATTCTAGTAGCCCCTCTTTGAAAAGTTACTTGTTGCTCTAAAGAATCAGATGTAACAACACAAACATCCACTTTCCTTCCTATTAAGTTTACATATTTCTCAATAAAAACATCTGCTGTTTCTCCTTCTTTAGTAAAAACTATAATAACATTATCGACCTTTTCTTTTTTTTCTATACTTCCTTTTACCATGTGTGCATCAAAAACTATAAATATCTTATCCCCTCTATATGCCGCATAATCTTGTATGATTTCTATAAGTTTTGTTCGTGCAGATTCAAAGCTATATTCTTTAATTTTATTTAACTCCGGCCAACTATTAATTACATTATATCCGTCAACAAATATATTTCTCACAGCTTACTTATTCCATCTTTTGTTTTAAAACCTCATACATCATTATGCCGGCCGCTACTGATGCATTCAGAGATGTTATTTTACCTGCCATAGGGATTTTCACCAACATATCGCATTTATCTTTTGTAAGTTTAGAAATACCACGACCTTCACTTCCTATAACCAAGGCTACTGCACCAGTAAAGTCAGTCTGATAACAGTAACTCTGTCCATCCATGTCAGCCCCATATACCCATATACCATTTTCCTTTAATTTATCTACTGCATTATTTATATTTGCAACTTTAGCTATTTTCATGTGTTCAATAGCTCCAGCTGAGGTTTTATACACAGTAGGAGTAATTCCTACATTTCTTCTTTTAGGTATTATTATTCCATGAACACCACAAATTTCTGCAGTTCTTATTATTGACCCTAAATTATGTGGATCTTCTATTTCATCTAAAACAAGAACAAATGGTTTTTCACCTTTTTCCTCTGCATATTGAATAATTTCTTCTATTTCACAATACTTATAAGGAGTCACTACTGCAATTACTCCTTGGTGTGCCCCTGTAACAGACATACTATCTAATTTTTTTCTATCTACTTCTTTTATAACAATTCCTTTTTCCCTTGCTATTCCAAAAACTTTATTAATTGAACCTGTAGTACTACCAGTAGCTGCTAATATGTATTCTATTGTCCTATCACTTTTCAAAGCTTCAATTACAGCATTTCTTCCTTCTATTAAATCCTCTCTTATTTCTTTGTCGTCTATATTTTCCCTTTTCTTATTTGATCCTTTAAATTCTCTCATACCTTTACACCTCTCAGTCTATTGACTATTTATAATTTTGTATATTTGTCTCTTATTTTTGCAATCTCTCCACAAGTCATAGCTCCTTCTGGACAATTTTCTTTAACACACTTAGGACCTGCATTATTAAACAATATAGGAGCGACTTTTTTAACCTGTCTTAACATTTCATCTGCTAAAGCGTGTATTTCCCATTGAGCTCTATTACAACATCTATGCTCAAAAAAATTCATAAGACTTCTAGCATTCATTGTAAATACAATTTTAGTTTCACAAGCATTAGGAAACACATATCTTGCATCTTCAATAGCCTTTTTTTCTGCACTAAGCTTTTTCATCCCTTGATTAATATATTTTTCTGTTAGGATTTCAGTAAGCTCATCATAAGCACTTTGACTTTCTTCCATAGATTTAATAAATATTTCTTTAGCCTTATGATTTTTCTCTATTTCTTCAGGAATAACATATTCAAATTGATTTAACTTAACATATCTTTGACTTTGTTGAGAATATGATGCAATTCTATGTCTAACTAATTGATGTGTTAAGCTTCTTGAAACTCCTTCTACAGCAAATGTAAAACTTACATGTTCTATAGGTGATGCATGCCCATATGACATTAGTCTATTTAAAAAACCTTTAACTTTTTCCTCATCTAACTCCTCTAAAATCTCATCTACTCCTACTGCACTATAACAAAGCTTAGCAGCGGATGCAATAACTTTTTCCGGATTTGGAGTATGTTCTATTATTTTAACCTTTACAGCCATTATTTTCTCCCCTTTTGTAAAAATAAATCTCTATTTTACTACATTTCTAATTTTATAATCATCTCTAATAATTCATTAAGTCTATCTACCTGTTCAGTAATATATAAAAATCCTATTAAAGTCTCAAAGCCTGTAGCTACTCTATATTCCTGAACCTGTGCATTTTTAGGTACTGTACCAGATTTTGAATTTCTACCTCTTTTAAAAATGCTATATTCTTCTTCTGTTAGCTTATCTTCTATTTTCTTCATAATTTGACTTTGAGCATGAGCCTTCACAAAAGATACAGCTTTAACATGAAGTTTATGAGCTGACATATATCTATTATTATCAACTAAATAAGTTCTAACAAACACTTCATATATGGCATCTCCAATAAAGGCAAGAACTAAAGGATTTAATCCTCTTGCTTCATTTATAGTAAACTTACCCTTTAGTATATCAAATTCCATTTAGTTTTGTCTCCTTCTCTTTTCTTTTAAAATAATGGCTTTATAGCCAACTAAAATTTACTAACAAACTAATAATACTATAATTTAAATAAATTTAAAAGTGCAGCTATGATGTATAAATTCACCAGCTGCACTGCCTATATTTTTATCTTTTAAATTCTTCTCATAAATTAGATTCCTTAATTAAACTATTACTATTGTTATACTCTTCACTAACTTTAATAAGTTATTTACGATTATTTAAAATTTTTTCTTCAATAACTATTATCTAATCTATTTTCTTCCATCTAACTCCTTGTGGAGTATCTTCAAGAACTATGCCTCGATCTTTTAAATCATCTCTAATCTTATCTGCAAGAGCCCAATTTTTATCTTTTCTAGCTTGTTGTCTTTCTTCTACAAGTTTTTCTATTTCTTCATCTAGATTACATACAGTAGATTTTTGAAGAATTCCAAGAGGTAACCCTAATTCTCTTATAAGTTTAAGGGCATATTCCACTAATTCTTTTGATGATTCTACAGTTACATTTGTATTCACTTCTCTTATAAAATCAAAAATAACCGCAATTCCATCTGCTGTATTAAAATCATCATCCATTTTTTCAATGTATTTATCCTTATAAGCCTCTAATTGTTTTTTATATTCTTTTTCTTCACTAGTCATCTCTACACTAGTAACTTCATCCATAAGTCTTTCCAAATTGCCAATTGCATTATACATTCTTTCAAGAGATGCTTTTGCTGATTCCAAAAGCTCACTACTAAAGTTTAAAGGTGTCCTATAATGAGCAGAAAGCATGAATAATCTTATAACCTCTGGATCATATTTACCCAAAATCTCTCTAGCAGTAAAGAAATTATTAAGCGACTTAGACATCTTTTTATTATCTATGTTTAGATAAGCTGAGTGCATCCAGTAATTTGAAAATGTCTTTCCACTTCTAGCTTCACTTTGAGCAACTTCATTTTCATGATGTGGAAATACTAAATCAGCACCGCCAGCATGAATATCAACAGTTTCTCCTAATAAATTATATGCCATACATGAACATTCTATATGCCATCCCGGTCTTCCTTTTCCCCATGGACTTTCCCATGAAGGTTCTCCTGGCTTCTCACTTTTCCAGACTGCAAAGTCCATAGGATCTTTTTTTCTCTCATCTACACTTATTCTAGCACCTGCTTGTAGATCCTCAAGATTTTGACCAGATAATTTTCCATATTCCTGGAATTTCTTTGTACTAAAATATACATCTCCATCTACTTCATAAGCATAACCTTTATCTTCTAAATCCTTAACAAAAGCTATAATCTCATCGATGAATTCAGTTGCTCTTGGATTATTGGTTGCTCTCTTTATATTTAACCCATCAGCGTCTTTATAATATTCTTGTATAAATTTATCTCCTAATTCTTTTACTGTTATCCCTTCTCTATTAGCTCTATTTATCATCTTATCATCTATATCTGTAAAATTTTGAACATAATTAACCTCATAACCTTTATATTCAAAATATCTTCTGACAGTGTCAAAAGTCAAAAATGTTCTTGCGTTACCTATATGGAAAAAATCATATACAGTAGGTCCACAAACATACATATTTACCTTTCCAGGACTAATTGGAATAAACTCTTGCTTTTGTCTAGTCATAGTATTAAATATTTTCATCCCTTTTCCTCCTAACAATCTGCTTCTACTTTATATCTCTCAAACATTAATGATACTAATCGAATTTCATTAATTATATATTATTTTATATAAGTGTGCATCTCTATAAAGCTATTATACAGCTTATTAAACAAGATGCACACATATAACTACTTTACTATATACTATTCTACAATTTTATAGTATTTTTTTAAATTCTTCTTTTACCTTATCAATTACAGAAGATATTTCTATCTCTTCAACTTCACTGTTGCTTCTTATTTTGAATTCAACTTTTCCTTCACTTACCATTCTTCCAACTGTAATTCTCATAGGTATTCCTATTAAATCAGCATCTTTAAATTTAACTCCCGCTCTTTCATTTCTATCATCTAATAGAACTTCAACACCGATTTCTTTCAAGCTATTATAAAGTTCCTCAGCAGCTTTCATTTGTTCTTCATTCTTACTAACTGCTGGAATTACTATAACGTGATATGGAGCTACAGCTAACGGCCATACTATACCATTTTCATCATGATGCTGTTCTATTATTGATGCCATTGTTCTATTTACTCCAATTCCATAGCACCCCATAATTAATGGTTTACTCTTACCATCTTCATCACTGAATACAGCTCCCATAGACTCTGAATATTTTGTTCCTAGCTTAAATATATGTCCAACCTCAATTCCTCTTGCGATTGTCACTTTTCCACCACATTTTGGACATTTATCTTCACTTGTTACATTTCTAAAATCTCCAATAGTTCCATCAAAATCTCTTCCATAATTAACATTAATATAATGGTATCCCGTTTCATTAGCACCAACCACAAAATTATACATATTAGATACTTCTTCATCAACTAATAAGAAATCTACTTTTATACCCATTGGTCCTGCAAATCCAATTTCTGCCGTAGTAGCTTCTTTAACTGTTTTTTCATCAGCAAGCTCAAATTCTACCGCTCCACCTATTGTATTTGTTACTTTAGTTTCGTTTACTTCTCTATCTCCTCTTACCATTACTGCAACAACTTTATCGTCAGCTTTATAAATAAGAGTTTTAGCAAATTTTTTAGGTGTTATATTAAAGAATTTAATTAACTCATCTATTGTTTTAGCATTTGGCGTTTCTACTTTTTCTAATCCTTTTGCATCTTCCACTTCAGCTTTTTCTGGCGTTGAAGGTGCTTTTTCCATATTAGCTGCATAGCTACAAGTATCACAAAATACTACTTCATCTTCACCATATTCAGATTTAACCATGAATTCAGCGGAACCTGATCCTCCCATTGCTCCTGAATCAGCTTCAACAGCACTACAGTCTACTCCACATCTTTCAAATATCTTCTTATATGCTTCGTACATTTTATTATATGTAATGTCTAGTCCTTCATAATCTTTATCAAAACTATATGCATCCTTCATTGTAAATTCTCTTGATCTCATAACCCCAAATCTTGGTCTTCTTTCGTCTCTATACTTTGTTTGTATTTGATACAAGTTAAGTGGAAGCTGCTTATATGATTTTATTACAGCTCTTGCTATATCGGTAAAAACTTCCTCATGTGTAGGTCCTAAGCAAAATTGTCTTTCATTCCTATCACTTAATCTAAACATTTCTGGACCAAAAACTTCCCATCTTCCTGATTCCTGCCAAAGCTCCGCTGGAATTATTGCTGATGCTAAAAACTCTTGTGCTCCAGCTCTATCCATTTCTTCTCTTACAATATTCTCAACTTTCTTTAATGTTCTAAGGCCTAAAGGCATATAATTATATATTCCCGATGCCATTTTTCTCATCATGCCAGATCTTAACATTAACTTATGACTTGGTAATTCTGCCTCTGCAGGTACTTCTCTTAATGTAGTTATTAACATATTTGATAATTTCATAATTATTTCCTCCTCTTAATTAATGAATTTTATTTCAATTTATCTATTTATACAAAAATAAACTCCCCCTAATAAATTTATTATTAGGGCGAGCTATATCGCGGTACCACCTAACTTTGTACTCATTTAAATATAACGGCTTTCACCGGTAGTTTTTTCCTACAGCTCAGAAGCAGGTTCAAAGCCTTTGAAAATTTTTCAGCCAAGAATTTTCTCTCTGTATTTCGCCTTTACTGCTCTTCTTCATCGCAAATTATTAAATTATTCTGTTAGAATTATACCTAATGCCCTTATATAATGTCAATAAGCACTATAAATTATCTAGTATTTTTTCTCCAATGACTAAATCCTCTGGAGTTGTAATTTTTATATTTATGTAGCTTCCTTCATATAAATAAACTTTATAGTTATATTTTTCAACTATCATTGTATCATCTGTAGCTTCAACCTTTTCTAAATTAGCCTTTTTATGACACTCTAAAATAATATTATATCTAAAACATTGAGGTGTTTGAACACAAAATAAAGTATCTCTATCTGGAGTCTGTACAGAAAAACCATTGTCACTCTTAATTTTTATTGTATCTTTAGGCTTTACTCCACAAGCACAAGCCCCATAAAGTTCAGCATACTTTATTCCATCTTCAATAATACTCTTATCAACAAAAGGTCGTGCACCATCATGTATTAATACAATATCACAATCCGCAATAGCCTCTAAACCATTTATTACAGACTCTTGTCTTGTATTTCCACCTTCCACAACAACCTTTATTTTGTTTAGTCCATATTTTAGGATTATATTCTTTTTACAATACTCTATCTCATCCTTAGCTAGGACAACAACTATGTCATCTATACATTCATTATCACAAAAAGTCTTTAGAGTATAATATAGTATTGGTTTATCCTTTAAATTTAAAAATTGTTTATTTACCTTTGTTTTCATTCTAGTGCCTTTTCCTGCTGCTACAATAACCGCACAATTTTTACCCATCCAAAGCACCTCTTCTAAAGTTAATTTTTAATCTTGTTCTTTTGCTTTGCAAATATCATTCTACCTGCAGCAGTTTGAAGCACTGATGTAACTATTACATCCATTACTTCTCCAATATGTCTTCTTCCACCTTCTACAACTATCATTGTACCATCATCTAAATATGCTATACCTTGCTCTTGTTCTTTACCATCTTTTATAATTTGAATAGTCATTTCTTCACCAGGAAGAACAACTGGTTTAACTGAATTTGCAAGCTCATTTATATTTAAAACTGGCACGCCTTGCACTTCTGCCACCTTATTCAAATTATAATCATTTGTTAAAACCTTTCCTTTTAAAACTTGAGCAAGTTTCAACAGCTTGCTATCAACTTCCTCTATCTCTGGAAAATCTTTATCTGTTATCTCAACTTCCATACTTAGTTCTTTTTGGATATTATTAAGTATATCGAGTCCCCTTCGTCCCCTATTTCTCTTCAAGCTATCTGAAGAATCAGCTATATGCCTCAGTTCATCTAAAACAAAATGAGGTATTACTAAGGTACCTTCTATAAATCCGCTGCGACATATATCTAAAATTCTTCCATCTATTATTACAGAAGTATCTAAAACTTTAGGTGTACCTATATAGGATACTTTAGTCTTTTTCTCCTTTGATACTCCTACCTTCTTTATATTTGAAAAGGCACCTATTATATCTTCCTTTTTCTTTACTGCAACATCTCCTCCAAGTGCTGCTAATATTAAAGCAATTATTATAGATACTATTGTTCCTAAAAGTGTTTTTGGAATAAGACTAACAAATAAAGCTGATATAATAAGTCCTATTATAGCACCAAAGGTACCAAGTAAAATTTCAACTGCAGGAACTTTCTGTATGTTATCTTCAAAATAATTCATAACTTTAGTTATTAATGAATTAATCCATGGAGATATTAAAAATAATATAAGTCCTAAAATTAATGAAGAAAAAACTAAAAATATAATTGATAAGATAGTAGAATTGTTAAAATATGCCAATTCATTTAATTTTAATAGTGATTGACCAGTTATAAATCCTAAAACGAGTCCTGCTAATGTAAACAGCCCTCTTAAAACTTTCTTAAACAATTTATTCACCTCCCGTATTAAATTTTCTCTTTGTTTATAGTTTTTTATACTATTAATAACAATATATATTATTATATTTGTTATTTCAACTAAACCAAAAATTATTTATAATTTGTTCATTTTTCTTATTGTTTATACTTATATTTTCGTCCAACATTTAACTTTTTAATCCCCCTATTAATAAAATAAATTTTATTTTATTATATAGATACATAAAATAATTCATTTAGCTTTGTTGACAAAATTATCTGAAAATAATTATAATTATAATAACACTTATTCACTTTATTTTACTGTAAGGAGTTGAGACCATGAAAGACGTTATTTTTGATGATTTTCAAAATGCAGTAGATGAATGCCTTCTGCGTCACAAAAGTTTACTTGATATAATGACAAAGCTTCAAGAATCAGAAGGTCGTATAAACAGAGCTATCGCTAAATCTGTAACTAACTGTGGGTGTATTGAAATAGCCGCAAAAAAGCAACCCTCGCCAAACAATGATAACATAGATATGGATACTTATAAAAAACATTTAAATACACATCTAGATGGTGAACTTTGCGAAAATTGCCGTGAAGTTTTAGAAAGAGAAATAGGAAATAATCTGTTTTACCTAACATCACTTTGTAATCTATTAGATTTAAATCTTTATGACATACTTTTAGGAGAGTACAACAAAATAAATACTTTAGGAAAGTATACCTTTAGGTGACTAAATAGCACAAAATAAGTGTTCTACTTATTTTGTGCTATATTTGCTTATCTATCATAAATTGCTCTCTCAATCTGCGAAGTCCATTTTTTATAGCCTTAGCTCTAGCTTCTCCTATTCCCTCTACATTATCTAGTTCTTCATAAGAAGCTTCCATAACACCTTTAAGCTCTTTAAAATTATTTATAACATTCTCTATTACATTTACAGGTATTCTAGGAATTTTATTAAGCATTCTATATCCTCTTGAAGAAATAAGTGTATCTACTAATGGAACTCCCACATATCCTAAAACTTTTGATATAATATCTAGGTCTAAAAGCTCCTCTGAAGACATATTTTGGATTTGTTCATATATCTTATTATAATCCAAGTTATTTTGACAATAGTCTCTAATCAATAATATACCATCTTCTTCAACACTTCTCACAAGCTCATTTAACTGCATAGATATGAGTCTTCCCTCGTTGCCAAGTTCACATATATATCTTTCTACCTCATCTACTATTCTCATAACCATTTCTGTTCTTTGAATAGCTGTTATTACATCAAATAATGTAACCAAATCTTGAAATTCTAATAAATTCAGATTGCTCATAACCCTTTCTAAGACAGATACATATTTTTCTAAGGTTTGAAGTGCTTGGTTTGCTCTCGCAAGTATTATACTACTATCTCTTAAAACATACTTTATATCATTTTTGTATACTGTAATTATATTTCTTCTTTGAGAAATTGCAACAACTATGCATCCAGTCTGCCTTGTAACTCTGTAAGCTGTTCTATGTCTTGTTCCAGTTTCAAAAGTTGGAATAAATGCATCTGGTACTAACTGTGTATTTGCATAAAGTATTCTTTTTAAATCACCACTTAATACAATTGCTCCATCCATTTTTGCAAGCTCATATACATAAGATGGACTATACTCAGAATTAATATTAAAGCCTCCATCTACTATCTTCATAATTTCTTCACTATCACCTATTATTATAAGACCACCCGTTTTAGCTCTTAAAATATTTTCCAACCCTTCCCTAAGTTGTGTACCCGGGGCCATAATCTTCAAAATTTCCATAAGCTTTTTATCTTTTTCAAATCTCACTGAATTCCCTCCCTTCCATATTATATTTCTTTATCAAAACACTTTATTTAATGCCTCTCTTAAGGATGAAACACCTATTATATTTTCACTTTTATTAGTAATCTTTTCTCTATTTCTATATGGTATAACTATATTTTCAAAACCCATTTTTATACCTTCATTTACTAACCTATCACAAAGAGAAATAGGTCTAACTTCACCTGTAAGTCCAACCTCTCCAAAAACTAGCATCTTATTTAACTTAAAATTTTTCCCTTTGACACTAGATATTAATGCAAGTGCCAGTCCTAAATCTCCAAAGGTTCCTTCTATATTCAATCCACCTACCACATTAACATAAACATCACAATTATAAAAAGGTATTTTAAGTTTTTTTTCTAAAACAGCTAAAATTAAATTTAACCTGGCATTATCAACCCCAACTGCTGTTCTTCTAGGCATAACAGCTTTAGTTTCACTTACCAAAGCTTGAATTTCTACTAGTATTGGACGGGTTCCTTCCATTATACCTATAACCACAGACCCCTCTGAATTAAAATTTGTTTCTTCTAGAAATACTTCGGAGGGATTTGATATTTCCTTAAGACCTTCTTGCCTCATTTCAAAAACTCCAATTTCACTTGTAGTCCCAAAACGATTTTTTAAAGTTCTAAGTATTCTAAATTCTTGGGTCCTCTCACCTTCAAAAGAAAGCACTGTGTCAACCATATGCTCTAACACTCTTGGTCCTGCAAGTTCTCCTTGTTTAGTAACATGTGCAACTATAAATAGCGGTATGTTTTTAGTTTTCGCAATTCTCATAAGCTCATTTGAACATTCCCTAACTTGAGATACACTTCCCGGAGCTGATGTTATTGAAGGCTTGAATAAAGTTTGAACTGAGTCAATAATTACAAATGCTGGATTCATACTATCAATATACTGTTCTATAGTTTCTAAATTAGTTTCTGAAAGAATAAATAACAGTGAAGAAATGTTTCCTATCCTATCTCCTCTAATTTTTATTTGTTCACCAGATTCCTCTCCAGACACATATAATACTCTACCTATTTTATGTGCAATATTATTTGCTGTTTGTAATAATATCGTAGATTTACCTATTCCAGGAGCACCTGATATTAGAGTTAGAGATCCTTTTACTAAACCTCCCCCTAATACTCTATTTAACTCTCTAAGACCAGTATCGTACCTTTCGAATTCTCCAGACTTTATATTTAATATGCTCTCTGGCTTATTATTACTACTAATACCTACACCTCTACTTACAACTGGCTCTTCTTTTTTTTCTTCTACCATACTATTCCAAGTGCTACATCCTGGACATTTTCCAAACCACTTAGGAGCTTCATACCCACATTCTTGGCATATAAAAACATTTTTATTCCTTGCCATATTTATCACTCCCATTTCATCATACAAAACAATATTATACAACATAATAAAATAAATTTGTATCAAATACAAAACTTTTTTTATAGAAATTTACATTACTTATAGAAATGTGAATTTAAAATTAAATTCGTAAAGCCGCCAGTACAGCAACAGCTGTTTCTGACGGCTTTACATTAAATTAATTAATCATTTATTCCTAAAAATACTAATTTTTTATCCTTAACTGTGGCTCTAACTCTATCACCTTTTTTAACATTTCCTCTTAAAATCTCTTCTGATAATTTATCTTCTACCGTTTTAGTAATTGTACGTCTAAGTGGTCTAGCTCCATAAGTCGGATCAAACCCTTCTTTTGTTAGTAATTTTTCTGACTCTTCATCAAATTCAAGATTAATCTCTTGATCTTTTAATCTATTGGATACTTCTCTTAACATATACTTAACTATTTGTTCTAAATCCTTCTCTTGAAGAGCATGGAATACTATTATGTCATCTATCCTATTTAAAAATTCTGGCCTGAAGGAATTTTTAAGTTCTGACATAACATTTTCCTTCATTTTTTCATATTCACTTTCACTTTCTTCTTCTGATACTGAGAAGCCAAGAGATTTTTGCTTCTTAATTGTAGATGCTCCAACATTAGAAGTCATTATAATTATAGTATTCTTAAAGTCTACAGTCTTTCCTTTTCCGTCTGTAAGTCTTCCATCCTCTAAAATTTGAAGTAGGATATTAAACACATCTGGATGACCCTTTTCAATTTCGTCAAACAAAATTACTGAATAAGGATTACGTCTAACCTTCTCTGTTAGCTGCCCTCCTTCATCATATCCTACATATCCTGGAGGAGAGCCTATAAGTCTTGACACAGCGTGTTTTTCCATATATTCAGACATATCAATTCTAATTATGTTGTTTTCATCTCCAAACATGGCTTCTGCTAAAGCCTTAGAAAGCTCGGTTTTTCCTACACCTGTAGGTCCTAAGAATATAAATGACCCAATTGGTCTCTTAGGATCTTTAAGCCCAACTCTAGCACGTCTTACAGCCCTTGAAATGGACTTAACTGCTTCATCTTGACCTACAACTCTATTGTGAAGAATTTCTTCTAATTTAAGTAATCTTTCTGATTCAGTTTCTGTAAGCTTTTCAACTGGAACATTAGTCCATTTAGCAACTACTTCCGCAATCTGCTCTTCACTAACAACCTGAGTTGAAACTTGATTTTGTTTTTTCCAGTCATTTTTGAAACTATCTAATTCTTCTTTTAATTCTTTTTCTTTATCTCTAAGACTTGCTGCTTTTTCAAAGTCCTGAACTCTTATAGCATCTTCTTTTTCTCCTTTAGTTTTTTCCAGCTCTTCTTCCAAATTTTTAAGGTCTGGAGGAGCTGTTAAATTATGAATTCTTACCTTTGCTCCAGCCTCATCAATTAAGTCTATAGCCTTATCTGGCAAATATCTATCTGTAATATATCTATCTGATAAGTTTACAGCAGCTTCTATTGCCTCATCTGTAATTTTAACTGAATGATGAGCCTCATACTTATCCCTCAAACCTTTTAAAATAAGGATTGATTCTTCCTTAGTTGGCTCACCTACTGTTACAGGCTGAAATCTTCTCTCTAAAGCTGAATCCTTTTCTATATATTTCCTATATTCATTTATAGTTGTTGCTCCTATGCACTGTATTTCTCCCCTTGCAAGAGCTGGTTTTAGGATATTTGATGCATCTATAGCACCTTCTGCTCCACCTGCACCAATCATTGTATGAATTTCATCAATGAATAATATTACATTTCCAACTTTATTTATTTCCTCCATAACTTTTTTAAGTCTCTCTTCAAATTCTCCTCTATATTTTGAACCTGCAATCATTGAAGAAAGGTCTAGAGTTACAACACGTTTATTTTTTAATATTTCTGGAATATTACCACTTACTATTCTCTGTGCAAGTCCTTCTGCAATAGCAGTTTTACCAACTCCTGGATCACCAATCAAGCATGGATTATTTTTAATTCTTCTGCAAAGAATTTCAAGTACTCTTTCAGTTTCTTTATCTCTTCCAATAACAGGATCCAACTTTTCCTCTGCCGCCATACTAGTTAAATCTCTTCCATACTGATCTAGGGTTGGAGTATTATTATCTACCTTTGTATTATTTTGAGTGGCTCCAGGTTGTTTATGTTCTGGATTAAAATCCTTCACTAATTCCTTTTGGATTTTTTCAAAATCTAATCCTAAATTACTTAAGATAGTATATGCAACACCTTCTGATTCTCCTATTAAAGCTAGTAAAATATGCTCTGGGGTAATATAATTGTTATTCAATTTTCTAGCTTCAAGCAAACTTAATTCTAGTAATCTTTTAGTTCTAGGCGTTAGTGGAATTTCATTCCTATATAAATTCATTTCACCTTTGCCTTCATACTCTTCAATAAGTCCTCTTACCTTCTCTTCTGTTATGTTATTTTCGTTTAATAACTTATTTCCTGCTCCATCACTTTCTTTTAAAATTCCAAGTAATATATGTTCTGTTCCAACATAACCGTGTTTAAATGATTGAGCGGCTTCTTGTGCGTAGTATAATACCTTTTGTGCTCTTTCACTAAATCTTCCAAACATCATATTTAATGCACCTCCTCGGCTTATAGGTTTATTATTTTTAAACTGTCTTTAACAAGTTCTGCTCTCTTTAAGTCTCTCTGCTTATCAGTAAGCATTTCTTTAGAATTTTTTTGTATAGTGGCTGGCTGAATGTCTACAAGAAGTTTATTCAGTATAGTTTTATCAACATCTTTAATTATTCCCATTTCTACACCTAATCTTACATTAGAAAGTAAATTTAATGCTTCTCTAGAGGTAAGAATAATTGCCGATTTTAATATTCCTACTGATCTAAATATCTTATCCTCTAATTCATATTTCTTTTTATTTAAAATATTATCTCTAGTCAGTCTTTCTTGGTTAATTATTTGATTTATTACTCCAGTCAAATTAGTTAGAATTTCTTCTTCACTAAGACCCAAAGTAACTTGATTTGAAATTTGATATATATTGCCATCACCCTGTGATCCTTCACCAAACAATCCTCTTATTGTCATTCCCACCTGAGTCAATCCCTTTAATAGTCCTGCTATCTCTTTATTTATAGTAAGAGCTGGTAGATGAATCATAACAGATGCTCTAAGTCCTGTTCCCAAGTTAGTTGGACATGAAGTCAGATAACCAAGTTTTTCATCAAAAGCATAATCAAGCTTTTCTTCCAGTAAATCATCTAATTTATTTGTATACTCATAAGCTTCCTTTAGATTTAGTCCACCAGTTATGCTTTGAAGCCTTATATGATCCTCCTCATTTAGCATAATACTGACAGTTTCATCCTTTCCCAATATAAATGCAGCTTCATTCTTATTGCTTATAAGTTTTTTGCTTATCAAATGCTTTTCTAAATGAGCCATATTTGATATATCATCACTCTGCCATAGATAAACAGTCTTATATTGTTCTTCCATATAAGGTACTGAATAAAAAGCATCTTCAACCTTTTTGACAATATCCTTTGCATCATTTTCACTAAGCCTATTAGGAAATGGGATATCTTTAAGATTTCTTGCAAGTCTTATTCTACTGCTTATTACAACATCATTATTTTCACTTTTAGCTTCTAACCAGTTTTTCATCATGTCACCCCCATTCTACTTATCATTCTCAAGTTTATCTTTTTCTATTTTTCTTATTTCATCTCTAAGCTCTGCTGCTCTTTCATATTCCTCCATAGCAATAGCTTTTTGAAGCTCTTCTTTTAGGGTTATAATTCTCTTTCTCTGAACTAACTCTTTGCCTGACTTTCTAGGTATTTTCCCAACATGTTCCACATTACTCTGAACACCTTTTATTACAGACATAATAGTAGGTTTAAAATTTTCATAACATCGGCTACAACCTAAAAGCCCCTTTTCTTTAAATTCCTTATAATTTGCTCCACAATTTTTACAAACCAACTGTACGGACTTATTATTTTTAGACGTTATATTTACATAATCTATAAGACCACTTAACATATTCTGAAATGAAAACGGAGACATCATATCCATATCGGGTACAATATTGAACTCCTCACTTTTACCAGCACATTCTGCACATAAATTCATTTCATGTTTAACTCCATTAATTATCTTTGTTATATGAATAGTAGCTTCATTTTTTTTACAAGCATCACATATCATAAAATCACCCCTTTAGTATTTTACCATATTTTTCTAATTTTATAACAGTATAACTCTTAACATGGCTTTTAAAATTTCTGCTCTTACATTATTTTTGTTTTGCGGAGATACTGGCAAACTTCTGTCATTTATTGCAGCTCTCATTATATTAGCTTCTTTAGGGGTTATTATTTTTCTGTCAACTAATCCCTGAATAATAATCTTTGAAGTATTATAAGTAATACTATCACCTATTTTTTCATTAATAATTCTTCTTAAGGGTTCATTATTTTTATACTGTATTTTTCTTATCTTAATATATCCCCCACCCCCTCTTCTACTTTCAACATAATATCCGCTTTCTGTTGAAAATCTGGTAGTTAAAACATAATTAATCTGTGAAGGAGCACAGCTAAAATGATTGGCAAGCTCATTTCTTCCTATTTCAAGTTCACTTTCTCCAGTTTCATCTAAAAGTTCTTTTATAAATTCTTCTATAACGTCTGAAAGTCTTGGCATCTTCTCACCTCTTATTGACTTTGTCTTTCTTTGACCTTCGTCTTACTTTTATAATATTACTAACATGTGTTTTATTCAATTCTGAATTTTTTTTGTGAATTAGACTATTAAAGGTATATTTAAATTTATCTTTTTGTTTCTTTATTTTACTTAGTATTTCTTATTTTTTCTTAATATTATGAATTTTATACCATAACTAACAATTCCACTCCTCCCTCCTTCTAAGATACGGTTTAGAATTGTGGATAATTACTTAAAATATTCTAATTTGAATTTTATAATAAAATATTTATAATTGACTACTGTTATATTAGTCACCCAGAATATCTTAAAGGAATACACTTTAGTAAGAACAAAATCACTAATCATACAAAACAAAGATTTGTTTATAATATAACTAGTGATTAAATCTTGTTAATTACTCTGGAGGAGTGTTTATGGAAAATATAATTTACTATCCAACATATACAGAAATGCTTTACCCTGAAAAAATAAACAAATCTATTAGGAAAAAAGCCATAGAAGCATTAAAAAATAATGAATTAAATCCTATAAATTTATTTAATATTACCTGGAAAGATGAAAAAAACAAAGTTAGAAAACTACTCCTACCAAAAAAACTTACTGGAGTTAATGCTAATATAATAGTTTTACTTGGAAATGACTTTCCATCTGGTTCTCATAAAGTTGGACCTGCTTATGCAACCTTAATTGAAAGCTATATAGATGGATATATGATACCAGGAAATCATAGTATTTTGGCTCCTTCTACAGGAAACTTTGGTATCGGAGCTGCTTATGTATGCAAACTCATGGGATATGACTCCATAGTGGTTATGCCTGAAAATATGAGTATTGAAAGACATGAGCGTATCAAAAAATATGGTGGAAAGCTTTTTCTAATGCCAAGTAGTGAATCAGATATTATACTGACTCTAAAAAAAACCTATGATTTAGCTAAAAATAATCCAAGCTATAGAGTATTAGCTCAATTTGAACTTTTTTCAAATTATAGATTTCATAGATATGTTACAGGAAATTCTGCATTAGAGGCTGCCAAAGATATTGGAAATGGTAAAATAGCGTGTTTCTGCTCTGCTCCTGGTTCTGGTGGAACCTTAGCAGCTGGAGATGAAATAAAAAAAATGTTCCCTGAGTGTTTTGTTACAGCTGTAGAGCCTTATGAATGCTCAACTCTTGCAAATGGTCGCAGAGGTCATCATAGAATTGAAGGTATAGGCGATAACATGTGTACTTTAATTCATAATGTGTTAAACACTGATTATATAGCCTGTGTAAAAGAAAAGGATGTTATGTTAGGTTTTAAGCTTATCCATGATTTTGGAAAAGTTCTTCAGCAATTAGGCCTTAGCAGCAAACTAACTCAACATATGCAAAATCTTTTTGGTCCTTCTGGAATATGCAATATTCTGGCAGCAATAAAAATGGCTAAACATCTAAGTTTAGGTCCTGAAGACAATATTGTAACTATAGCAACAGATGGTTTTGATAGATACGGTTCTGTTCTTAAAAAATTAAATAAAGAATTTGAATCTAACAACGATTCTTTAGTAACACACTGGATAAAATCTGTATTTTTAAGTCAAGATATAAAAGAAATATATGATTTTAGAAGTAAAGAATCAAAAGAAAGATTATATAAACAAAAGGAACGGGATTGGCTTCAATTTGGTCACTCACAAGAATACTTAAACTCTATGAAAGATATGAGTTTCTGGGATAAAGAATATTCAAAAATTAAAGAATATGATCAAAAAATCCAGCAAATTAGAAATAAACATATATTATAATCAAGATACTATAAATTTTAAACATTATATGATAAAATCCGTATTTTTCAATACGGATTTTATCATTTCTAATTCAATTGTAACATATTGAATTATATTAAATATTATTGAAAGAATCTTTTTAATAATCCTCTAAATGCTGAACCATGTCTAGCTTCATCTTTGCACATTTCATGTACTGTATCATGAATTGCATCGTAGTTTAATTTTTTAGCAAGTGTAGCGAGGTCTTTCTTTCCTTGACAGGCACCATGTTCTGCTTCTACTCTCATTTCTAAATTTTTCTTAGTGCTGTCTGTTACTACTTCTCCTAAAAGTTCAGCAAACTTGGCAGCATGTTCTGCTTCTTCAAAAGCTATTCTCTTATATGCTTCTGCAACTTCTGGGAATCCTTCTCTATCTGCTTGTCTGCTCATTGCTAAGTACATACCAACTTCTGTACATTCTCCAACAAAGTTAGCTCTTAATCCTTCTAAAACTTCAGGATCCACCTCTTTAGCTACTCCAATTCTATGCTCATCTGCCCATTGTAAATTATCATCTTCTTTTTTTTCTATAAATTTATCCTTTGGTGCTTTACATTGCGGGCAAAATTCTGGTGCCTCTACTCCTTCATGAACATATCCACATACTGTACAAACAAATTTTTTCATAACCATATTCCTCCTAAAATTTAATATATTTATCTTATATTTTTTTCAATTTTAACAATAATTATTTGTTAATATTAATTATTAATTACTATACGTATACTATATAATAATTTTTAATCTTTGGCAATTTATTCTTTTATTATTATTTGATATTATACATAATTAGCTCTTATATACTTTATTTTTTTACGTATTGCTCACTATTTATTTACTTTATGCATTCTAATTGTGTTTTTCAAAATGTTATATGTGAATATAGGTGCTAATTTTTAAAATTTCACATAGGATATAAAAAAAGTATAGATTATCTACATTTTTATATGTAAATAATCTATACTTTTAAATAAATTAAAGATTCTAATTATCAGCCATTCCACCATATACCGCACCTAAAATCAGTACTCCTATAGCAACAATAACAAATATATATTTAGCTACTGGCTCAAACCATTCTCCAAGTTGCTTAGTTGACCCTTTATTAATCTCTTCTCTTGCTTCATCAATTCCATAAACCCCAAAGAAAGTTATAGCTGCTAATACTGCTCCTAATGGTGATAAGTAAACAGTTATCAAATCCGAAAATGCTCCAAACTTATCTAAGTATACTGAATATTTCAAGTTACGTGTTCATTTTTAAACATAATTTATTAGAAAATTACTTTAAATCCGTAAAGGCTTTATGCCCACAAAGACCTTCAGTATTTTGAACTGCCCTAACAATTGCTCTTTCCATAACCCTTGCTGCCAAAAGTCCAACAACATTTATATCTACTTCTATTTCTCCAGTTGCTAGTGCAAATATTGTATCTCCATCATACATAGAATGTGCCGGATAAATAGTTCTTCCGTAACCATTATGGGCCATAGATGCAACCTTAGTTGCTCCAGCTTTAGTAAGATTTGCATTAGTAACTATAGCCCCAATAGTAGTATTTCCATTAAACAAATTTCTTTTATCATCATATTTTCCTATCATTATATCCTCTGTATTTCTAAGTCCACTTTTATCTTCATTTAATACTCCCGCTACTATTTTTCCATTTTGAGGATCTATTATATCGCCAAGAGCATTAACAGCAACCATTGCTCCAACCATTAAATCTCCAGCTTTAAGTGCAAAACATCCTAATCCGCCTTTCATGGAAAATTCAGGTCCTAACACTTTACCAACAGTAGCTCCTGTACCAGCCCCTACATTACCTTCTGGACAATAAATATTATTTGCATTAATGCAAGCTCTATAGCCCATTTCTTTGTCTGGTCTGACTTTATAATCTCCTATTGCTAAGTCAAACAAAGCTGCACCACAAACTATAGGAACTTTAGTAACTCCCACATCAAATCCAATACCATTTTCCTCTAGATATTTCATTATTCCACCAGCAGCATCCAGCCCAAAAGCACTTCCTCCTGTCAATAAAACCCCATGTATTTTATCTACCATATTTACAGGGTTTAAAAGATCTGTCTCCCTAGTTCCCGGTGCTCCCCCTCTTACATCTACCCCCGCTGTTGCCCCATCTTCACAAAGGATTACTGTACATCCTGTTGCTGCCTCCATATTTTGTTCATGTCCTACTTTAATTCCCTTTATATCAGTAAATTTTATAATTTCCATTTTTTCACCCCTAATGCTGATTTTTCATTATTAATATAAAACTTAATTCATATAAAGTTTTTACTCCATATGAATTTACAATCTGTGTAACCTATAAATATCAAATCACAGATTAGAATTCCCTGTTTAAGTTGAAACAATGCAGAATTATTAGTTATGAGATAAAATATAAAGTAGTAAAAACACATTCTGTATTTTTACTACTTTTATTATAAATTTCTTAATTAATTATCTTTTTCTTATTTTTTTAACTGCCGCTATAACAGGAATAGTGATTACTATTGCTACTGCTGCTTCTGGTAAACCATTTGTCACAGCAATTCCATATATAGCCTTTGCTGCAGTTGATTCTGGTATTTTTATAGTTTGAGCAAAACGTGCTGCATATAAAAGATATACCATTGTTAAAACGCCAAAAGTATTAGTTAAAGAACCAATAGCTGTTCCTATCCCTATTTTTATATTTTGTGATTTAATTGGTAAAAACTTATAGGCATAGTATGAAGTAATTCCTATAATTACTCTAGGCAACACTGCTACAAGTGGGTTCATAAATGCAAAGGAAAGTGGTGTAGGCATCATCATCGCTTGTATCACACTAAAAATTCCAAAGATTAGACCTATCATCATTCCTATGATTGGTCCTTCTAAAATAGCACCTATTATAACAGGAATATGCAGTATAGTTGCTTTTACTCCTGGCAATGGTATAAATCCATAACCTGTAATTCCAAGCATTATAGATATACCTGAAAGCATACCAATAGTGGTAATTTGTTTTGTCCCAAATCTTTGTTTTGAACTATTTTGAAGTTTTCCTTCCATAACTTTACCTCCGTTCTTACTCCTTTTAGGATATAAGTCGACTTCTAAACTTACTTAATTATTAAACTTTAAGTTCAGTTTCCAAATAGAATACCGACTTTGTAAACATTTTAACAATTTTTCTTTATAAATTCAAATAGTTTTTTTACTATAATCTACTTTTAAATATTTGTTTTTTTCTTTTCTATTCATTTTTCTCGATATCTTGTAGTTTTTCTCTTTTAACTATAAAACATACATAATCAAATTTTAAAGCCGCCTTAAAGGATGGCATAAGTTATTTAGCAAGTTCATAAATTGCCTGTGCATAAATTTTTGTGTTTTTTATTAAATCCTCTATTTTTATATATTCATTAGCTTGGTGTATCAGCTCAGGTTCTCCTGGAAATAACGGTCCAAAGGCAACTATATTAGGCATTTCTTTTGCATAAGTCCCTCCACCTATTGATAAAAGACTAGCTTTTGCTCCTGTTTGCTCTTCATAAACCTTTGAAAGTGTCTTTATTATTGGATGATCTTCTGGAAAATATAATGGTTTTTGATGCTCCATGTTCTCTACCCTTATTCCACTTCCTTCAAGAGTAGCATTTACACCCTTCATCATTTCTTCAAAGGTACATGTTACAGGATATCTTAAATTTACAGTCATCTTTGCTCTATCTTCATTTATATCTATTGTTCCAACATTAAATGAAAGATTTCCTGAAACATCATCTCTTAGCCCTACACCAAAGGCTTCTCCATCTGTTTCTAATCCAACATACTCATTATAAAACTTTATAAAGTCTAATATATCACTATCTTCAAATCCCAATTGTTCTATAAATCCAAACAATTGCATTATAGCATTCTTTCCAAGTTCAGGTGTGCTTCCATGAGCTGATACTCCAACTGATTTTATAACTACCATATCATTTTTAACTTCTGCAGTCACATCGTATCCAGTTATTTCTTTAAAATTATGTGCATAAAGAAGTACTTTTTGTACCTGATTAGTTATTACTCCTGCTTCACAATAATCAGGAACCATATTTGCTTTTTGCCCACCTTTAATGTATTTAATTACATCATTATTTCCAACGAACTTTAAATCTTTAACAAAATCGAATATAGTAAGTCCTTTTTCCCCATTTATGATTGGATATTCAGCATCGGGTGTGAATCCTGCCACAGGAGCTTTTTCAGTTTTAAAATAATGCTCTATCTCTCCACATCCACTTTCCTCGTTTGTTCCAAAGATAATTCTTACCTTCTTGGAAAGCTTAATTTGTGAATCTTTTATTGCTTTAAGGCCATATAGTGCTGATATTATAGGTCCTTTATCATCCATAGTTCCTCTACCATATATCTTTCCATCGTGTATTTCAGCACCATATGCTGGGTAAACCCATCCATCGCCTTCTGGTACAACATCTAAGTGCCCTAAAACTCCAATATATTCTTCTCCTTCACCATATTCAGCATATCCTATATAATTTTCTAAATTTACAGCTTTAAATCCAAGTCGTTCAGATAAATCCAAAGCATATTTAAGAGCATTATAAGGTCCCTCTCCAAAAGGCATCCCTTCTCTTGGTTCTCCTTCCACACTCTTTATTCTTACAATACCTTGTGTAGATTTTATGATTTCTTGGCTCATTTCTTCTATTTTTATATTTAAATCCATACATATCTCTCCCAACTCTTCATATAAATAGCTATATACATTATAAGCTTTTTATATTATCATTATCAACTTCACTTGTATTATTCCAATTAAAACTTTATCATGCTTTTTTAATATAAAACTATAAAATGAAACTTTATAAACTTCTATTAAAAATTATTTTAATAGAAGTAAGTTTAAATATAAAAAATAATGACAATAATTAAAATACAATTATTCAGTAGAGGAGATATATCCATGCAAAATGATCTTGAAATGAATAAAATGTTAGAAAAAAAAATTTTAGAATATATTGCAAAGGGAAAAGATTTATTTGAAAAAAACAACATAGATAGTGCTTTTCAAATGTTTGATAAAGCTCTGCAGCTTAACTGCAATTATGCAGAAGCATATTTAGCTAAGGGTGAAGCTCATATACAACTGTTTGAAATTGAAGAAGCTGAGGAATGCATGAAAAAATATCTAAAAATAAGTTCAGATACGTATAGAGGATATTTAAATATGCTTGAAATATATTATATTAGCGGCAACTTTGAGAAAGCGCTTGAATTTTGCAATAAAGTAATAAAAAAGAGAAAAAGTGATTATTCTATTCATTACAAAAAAGCATGTATATTAATAGATCTTAATAGATTATCAGAGGCTTTAGAGTGCTTAGATAAATGTATTAAGTTGAAACCTGATTTTTATGAGGCATACTGCGAAAAAGGTGAGATTTTAAAAACCCTATGTCTACATGAGGAAGCTTTGAACTGTTATTCTAAAGCAATAGAAATAGATAATAGAAAAAGTGATGCATACATATCAAAGGCCCTCGTTTATATGGATTTAAAAGACTATGAAAGAGCATTCCCCCTTGCTAAAAAAGCTTATAATTTGAATCCTGAAGACGAATGGTCAAGATGTTACTATTTCATTATAAAAGATATGCTAAAAAATACAAAATGCAAATCAGATAAAGGCATAGTTATCCCCTTTAAAGTAGAAAATTTAAGCTAACAGAGTTGATTCTGTTAGCTTAAATTTTTACTGATTCTTAGTTCTTTGCTTATTTTGTCTTTCTTTATCATTTCCTAATTTTCTTGATTCACTTGAATACCCAAGTTCATTAGATGTTTCCATTTTCATTTTTGCTAATTCTTTTTTAGTCTTGCTATTAGATTTTTTATTTTCCTTATTATTTTTATTATCTTTATGAGACATTTTACTACCTCCATTATATATTTTAAAAATTTTCTATCTTATTTTTAACCAAAAGTTCGAAATATATAATAGATTTATACTAACAAAATAGATTTATTTTATATTCATAAATCCAAAGCAGAGACTAAACTCCCAAACTTCTTTTTTCTTATTCTTCCATATTTTTATATACAAACCAATCGGATAAACTGCATATTCCACGCTCTTTATCTAATTCTGGCTTATCTTCTTCTGTACGATGGAATAATACTTTATCTCCAATTATTTCATTATGTGGCCAATTGGCTGGAGCAAATACTTTTTTAATCGAAGCCATTTTTAATGCTTCTACTGTTCTCAATATTTCATCAATATTTCTACCTATTTCTTTAGGATATTCCATGGTTGCTCTAACTCTACCTACATGGTCAACAATGATAACTGCTCTTACAGTATCAGTGTCTCCTGAATGCGGATGAATTAATCCAAGTTTTTCAGCAATTTTTCTATCTTCATCAGCTATAACAGGAAAATCTATTTCAACATGTATATTTTCTTTAATCCACTTAATCCAATTATGATGTGATTCTACGCTGTCTACACTTAACCCAATTAATTCTGCTCCTACTTCATTAAATTGTTTCTTTTTCTTTTGAAACGAAACAAATTCTGTGGTACAAACTGGAGTAAAATCTGCTGGATGACTAAATAAAACAAACCATTTCCCCTCATAATCTTTAGGTAGATTAATTGCTCCCTTTGTAGTTTCAACTTTAATTTGTGGAAAAACATCTCTTATTAATAATTTCATAACATACCTCCTATTAATTAATAGTAATTATTTATTAATAATTATACAATATATCAATTCAAAACAAAAGACTAATTTCAATATTTTTTAAAAACTATATAATTTGGTGTTTAAAAAATTAGATTTTTACCAATTCTTAAAACCTTCTTTGCTTTTATAGAATTTTAGATATGTAAATATACAATAAAAAATATATTTAGTTATGTACTAAATGTGTTTTTTATTGTATAATAGTTTTAAAATTACCATATATTTCATATAATGTATAACATATTATAAACCCTATAAATATTATATGAAAAGTCAGGAGGCATAAATACTATGGAAAAATCACATGAAATGGAAAAAACTATAACTACTGAAAACAAAACTAGCACTAATAAAACTATAGATGTGAAAAAAACATTTCAGATTACACAAGATGTTATTGAAGAATGTTTAGAACCATGTCTTGGATAACAATACAAGAAAAGTGCCAGGCACTTTTCTTATTAGGTACTAGGAATCAGTTGCCATATACTGGTAAAGGTAACTTTTCTTCCTTAAATGAGAAAATCTTTAAGGTATATATAGAAAAATCCTAATGAAAAATTTACTTTTCATTAGGATTTTTCTATATATACCTTAATAATTTGATTTACGAGTTTATTTAATATAGTTTACTTAAAGTTTCTTCATCTATCTTGAAACAGTGTTCTTTTGTTGGAAAAGTTTCTTCTTTTACTTCTTTTATATAAGCTCTAAAAGCCTCTTCCATAACTTGTCCAACATTTGCAAATTTCTTCACAAACTTAGGACTCACATCTGAAAACATGCCAAGCATATCTTGATATACTAAAATTTGTCCATCACATCCAGCCCCTGCTCCTATACCAATAGTAGGAATTGAAATTTCTTTTGTTATAATCTCTGCAAGCTTTGCTGGAACACATTCAAGAACTATAGAAAAAGCCCCTGCTTCCTCTATTCTCTTAGCAGCATCAATAAGCTCTTTAGCAGCCTTCTCATTCTTACCCTGAACTTTAAATCCACCAAACATATTTACAGATTGTGGTGTTAGTCCTATATGTCCCATAACAGGTATTTGTGCTTTTACTATTGCTTTTATCTGCTCAATTACTGTATCCCCACCTTCTAGTTTAACAGCCTGAGCTTCCCCTTCTTTTATAAGCCTTCCAGCATTAACAACAGCATCATAGATTGAAGCTTGATAGGACATAAAAGGCATATCCCCTACTACCAAAGCATTTTCTGTCCCTCTTGCAACTGCACGAATATGGTGGATCATATCTTCCATAGTAACACTCAAAGTGTCCTTATAACCAAGACATACCATTCCCAGAGAGTCACCAACAAGAATTCCATTAATACCACTACTATCAATCAACTTTGCCGTAGAGTAATCATATGCTGTAAGCATTGTAAGCTTTTCACCTTTATCTTTAGCCTTTTTAAATGTGGATATAGTATTTTTCATCTAAATTCCCTCCAAATATTTTTCTAATTCTTCATAATCTCTTTCAGGATTTTTCTTTTTTGAAAGCTGAAGAATATTCAAAGATAGACTTTTATACATTTCAATATCTTTACTTTTCATTACACTTATATGATGTTTTATGGTTCCAAGATCAGCTCGTTCAATAGGACCTGTTAATGATTCAATAAAGCCCTTATTTTTTAAATTAGCAATATTATTTTCTATCAACGGAAATAATGCCTCCATAGAGTTATCACTGCTTATGCCACAGTCTTCTAAATAGCTGCACCCTACATTTAATAATGAAAGAATCAAATTTGAAACAATTACATTTGATAAATGGTACAGAGATTTTTTGTCTCTATCAATAGATATAACTTTATTACCTAGAGACTGAAAAAAACTACACAAATATCCTAGATATTCTTCACTCCCCTCAATTGAAAAATATGCATTTTTTAAATTCTTATGGGTATTAAACTTATCTGAAAATGGAAACATAGGATGAATAGAATATCCGAATGCACCTGAATTGTTTATATTCGAAAAGATTTTAGATGAAATAGAACCACTAGTGTGGCATATAATTTTACCTTTTATCTGTAAACATGATATATCCCGCCAAAGATCACTTATACTATCATCAGGAGTGGTAATAAAAATTGTATCACTATTTTGTACAAGCTCTTCTAAATTTTTATAAGCTTTTGAATCTGTAAATCTAGAAGCTTCCAATGCAGCCTGAAAGGTTCTGCTATAGTAGCCTGTAACATTTATATTATTTACAGAAAAGTATTTTCCTAAGGAAAACCCTACTTTTCCCGCTCCAATAAAGCCTATATTCATACGCATCACTCCTTTGTTAAAATTTTACTAAGAAGTAATACAAAAAAATCCTCAAGCTATTTTGAGGTATACATCTCCCTTATAGCTGTCTCATTCTAGTGATATGAGCAGAATACATATTAAAGTAAAATTAATTTGAATATAACAAACGGTGCAGTTCCCATGGATACTACCCATTAAAGTAAGTTTATCATAAGTCTTTATGTTTATGCAATACAATTTAAAATTAACTGTAAATAATATACTATTAGGGTTTTTATCAATAAAAAAACCTCAAATTACTTTTGAGGCTTCCAAATATATTCTCCTTTTGTATTTATATATCCTAATTTATTTCCCATCTCTACTGCCGCTATGCCATCTACAAATTCATAAGCTTCATCAAATTTAGGTTCTATAATCATTTCATCCTTCATGTTTATATAACCCCATTTATCTCCAACTTGAACTGCTATTAAGCTTTCTTCAATAATATCTATATTATCATATTTTGGAGGAATTATTTGATTTCCCTCTTTATCTATATATCCATACAAATCATCTTTTCCTACTGCAGCATATCCACCATAAAAATCATCTACTTCTTCATATTGTGGTGCTATAATCATATCTCCCTGTTTGTTTATATATCCCCATCCATTTTTTACTTCTACAGCTGCCAGTCCTTCAAAGAAATCACTAGCGGTAATGTACTTAGCATCTATTACTAAACTACCTTGTTTATTTATATACCCATATTTACCATTTATATCTACAGCAGCTAACTCTTCACTAAATCTATGAGCATAATTATATTTAGGTTCAACTATGATATCACCTTTTTTATTAATATATCCCTGTTTTCCACCAATTTGAACCAATGCTAAACCATCATTAAACTCATATGCATCTAAAAAATTAAATGGAATAACTTCATTTCCTTGCTTATCAATATATCCCCAGCTATATCCTATTTGAACTGCTGCTAAACCTTCTTTAAATGGATTTACCCTATTATACTTTGGTTCAATAATAAATTCTCCATTCTTATTTATAAATCCATATTTTCCTTCTACCCCTACTACTGCAAGCTCATCATGAAACTCTTCTGCATAATCAAATTTTGTATCAATAATTAAATCACCTTTATTATCTATATATCCATACTTACCTTTAATAACTACTGGATAAAAAGTCTTATCTCTGTTCATACCAATCTTCTCCCTCATAATCTTTTTCATCAACTAAATTTTACTATTTTTTATAAAATTAAAATGTAAAATCTTACTATAAGTATTAGTCTTTTTAATACCATTTTATTCATATATATTATAACATACAATATACTTTTTTAAATTTGGATAATTATCAAAGTACAACAAAAGTTTTTATATTCATTACTACTGATTTTTAAAAATTAAATTTACATACAATTTAAAATTAAGGTAGAAAATTGAGAACATTATAAATAAACTGTGAATTTATAATTTACCTTTAAACTCACAGTTTAATAAATTAATATTTCAATCAACTGGTCATAATTGCTTACACTTTACTGAAAAAAATTTTAGCAAATCTTCTTAACTTTACATTCTTCATTAACATACAATCCTATAATTTTCACACCTAGATTCCATGATTCTAAATTTTTAACAGCAAGCTTAATATCTTTTATTTGTTGCTCTTCTTCTGCAGGATTTCCAGCACAGTCATAGTGACCTACTATAGCAATTAAATATGAACCATGAGCATCTATTGAAATCTTAACTCTCTCTTTTATAGAGTCTATTGTCCTGTGCTCTTTATTTTCAGCTAGTATTTTATTTGGACCTGGCTCTGTTATCATATCAATATATTCTACTTCGTATTTCTTTGTGATATACTTAATAATAGGAACCTGAACCCTACCATCCATGCAATTAATGGCAGTAGCAAATTTCTTCATATCATTAATCCCCCTAAAGTATCTTTTGTATTATTATACTTTATTAAACCCCATTGAGTATAATTATACAAAATTATATCTGTTTTTTTCTCATATTGCAAGATAAAAAAATTAATAAAGATTTATTTAGGTTATACATAAAATCTTTTAATAGCATGTCTTTCCAACTCATCTTAAATATTATGCATATATTCCTAATTAGGTTAAATAATATACTTAAATTTTTAATATGATTTTAAGTTAAAATATCATATAATATAACCTATAACTCTAAGCTAAACTTAATTCAGATACAGTTTTATTAAGCCCTAAGTTGCACATTTAAAAGAGTATATATTAAAGTTAAAGTAGGTGTTATTTTGAATAATAAACTTGAAATAAATATTTCAGATTCTGCATACACGGAACTTAAAGCTCTACTGTTGTGTCATAGTAATGAATACTCTTGTATAAGACTTTCTTACAGTAAAACCTGCTGTAGAAATCCTTCTATAGAAATAATTCTAGATGATTTTGAAAATAAAGAAGGCTATACAACTCAAACTCTTAAAGATATGATATTTATCTATAATGATGAAGTTATAAAAAACATAAAAAAAATTGAATTAATTTATAGAGATTCTTATTTTATGATAAAAACCACCCCAATAAACTCTTCTAATAATTGTTTAACTTGTCAAAGTGGATGCAAAAACTGTCATAACTAAGGCAAGCTAAATTTTATAAGCTTGCTTTAGTTATTTAATTATATCAATTCAAATATTTTAATACATTATGATTTAAGATTATTTTCATAAATGAATAAGCAAACTATTGATGAATACATATTTGTATACTATGATTAATAATATAAAATTTTAATCTGAACAAACGATGATTCTATGGTATAAGGAGGATAAACCCTATGGAACTTATACTTCACACATTTAGAATATTATCCTATGTAAATATTCTATTTGCTCTAGCAGTAATTTTTTTAGAAAGGAAAAGTGCTTCTACTACTTGGGCTTGGCTAATGGTTTTAGTTCTAATCCCTGGTATAGGATTTATATTATACTTGATTCTAGGTCAAAATCTTAGCAGAATAAAAATCTTTGACTTAAAAGCAGCAGAAGACAGATTCCATAAAGAATTGCTATCTCAAGGAAAGCAATTTACTGAAAATCACATAAATTTTTATGATAAGTCTATGGTAAACTATAAAGATATGATGTATATGCACCTTAATAATAGTCAATCTGTTTTTTCTCAGGATAATATAGTTGAAATTTATACTCATGGAGATACTACCTTTAATTCTATACTTAACTCTATTGAAAATGCTAAAGATCATATTCATATGGTTTATTATATTGTAAAAAATGATACTCTAGGTAATAAAATATTAAATGCTCTTACTAAAAAAGCTTCTGAAGGAGTAGAAGTAAGATTTTTATATGATGAGATGGGTTGTAGAGGATTATCCAAACATTTTTTTGATAAGCTAACCGCGGCTGGAGGCAAAGTAGCAGTCTTCTTTCCTTCTATACTTCCTCATATAAATATAAGAGTAAATTTTAGAAATCATAGAAAAATTGCAGTAATTGATGGAAAACATGCTTTTATAGGCGGTTTTAATATAGGAGATGAGTATTTAGGTAAAAGTAAAAAATTTGGTTATTGGAGAGACACCCACCTTAAAATTATCGGAAGTGCTGTTGACTCACTTCAACAGAGATTTTTACTTGATTGGCGTCATGCCTCTAATGAAAAAATCCCTTTTGACCAAAAATATTTTCCACCTAAACTTCCCCATGAAGGAGTAGGAATTCAAATAGTATCAAGTGGTCCTGACTCTCAGTGGGAACAAATAAAAAATGGATATCTTAAAATGATTCAATCTGCTAAAAAAAATGTTTATATTCATAGTCCTTATTTAGTACCTGATGATAGCATACTTGAAGCTTTAAAAATAGCATCATTGTCTGGCGTAGATGTTAAAATTATGATTCCTGACAAACCAGATCACCCATTTGTATATTGGGCATCCTTATCCTATGCAGGAGACTTATTAAAGGCTGGTGTTAAATGCTACACCTATAACAAAGGCTTTCTTCATAGTAAAATGGTAGTTATTGATGGTAAAGTTTCCTCTGTGGGCACAGCAAATATGGACTTACGAAGTTTTAAACTTAACTTTGAAGTAAATGCTTTTTTATATGATAGTAATATATCTGAGCAATTGGAAAAAATATTTGAAAAAGATATCTTAGACTGCACAGAACTTACTAAAGAATCTTATGAAAAAAGACCACTTGTAATAAAGTTTAAAGAATCTGTTTCCAGATTACTTTCTCCAGTGCTATAACTTTACAAAATTACTATGACTCTAAAAAGAATTAAATAAGTCAACAATATTATAAAAAAATAAGTAAGAAGTATAGGTTCTATAGCTTCTTACTTATTTTTTATAATTCTTCAACCGCTCTTCTTTCGGCCTTTTTGTTTCCTATTTTTTCTCTTCTTTTTTCAAGTTCTTCTCTCACTTTTTCTAGACTAACTCCATTCTCAGCCATAAGAACTAAAAGGTGATATGTCAAATCACAAATCTCATTAACAAGCTCTTCCTTGTCTTTGTTTTTAGCTGCTATAATAACTTCTGTGCTCTCTTCTCCAACTTTTTTTAAAATTTTATCTAAACCCTTCTGAAATAAATAATTAGTGTAAGAACCGTCAACAGGGTTTTCTTTTCTATCCTCTACAACACTAAACAATTCTTTAATAACATCACCAACTCTATTCATACTCTACTCCCCTTTAATTTCTATTTCTCTATAAAAGCAGCTTCTATTTCCTGTATGACATGCTGCCCCTATTTGACTAACCTTAATTAGTAAGGTATCACAATCACAATCCACACTTATACTCTTAACATATTGAAAATGCCCTGAAGTAGCACCCTTATTCCAAAATTCATTTCTTGACCTGCTCCAGAACCATGTAGTTCCACTCTCTATGGTTCTTTTTAAGGATTCTTTATTCATATATGCCATCATCAATACTTCTCCGTTTTCAAAATCTTGAACAATAGCAGGAACTAATCCTTGATTTTTCGAAAAATCCATTTCCTCAATAAGTTTTTCCTTATTCATAAACTCACCATCCAACTTATAAGCGATTATATTTTTTTAAATTCTAACTTCTATTTTATTTTCCTTTAGATAATTCTTTACTTCTCCTACTGTAAGTTCTCTAAAATGAAAAAGACTAGCCGCAAGTGCAGCATCAGCTTCACTTTTCTTAAATACTTCTGCAAAGTGCTCTATTTTTCCACAGCCTCCCGATGCTATTACAGGAATATCCACAGCTTTACACACAGCCTCTGTAAAATCTATATCATATCCTGTCTTTGTTCCATCTGCATCCATGCTTGTCAAAAGTATTTCTCCTGCACCTAAGCTTTCTACTTTTTTTGCCCATTCCAAAGCATCTAGTCCTGTATCTATTCTTCCACCATTTATATATACATTCCAGCCTGAACCATCTTCTCTTTTCTTTCCATCAATAGCAACTACCACACATTGACTTCCAAATCTCTCAGCTGCTTTTTTTACAAGCTCAGGCTCTCTTATAGCTGCTGAATTAACAGATATTTTATCTGCACCAGCTCTTAATATATCTTTAAAATCCTCAAGTGTCTTAATTCCTCCACCTACGGTAAGAGGTATAAACACTTTCTCCGCTGTTCTTCTAACTACATCTATCATTGTAGCTCTTCCTTCATGGGTAGCTGTAATATCTAAAAAAACTAGTTCATCTGCACCTTCTCTATTGTAAAACTCAGCTATTTCAACAGGATCTCCTACATCTTTCAGATTTACAAAATTTACTCCTTTAACTACTCTACCCATATCCACATCTAAACAAGGAATTATTCTTTTTGTAAGCAAATTACCACCTCATTTTCTATATGTTTCACATCCATTATAAGTAATACTTGTTTATCTTATACTGAACTATTACTAAACTCCTTAATAATTTCCTCAACTTTTTCTACAAATAAGTCCATTTCCTCTTCAGAACCTATTGTTATTCTTAAATAATTATTTATTCTATCTTTATTAAAGTATCTTACTAATACACTTTTTTCTCTTAATCTAGTAAAAAGTTCATTTGCAGGATATATAGAATGTGTCGCAAAAATGAAATTAGCTTTAGAAGGTATTACATTAAATCCTAGCCTAATTAATTCTTCCGTAACCTTTTCCCTTGAATTTATTATTTTACATACACATTCTTTGAAATAACTTTCATCCTTTATTGCTTCTGTACCTGCAATAGCAGCAACTCTGTCTATGGTATACGAATTAAAGGAATTTTTTATTCTATTTAATCCTTCTATTAATTCTTCCTGACCAAGTGCAAAGCCTAAACGTATTCCTGCTAAAGAACGTGATTTAGATAAAGTTTGTATTACTAAAAGATTAGGATAATCTTTTATAAGCCCTACTACTGAAGTACCACCAAAATCTATATAAGCTTCATCAATTATAACTACTTTATCAGAATTGTAATCTAAAATCTTTTTTATTAAATCTACATCAAGATATTTTCCTGTTGGTGCATTAGGATTGGGAATTACTACACCTCCATTGTCAGTCATAAGCTCACTAACAGGTATAGAAAATTCTTCATCTAATTTAGCAAGCTTATAATTTATATTGTATAAATCAGCATAAACTGGATAAAAACTATAACTAATATCAGGAAAAATTATAGTTTCACCAGCGTTAAAAAATGCTAAAAATGAGAAAGCCAAAACTTCATCGGAGCCATTACCTATAAATATTTGTTCTTTATTTAAATTGTAATATTGGGCTATAACCTCCCTTAAGTTATCACAATTAGGATCTGGATATAGTCTCAAGTCTCCATTTGCTGCACTCTTTATTGCTTCTAATACTTTTGGTGATGGCGGGTATGGATTTTCATTTGTATTTAATTTAATATATTTCTTATCCTTAGGTTGCTCACCGCAAACATAAGGTTCTATATTTTTAGTAATTTCACTCCAATACTTGCTCATTGTTTACACCCCTATACCTGTAATCTTCTATAAAATAACTATTTACATGCATCTATAGCTTCTTTTAAATCTATATTTCCTGAATATATAGCTTTACCTGTAATAGCTCCATAAATCCCCATTTCATTTATAGCTCTTAGATCGTCTATATTCTTAATCCCACCAGAGGCTATTATGTTGCAGTTTACATTTTTCTGAAGCTTACCAAGCTGTTCTAAGTTAGGTCCTTGAAGTGTACCATCCTTGCTTATGTCTGTGAATATAATAGTTTTAACTCCTATCTTCTCCATTTCTTTAGCAAATTCTATATAATCTACACTACTTATATCAAGCCACCCATTTACCGCAACCTTTTCGTCCTTTGCATCTATTCCTACAGCTATTTTTTCTCCATACTTTTTTACCGCTTCCTTTACAAGCTCAGGATTATTTAGGGCTGCTGTTCCAAGTATTACTCTTGCAACTCCTGATTGTATAAGCATATCTATAGTTTTCATATCTCTTATGCCGCCACCAAGCTCTACTGGAATTTGCACCTTTTTAACTACTTCAGAAATAATATTTAAATTCTTAATTTCTCCATTAAGTGCTCCATCCAAATCCACCACGTGTATATATTCTGCTCCACTTTCTTTAAAGCTTAACGCTACCTCCACAGGATTTTCTCCTACAACTTCTGAAGCTTCAAATTTCCCTTGATACAATCTAACACATTTTCCCTCTCTCAAATCTATAGCAGGTAAAATTATCATTTTATCATCTCCCCAAAGTTCTTTAACATTCTAAGCCCTACTTCCCCACTTTTTTCTGGGTGAAATTGGATACCATATACATTTCCTTTGCTAACTACTCCTGGTACTTTAACCCCATAATCTGCATAAGCATTTAATATTCCCTCTTCTCCTGTTACTGCATAATAAGAATGAACAAAATATACATGGCTTCCTTTTTCAATTCCATTTAATATTGTGCTTTCTTTCTCCATATTTAAACTATTCCATCCCATGTGAGGTACTTTTAAATCTATATTAAGCTTTTCTATTCTTCCCTTTAAGAATCCTAAACCCTTGCTTAATTTTACCTCATCACTTTCTTCAAATAATAGCTGCATTCCAAGACAAATCCCAAGCAATGGTTTTCCTTTATTTACTGCTTCTTTTAGAACTTTATCTAACCCTGCCTCTTTAATATTATCTATAGCATCTGGAAAAGCTCCTACCCCTGGTAGTATAATTCCATCACTATTAAATATAGTTTCTTTATCCGATGTTATAATAGATTCAATTCCTAGAAAATCCAGTGCATTTTCAACACTTCTCAAATTTCCCATTCCATAATCCACAATAGCAATCACAAAACCACCTCACTTATATATCTTTTGTTATGACTTGTTTGTTCGTTCTTATATTTCTTTTAACTTCTTTTAAATAATCCCTTTAGTAGACATAACACCCTTTATCCTTCTATCCTTTTGTATTGCCTCACCAAGTGCTCTTCCAAAAGCCTTAAACAATGCTTCTATCATGTGATGATTATTTTTACCATAAATCACTCTAGCATGAAGAGTTATTCCTGCATTGAATGCCACCGCTCTAAAAAACTCTTCTACCATCTCAGTATCAAAATCTCCTAATTTATCACAGGTAAATTCACCTTCAAAAACCAAAAATGGTCTTCCACTGATATCAAGATTTACTGAAGCCAATGCTTCATCCATTGGCACAAACGAGGTTCCATATCTTTTAATTCCTGCTTTATCACCTAAAGCTTTAGCTATGCACTGCCCAATAACTATACCCACATCTTCTACGGTATGATGGGAATCTACTTCAAGATCTCCTAAAGCATTTAACTTTAAATCAAAAATCCCGTGCCTTGACATAAGGCAAAGCATATGATCAAAAAAACCTATTCCTGTTTTTATATCATATTTGCCTTCTCCATCTAGATTTAAATTCATACATATATCCGTTTCTCCGGTTTTCCTCATTACTTCAGCTTTTCTAGCTTCCATGTAATTCACCACCATTCTATATTTGATTATTCAAATCTGACTTTAATTGAATTTGCATGAGCTGTAAGCCCTTCTGTTTCCGCTATTGTCACTGCTTTATCTTTAACCTTAGCTAAACCTTCTTTTGAATAATAAATATAGCTGGATTTTTTAATATAGTCATCTACTGATAAAGGAGAGAAGAACTTAGCACTTCCACTAGTTGGAAGAACGTGATTTGGTCCTGCAATATAATCTCCTAATGGTTCTGGTGCATATTTACCTAAGAATATGGAACCAGCATTTTTTAATTCTCCGAGTAATAAAAATGGCTCTTGAACCATCACTTCAAGATGTTCCGGTGCTATAATGTTTGCCATATCTATAGCCTCTTTCATATTTTCTACAATTATAATACCTCCATAGTTCTTTAAAGATGATAAAATAATTTCTTTTCTCTCTAAGTACTGTACCTGTCTTTCTAATTCTTCTTTAACTTTATCAGCCAACTCTTGTGATGTAGTAACTAGAATTGAAGATGCCAGAATATCATGCTCTGCTTGTGACATTAAATCTGCAGCAATATATTTTGCATCCCCAGTTTCATCTGCAATAACTAATATCTCAGATGGTCCAGCTATCATATCAATATCTACAAAGCCATAAACACTTCTCTTAGCCATAGCTACAAATATGTTTCCTGGCCCTACAATCTTGTCAACTTTAGGAATAGATTTCGTTCCATAGGCAAGTGCGGCAACTCCTTGTGCTCCTCCTACCTTATAAATCTCATCAACTCCAGCTATATCTGCTGCTACCAGAATATTAGGATTAATGCTTCCATCCTCTGAAGGAGGGGTTACCATTATGATTTTTTTAACTCCTGCAACTTTTGCTGGTATTGTATTCATAAGTACTGATGAAGGATATGCAGCCGTTCCTCCTGGAACATAAATTCCAACCATATCTAATGCTCTTATCTGCTGCCCTAAAATTATTCCATCCTCTTTTGTTGTCATCCATGAATTCTGCTTTTGTTTTTCATGATAGAACCATATATTCTCTTTTGCTGTTTTTATAGCATCTATAAATTTTTTATCCACATTTTCGTAAGCTTTTTTAATTTCATCCACAGATACTTTAACATTTTGTTCACTAATGTTTTTGCTATCAAATTTATTAGTATATTTGATTACAGCTGAATCTCCATTTTTTCTTACATCTTCTAAAATCTCTTCCACAGCATCAAGAACATCTCTTTGAACAGCCTCTGCTCTATTTTTTAAGTTTTCCACGTAATAGCTTTTATTATTTTCGTCTAATTTAACTATATCGATCATTCAAATAACACCCCTTTTTGGCTTTAAGTATTTATCTAAATTACAATCATATGTTAATACTTAAAATTACTTTTTAATTGCTTTACTCATTTCTTCAATAATTTTTATAATTTCTTCTCTTTTAGTTTTCATGCTTGCTTTATTTACTATCATCCTTGCACTTATATCACATATTTCTTCTACAATAATTAATCCATTTTCTCTTAAAGTTTCTCCAGTCTCTACAATATCAACTATAGCATCTGCAAGCCCTACTATAGGTGCTAATTCTACTGAACCCTCTATCTTAATAAGTTCTATATCCATTCCCTTTTTTCTAAAATATTCTCTTGCTACATTAGGATACTTAGTAGCTATTTTTTTTCTACTATAGCCTTCTTCCATTCTGAAATCTGGAAGCGCTGCAACGGCAAATCTACACTTACCAACTTCTAAATCTAACACTTCATAAAATTCTATATTTTTCTCAAGTAATGTATCCTTTCCTACAATACCTATATCCGCAGCTCCATACTCTACATAAGTTGTAACATCAGGTGCTTTTACAAGAAAAAAATCTATATTATACAATTCATTCTCACAATGAAAAATAAGCTTTCTCCCTTTATCCTGCAATTCTTTTATGTCTACTCCTATAGCCTCAAAAATTTTAACTGCAGCCTTCTCTAGTCTTCCTTTTGTTAGTGCTATTTTTATATTCTTCATTTTACTCACCCCAATTTATATTAAACCCTATTTAAGCATAGTAATAAACTTATCTAAGTCTATATTTATAGATTCCCCTGTTTCTATACTAAAAACCTTTATACTTTTCTCATTAATAATACTTATCATTCTATTCATTCTATTGTTTATAGCATATTCTAAAGATTCTTCTTCTTCCTCATATAAACTAAGCTCACATATCATGTCCTTACTATGAATAGTATCCATCAACTTATATGCCTCTTCTAAAAACTCATCTTTATAAGATATTAACACCTTCTTGTAAGTTTTAGGTTTAAATGTATCTTGCTTTTTAAGTGCCAACAATACATTATCAACATTTATTGCAAAACCTGTTGCTGGAAGCTTAGGCCCAAATTCCTGAATTAAGTTATCATATCTTCCACCACTTAAAATATACTCCCCAACTTCATCAACATAAGCTTTAAAAATTATACCTGTATAATAATTAATATTTTGAACCATTCCTAAATCAATTGATATATAAGAACTTAGTCCTATCTTTTCAATTATCTTATAAATGTCACAAATATTATCTAGTGCTTCTAGTGCTTTATGATTTTTTGTTAGCTTTCTAGCTTTATCAATAATATTTATATCTCCAAATAATTGAGGAAGTTTTTCTAAAATATCTATATTTTCTTTATAAACATCCCCTTCTTTGTCTCTTAAAAAATTACTAAGTGCAATATAATTTTTATTTTCAATTAATGCTCTAAGTTTTTCAATATCTTCATCCTCTACCCGTATTCCTTCTATTAAAGCCTTAAAAAAGTTTGCCTGCCCTAATTCTATCTTAAAATTCTTTATTCCTAACTCCTTAAGACATTTTATTGCAGTTATAATAATCTCTGCATCAGCTTTTAAATTATTAGTTCCTATAATCTCTACTCCTGATTGAGTTATTTCACTCATTTTACCATTTAAATTTTCATTTGTTCTAAAGATATTTGAAGTATAACAAAGCTTTAGAGGATAAATTTTATCTTTAATTTTTGTTGATGTGATTCTAGCTATTGGAGTTGTCATATCTGGTCTTAACACTAATATTCTTCCTGTATTGTCAAATAATTTGTACATTTTCTCCTGCGAAATAGGTTGATTTTCCGAATGGAAAACATCATAAAATTCCAATGTTGGAGAAATTATTTCTGAAAATCCATTGAACTTATAAATTCTTCTTAATCCTTCTTCTATAGATAGTTTCCTACTGCATTCATCAAACAGTATATCTTTCATTCCCTCTGGTATATATCTCTTCCAGTTATTCATAACATACACCCTTTACTTTATTAATTTATCGCTTTAGCGCATTGAATTAAGTATTATAATATCATTTATCTATTAGTATTGTCAACAAAAATCACAAAGACTCTATATGAGTTTATAGAGTCCTTGTGATTTACTGACTTAAATAGGCATAACTTATTTAAATACATTGTTATTAAATATTTCTTTTAACTTTTCATTTTTTTCATAGGTTTGTGCTACTGAATGTAACGTTGGAATTTGCCCAGTATATTCTTGTAATGTATCACTATATTGCAACGAGCCATTAATTTCATAAAAATGGGGAATATTCATTGAATTACCTTTTATCCCTTGATGCTGTGATGTGTAATTTTCCATTTTTAGTTCCTCCTTTAGAGTTAATTATAAATCTGTTGTCTTTTAACATGTTATATACAATGTCTGAGTTTTTTAAACTTTCATCACATAAAGTTATTGTGAATCTATCCTCCTCTCCTACAATTGCCATATAATCATGTATTTTGCTATAGTCACTTAAATCAATATCACCCATAATATCCAAGTGGTATTCTGACATAATAATCTCCCTTTCGGTTTATTTAAGAATATTTTTTGCACTTTTATTTTAAATATTCATTATTATGCATAAGAAACATTAATTAATCTATTATTTATAGTTATTTAAATATAATTAAGTGTATTATTACCTAATTATTTGGTATAATATGTATTAATGTTATAATGTTTTTAAATATTTAATGGGAGGTATATGGAATGAAAAATTTAAAAAACACAAAGACAGCAGAAAATTTAATGAAATCTTTTGCTGGGGAATGTCAAGCAAGAACTAGATATGATTATTATGCATCACAAGCAAAAAAAGATGGTTACGTTCAAATATCAGATATCTTTTCTGAAACAGCAAGAAACGAGAAAGAACATGCTAAAAGATTTCTAAAATTTTTAAAAGAAGATTTAAATGAAGAACTAATTGAAATTACAGCTTCTTACCCTGTACAGCTAAGTGATACCAAATCTAATTTAGCTGCTGCAGCTGCTGGTGAAAATGAGGAATGGACAGATTTATATCTTAGTTTTGCTAAAACAGCTGAAGAAGAAGGTTTTCCTGAAATAGCTGCTGCATTTACAAATATAGCTAAAGTAGAAGAAAAACACGAATTAAGATTTAAAAAATTGTTAGAAAATCTAGAAAATGATAAGATATTTAAAAGAGATATTAAAACATTATGGAAATGCGGAAATTGTGGATATATTCATGAAGGAAATGAAGCTCCTAAAACTTGTCCTGCTTGTGTCCATCCTCAAAGCTACTTTGAATTATTTGTGGAAAATTACTAATAAAAAAGCTCCAGCAAATTAAATTGTTGGAGCTTCTCTACTAACTTGACTAATATTTATTTTCCATTTTCATTCTTTGCTTCATTAATTATTTTTTCTACTTCATTAGTTGGTACCTCTTCATACCTTTCAAATCTCATTTCGAAACTACCTCTTGCGCCAGTTATTGATTTTAAGTCTGTAGTATATTTAAACATCTCTACCATTGGAACTTCTGCTATAACATTTTGGCCATCTTTTATAGGTTCCATTCCAAGAACTCTACCTCTCTTTTTATTTATATCTCCTATTATTTCTCCCATGTATTCGTCAGGAATTTGTATTTCAACATGCATTATAGGTTCTAATAAAACAGATTGAGCCATTTCCATTCCCTTTTTAAATGCTATTGATGCCGCTATCTTAAAAGCCATTTCTGAAGAATCTACAGGATGGTATGATCCATCATAAAGTGTGGCTTTCAAACCTATAACTGGATATCCAGCTAAAACACCATGACTAATACATTCTCTTAATCCTTTTTCTACTGCTGGTATATACTGTCTAGGAACAACTCCTCCAACAACTTTATCTACAAATAATAAATCATCTTCTCCATCATTTCTTGGTTCAAATTTTATTTTCACATCACCATATTGCCCATGTCCTCCACTTTGTTTTTTGTGCTTTCCTTGAACCTCTGATACTTTTTTTATTGTTTCCCTATAAGGTACTTTTGGAATTTGAAGTTCTACCTCAACACCAAACTTATTTTTTAATTTATTAGCAATTATCTCTAAGTGTGTCTCACCAGTTCCTGAGATAATAGTATCTGCATTTTCTATATCTCTACTAATCATAAAAGTAGGATCTTCATCTAAAAGCTTGCTTAAACCAGAAGATATTTTATCCTCATCACCTTTTGATTTAGTAACTACAGCCATAGACATTGAAGGTTTTGGAAATTCTAATTCTTCAAAAGCTATAGGAGATGATACTTCACATAATGTATCACCTGTACATGTATATTGCAATTTAGAAACTGCTCCTATATCTCCTGCTATTATTTCCGAAGCTGGTATTTGATCTTTACCTTTTAAGAAATACATAGATCCAATCTTTTCTTGTTTTTTTCTATTAGAGTTATATACAAGACTATCAGCTTTTAGTTTGCCTGTCATAACCTTAAATATTGATAGCTTACCTACAAAAGGATCCGCTACGGTCTTAAATACAAAGGCTGAAAACTTAGGTTTTTCATCTATATTTACTTCTATTTCTTTATTATCTTCTAAATTTATAGCCTTTATTGGTTTTGCATCCTTTGGTGATGGGAAACATTCTAATATGTCTTCTAATAATGTATTTATCCCTACTCCTTGGTAAGCAGAACCACACATTACTGGAGCAATATCTCCTTCTTCTGCACCTCTTACTAATCCTTCATATATCTCCTCATCACTTAATTTACCATCTTCAAAATATTTATTTAATAAATTTTCATCTGTCTCTGCAACAGCTTCCATTATCATATTTTTACATTCATCAACTTTTTCTAATAATTCTTCTGGAATTTCTTCTTCCTCCATTTTTTGTGTCTTAGGGTTAAAAACCCTTGCTTTCTTTGAAATAACATTAATCACTCCATGAAAATTATCTTCCTTACCCATAGGATACTGAATAGGAACTACTGAAATACCAAATTGATCCTTTAATTGTGACAATACTCTTTCAAAATCACTATTTTCTCTATCTAATTTATTTATAAAAAATGCTCTAGGCATATTATGTTCATTTACATACTTCCATGCTTTTTCTGTACCAACTTGTATTCCTGATCTTCCAGACACAGTAATTATTGCCATGTCAACTGCACTTAGTCCTTCTATCATCTCTCCTATAAAATCAAAATATCCAGGTATATCAACCATATTTATTTTCACATTGTTCCATTCGCATGGTAATACCGAAGTAGCTATAGATATCTTTCTTTTCTTTTCTTCTGAATCATAATCACTAACTGTATTTCCTTCCTCAACTTTTCCAAATCTATCACTACTTTTTGTATAATATAATATTGCCTCAGTTAGTGTAGTTTTTCCTGAACCACTATGTCCTATAAAGCCTATGTTTCTTAAATTCTGGGTCTTGTATTCTTTCATAATAATTCCCCCTTATTTTGTATAACTTTATTGGTATTTATTGGTTAATAAATATATTCTATTTAGAATTTAAAATTCCTTTTAATTAAACGAAATATTCAGAATTATTTGATCTATAATTTTTTCCTATCTATAGCTATATGTATATGTTACTCCTTTTTTACCAATCTTATTCATATAAAATAAAAATAACCTTGTACTTAGATTAAGTACAAGGTTATTTAATATTTATAGTATAATAATTTATTCAAAAAATAAAATGGCTCCGCGAAAAGGATTCGAACCTTCAACCTATCGGTTAACAGCCGAGTGCTCCACCGTTGAGCTATCGCGGAATATTTATACCTGGCGGCGACCTACTCTTCCACACCGTCTCCAGTGCAGTACCATCGGCGCTTTGAAGCTTAACCTTCGTGTTCGGAATGGGAACGGGTGTTACCTTCAAGCCATAACCACCAGATC
>JAVBWC010000049.1:0-15577 GCA_036677675.1 Clostridiaceae bacterium | reverse complement strand
TAATTTTTTAAAATAGGCAACACAGTTGCTTTATTTGTCATGCACTTTTTTAAGAAACTAAAATTATAAATTTTCTTTTAAAATTATCTTGACTTCATATAGTTAGTCTCTTTTCTTATATATCTATTTATTCAGTACTGCCTTCTTGATCTCATGAAACTTTGATCTTATACTTCCCTCTATTACATCATCACCAATCCTGATATAAACACCACCAATTAAAGCTTTATCTATTTTTTCTTTCAATATTATTGTTTTATTATATTTTTTTTCTAGTTTTGCAATTAGTTTTTTTCTTTGATCATCATTTAGTGGAATCACAGTTTTAACATTTGCAATAAGTATATTTTGCTTTTCTAAATAGATTTTCTCCATCTCTTTAAATTTTTCTTCCATATATAGAATTCTATCTTTTTCTATCAATAAAAGAATAAAACCTAATAAATCATCATTAATTTTTCCTTTAAATATTTCTATAAATACTTTTTTTTTCTTTGAAGTGCTTATTTGAGGATGCTTTAGAATTTTACTAATATCTTCATTATTCTTTATTAATTCAATAATTTCTTTTCCCTCTTGTAAATATTCCTCAACCTTTCCTTTTTTCTCAGCAACTTCATAAAGAGCAAGGGCATATCTCTTATCTAAATATTCATACATAGCTAATTACCCACCTTAGCAATAAAATCCTCTATAAGTTCTCTGTGCTTTTTCTCATCTACTGCTTCCTCTAAAATCTTTGAAGATAATTGTATCGCCAAATCTATCGTATTGATTCTAATCTCATCTTCTATCTTTTCTCTTTGTCTTTGAATTTCCTTTTCAGTTCTTTCCATAATTTGATCGGATTCTTTGCGAGCTTCAGCAATTATATCTATTGAAGCCTTTTCCGCTTTTTTCTTGTAATCTTCAACCAAATTCTTTCCTTGTTTTTTTGTTTCTTTTATTATGTTTTCACTCTCTATTATTAAAAGTTCAGCTTGTTTTCTATCTTCTTCTGTTTTCTTAACAGTAGTCTCTATTTCATTCTTTCTAGAAGCTATAACTTCATTTACTGGTTTAAATAAAAAATGCTTTAAAATAAAATATAAAATTATAAAATTTATTATAGTGTATATTACCTTAGGCCAATAAAATTCCATATTTCCATGAAAGCCTCCTTTCAGGCTTATTTATTAGTGATTTATTTTTACAATGTTACTTTAAATACTAACAATAATCCTATAAGAAATGCATAAATAGCAGTTGCTTCGGATAGCGCACCACCAACTACTAACGTACTCATAATTTTCCCACTAGCTTCTGGCTGTCTTGAAACTGCTTCAACAGCTTTAGATGTGGCATTTCCTGTTCCTATTCCTCCTCCTATACATCCTAGAGCAGCTAATCCTGCTCCAATCGCTGCCATTCCAGCAATAAATGCTTCTGAACTAATATTCATATTCTTTTCCTCCTAAACATATTTATTAATGTTAAATATATAAATAATTACTATATATAATTATTTTTTTCTTTTGTTTTTCATTTTAATTCCGTTTTAAAAGACTATTATTTTTTACATTCTTTTAAAACTTTACATAAACATAACCTTTATTTTTAATGTTCTGCTATTACTTTAATATTTATCATAGTTAACATAACAAAGATTATCATTTGAATAGACCCATCAAATACATCAAAATAAAAGTGAAATGGTATAGGAATTCCTAATTGAGCAATTCCTAAAGGTGTTTTTCCTAATGCACCATAAATAAGCTCCATAATAACAACAGCAGCAGTCATATTTCCAAATAATCTTAAACTCAACGATATAGGTAACATAATTCTTTCCATTATGTTTATAGGTAATAATGGTATTATAGGCTTAGCATAACCAACAAAATATCCTTTAATGCCTTGTTTTTTCATTGCGTATACTTGTATAACTAAAAATGTTATTAATGCAATTCCTAATACAATATTAAAATCTTTAGTAGGAGGCTCAATACCAATTAGTCCTATTAAATTCATAAATAACAAAAACAATACTAAAGTCCCTATATAAGGTACGAAGCCTTTAAAATTCTCCCCCATATTACTAACAACAAGATTATTTATACCATTAACAAATATTTCAGCTATACTCTGTTTTTTATTAGGTATTTTCTTTAAATTTTTAGTTAATACTATTGCAACTGCAGAAATTACTAAAACTATTGCCCATTGGACAACAATCTCCTCAGTAATTCCCATATACTGCCCTAAAAAATTATTTAATTTATTAATCTCATGTTCCACTTAATCACACCCTTTTCTTTGGTATTTTGAAATATATTCCATATATTATCAATGAAATAAAATGCATATTGTATCCCAACATATATGCCAATACATTAAATTTATTATATGTAAATAACACTGCTCCTATTATCCCTACTAAAGTAATTCTTAAACAATAACTTAAAGTTATTACAAGATTGCTATTTGAATCTTTTCTATAAAATGCATAATTTACTGCATAACCATTTACATAAAGATTAATAATAGCTAATATAAATCCCAATAAGGAAACTAGTATATATTCTCTATAAATTCTGAATATTGCAAAAACAAGTAATATTCCCACTATACAATCTATACTGGTAATTTTATTCAACATGCTATAAAGTTCCTCGTTTTTTTTCATTTTTCCTCCAAATTTCGATATAATACATTTTATTATATTACTCATATTTTCATATTCAAATCTTATATATCTTAATATTTCTTCATATTTCTTTAAATACCACTATTTTTTTAGTATTACACTTTGTTTTTTCGGCTTCTCTTATCGTTCCCTTTTTATACCATATTTCTTTCTTTATATGAAATATTACAAGAACAACCATTCTTTTTTTATAATTTTAAATTCTTTTTAATTATTATTATGTAAATCTTTAAATTCAAATATACTAATAACTATATAAACACTGTTATGTAGTATTTATTGATTATCTATACAACATTTGAACAAGACTCTATCTAAGTTATTCATTTTTTCTTTTTATTTAATTTTAAAAATTTATAGCTTTGTATCTTGTTTTTATGGGAATATAATATACATTATTACATAAAAAGAAGCCCAAATTTACTTATCATTTTATTTAAAACCCTATACTGTTATTGATCTGAAATTTTTAAATTGAACATTTCCTAAAGTTGTAAATTTAAATTGGAAATAAACAATGATTTACACTAACAAATATTATTCAAAAAATTAAATCAGACTATCAATAAAGATACATTATTGATAGTCTGATTTAAGCGTTTTATCTATGTTATTATTATAGTATTATCTTTCAACTATAACACTTGTTCCCATTCCACCACCTATACAAAGTGTGGCTAAACCTTTTTTAGCATCTCTCTTTTGCATTTCGTATAATAAAGTTATAAGAATTCTAGCCCCAGAGCATCCTATTGGGTGTCCAAGTGCTATAGCTCCACCATTTACATTTACTTTATCCATATCGAAATTCAAGTCTTTTCCTACTGCTAGACTTTGAGCTGCAAAAGCTTCATTAGCTTCTATTAAATCTATCTCTTTTATGCTTAATCCTGACCTTTCAAGGGCAACTCTTGTAGACCCTACTGGTCCATATCCCATTATAGAGGGATCTACACCTTTTGAACCATAAGAAAGAACTTTTGCCATAGGTTTAATACCTAATTCTTGAGCTTTTTCCTCACTCATAATAACTAATGCAGCCGCTCCATCATTTATACCAGAAGCGCTTCCTGCCGTAACTGTTCCATCCTTCTTAAAGGCTGGTTTTAATTTTGTTAAGCTTTCTGCCGTCATTCCAAATTTAGGAAATTCATCAGTATCAAATACTACATCTCCCTTTCTATTCTTTATCACAACAGGAACTATTTCATCCTTAAACTTACCTTCTTTTATTGCCTTTTCTGCTAAATTTTGTGATCTTAATGCAAAAGCATCTTGTTCTTCTCTAGTTATATTCCATTGCTCAGCTATATTTTCTGCTGTTATCCCCATATGATAGTTATTGAATGCATCCCATAAACCATCTTTAATCATTGTATCAGTTATTTTTGCATCTCCCATTCTTTGTCCCCATCTAGTACCATCCATTGTATAAGGAGTTGCAGACATATTTTCCATTCCCCCAACAACTATTATATCAGCATCTCCAGCTTTTATTATTTGAGCTGCAAGAGATACAGCTCTCAGACCTGATCCACAAACCTTATTTAAAGTAAATGCTGGTACTTCTACAGGAAGCCCCGCTTTTACCATTGCTTGCCTTACCGTGTTCTGTCCTTGTCCTGCTTGTAAAACGTGTCCCATTATAACCTCATCTACTTGCTCTGGCTTAACTCCAGCTCTATTCAAAGCTTCTTTTATAACTATAGATCCTAATTCAGCTGCGGGAACATCTTTCAGAGTACCGCCATACTTACCTATAGGTGTTCTTACAGCACTTGCAATAACTACATTTTTCATAATAATCCCCCTCCTAAATTTAATAATCATTTAATTAGAAACTTTACATCCTTGATCCTATTATATACTTATTTACCATTTTTTTCAAGAAATGTTTGTCTAAATTTTATCAATATTTAGGAGGTTTTATTTTAAAATTTCACTAACACAAATTTTCTAATATAATTTTCACTATTCTACTTGATGCATTACCATCTCCATAAGGATTTATCGCCTTGCTCATTTTATAATATTCTCTTTGATTATTTAATAAAATATTTGCTTCCTTCACTATGTTCTCTTTTTCAAATCCTACAACCTTTACTGTTCCGGCCTCTTTAGCCTCTATTCTTTCTGTTACATCTCTTAATACTAAAACAGGTTTACCAAGATGTGGTGCTTCCTCTTGTATTCCACCTGAATCAGTCATTACCATAAAACACTTTTTCATAAGATTATGAGTTTCTTTAGTATCTAAGGGAGGTAATAAATGTACCCTTTCTATTCCTTGAAGATATTTGTATGTAGTTTTTTTAACAATCGGGTTAGGATGAACTAAATATATGATTTCTACATTTTTATTTTCATATGCAATTTGAATCAAAGATTTACATATATTTTCAATACCTTCTCCCCAATTTTCTCTTCTATGTGCAGTAACCATTATAACTTGTTTATTGTAATCAATATTATTCAATTCTTTATTTTCAAATATATAATCTTCTTCTATTGTATATTTCATAGCATCTATCACAGTATTACCTGTAACAAAGATAGTAGCTTTATCTACTCCCTCTTTTAATAAATTATTTTTAGCTCTATCTGTTGGTGCAAAATGAAAATCTGTTAAAGCTCCTGTAAGCTTTCTGTTCATTTCTTCTGGATAAGGAAAATATTTATTATTGGTTCTCAATCCAGCTTCAACATGGCCTACCTTAATTTTTTTATAAAATGCTGCGAGAGCCGCTGCAAAAGTAGTTGTAGTATCTCCATGTACTAAAACTATGTCTGGATTTTCCTTGTCAAAGACTTCTTCTAATCTATTAAGAACTCTTGTAGTAATCCCATTTAAACTCTGATTTTCTTTCATAATGTCCAAATCGTAATCAGGTACAATGTGAAAAAGTTCTAAAACCTGATCAAGCATTTCTCTATGCTGTGCAGTAACACACACTTTAGATTCTATTCCTTCTGTATTTTTTAATTCATTAATAAGTGGTGCCATCTTAATAGCTTCAGGTCTAGTTCCAAAAATACTCATAACCTTTATCTTATTCATAACTTCAACTCATACCCTTTCTATTCTCTATGTTCAAAAAAACCACATTTCCATGCTGCAAAAACTATTATTAATATAACAATAGTTAATAAAAAGTATGACCTTGTTGTGCTCATCTGCATAGCTATTATGGAGATTCCTCCCAAAACAGCACTAGTAAGGTACATAATTATCACTACTTGCTTTTGACTTAATCCCATATCTAATAATCTATGATGCAAATGTCCTCTATCAGCCTGCATAATAGGTTTACCATTAATTTTCCTTCTTATCATAGCAAAAAGTGTATCATATATAGGAAGTCCAAAAGCCAAAATCGGAACAGCTATTGCAAAGGCTGTTGCTGATTTTATTGTACCTTTTAAAGATATAGCAGAAAGTAAAAATCCTAATAACTGTGCTCCAGTATCTCCCATAAAAATAGAAGCTGGATTAAAATTATATGGTAGAAATCCAAAAATAGCTCCACTTAAAATAGCCGTTAATAAAGCCGCTTCTCTTCTACCATTTAATGCAGCTATAATAAAAATTGTAGCCGAACAAATAAATGCCACTCCAGCTGCAAGTCCATCCACTCCATCTATTAAATTAATGGCATTTGTTATACCTACAACCCAAAATATAGTTATTGGTATAGATAACCAACCCAATTTTAAAAATAAACTATTTGATGGAAATGGATTTGTAACAACCGCTATCTCAACTCCAAATAAGATAAGAACTACAGCTGCAGATACTTGAAATAAAAGTTTTTGCCATGGCCTAATGTCCTTTAAATCGTCAATCAATCCACCAATCACAATAATTGTGGCACCTATTAATATTCCTATTTCAGATTTTCCTAATCTTCCTTCCTTCAAAAGCATTGTAATCACAAAGGAAATATATATTGCCATACCTCCAAGAAGAGGAATAGGTTTTTTATGTATTTTTCTTTTATCTTTTGGTATATCAACAGCATTAATGCGAATTGCAAAATTCTTAATAAAAGGCGTTAATATGAATGATATTACCACGGAAACTATCGTCAAAATCTTTATACTATCCATAATTAAATTCTAACCTTCCTTTTGTTAACTTTAGTAAGAACCTTCTCCTGTTAATGAGTCATCTTTATCTATCCATTCCTGTACATCAATAATTCTAAATTCTTTATCTGTGTCTCTTACAATAACTCTAGATATTCCAGCATTTATTATAAACCTTTTGCAAAGTAGACATGGTGCTGCTTTTTCTACTAATTCTCCTGTACTCACTTCTTTACCAACAAGGTACATAGTTGCACCTATCATATCTTGTCGTCTAGAAGATATGATTGCGTTTTGTTCAGCATGAACTGATCTGCAAAGTTCATATCTTGTACCTCTTTCAACTTTTAATTCTTCTCTTCTGCAATATCCTAAATCTGAACAATTCTTTCTTCCCCTTGGAGCCCCGGAATAGCCTGAAGCTATTATCTCATCATGCTTAACAATTATAGCTCCAAAATTTCGTCTAAGACAAGTACCTCTCTCAAGTATTGTTTCACAAATATCTAAATAATAATTATGCTTATCTATTCTTTCCATGCTAAATCCCTCGTTTTTGTAATATATGTATGCATTTAAGCAATCATTTATATTTTATACTATAAACGGTATAATTGAAAGTGTTATAATATGTCTTAATAAAATTGCTCAGCAATTTTATTAAGTTGACAGATGACAGTTACAGTTTACAGTGAAAGAATTTTTTCTTACAGAAAAACTAACAATAAAAAACGAAACCTAGTGTAGCCTTTGGCTATACTAGGTTTCTATACTTAATTTTAAATTTTGCCTTAGCAAAATATCCTTAACTGTAAACTGTCCACTCTAAACTGTAAACTATAATAAAATTGCTTGCCAATTTTATTATTTAGTTCCAAAAAGTCTGTCTCCAGCATCTCCAAGACCTGGTACTATATATCCATGCTCATTTAATCTTTCATCAATAGCTGCAACGTATATATCAACATCTGGATGTGCATCCATAACTGCTTTTACTCCTTCTGGTGAAGAAATAAGGCACATTAATCTTATATTTTGAGCACCTCTCTTTTTAAGTGCTTCGATAGCATCTATAGCAGAGCCACCTGTTGCAAGCATTGGATCTGTAACTATGATTTCCCTTTCTTGTATGTCTTGAGGTAATTTACAGAAATACTCAACTGGTTTTAAAGTTTCTTCATCTCTATACATACCTATATGACCTACTTTAGCAGCTGGTATAAGTCTAAGCATTCCATCTACCATTCCAAGTCCAGCCCTTAAAATAGGCACTATAGCAACTTTCTTACCTGCAAGCATTTTACATTTTGTTTTGCATATAGGTGTTTCTATTTCAACTTCTTCTAATGGTAAATCACGAGTAACTTCGTAAGCCATAAGCATAGCAACTTCTTCTACAAGTTCCCTGAAATCCTTTGAACCTGTTTCCTTATTTCTTATAAAAGCTAATTTATGCAAAATTAGTGGATGTGCTATTTGTGTTACTTTACCCATTTTTAATTCCTCCTATAATAATTATTTGTTATAATTTTTTATCTTGAATATTTTTTTTCAATGTCTCCAATTTTATTAATTCTATTTGTATGTCTTCCACCTTCAAACTCTGCATTTAAGAATGAATCAACAATATCAAGTGCAAGACCTTCTCCAACAACTCTCTGTCCCATAGTAAGTATATTTGCATCATTATGTTGTCTTGTAGCATGTGCACTGAATGTATCATGACATAATGCAGCTCTTATTCCTGGAACCTTATTGGCAGCTATACCTATTCCAATACCAGTACCACATATTAATATTCCAAAATCAAAGTTTTTAGCTGCAACTGCCTCAGCGACTTGTAAACTATACTCTGGATAATCACATGATTCTTCATTAAATGTTCCAAAATCCCTAACTTCTATGCCTTTCTTCTCTAAATGCTTTATAACTGCATTTTTAAGTTGAAATCCACCATGATCAGATCCTATTGCTATTTTCATGTAAATTCCTCCTATATTGTATTTATTGCAAAAAAAGAAGATACTAGTATTATCTGATACCATTATCTTCCTTTATTTTGTTTAATAATAAACCTATACTCTTTTTAAGTATATCAAAAGTTTTTTGATATACTTCCATATTTCCCCCATAAGGGTCAATTATATCCTCTTTAAGATCAACATATTCATTTAAAGTAAATAATTTATTTTTATATTGAGGAAACCTATTCATTAAAGCATCTCTAATATATCCTGTCATAGTCAATATTAAATCACTTTCAGATAGCATTTCTTCTTGTAATTGAACTGAATTTCTATCACTTAAATCTTTTGAAAAATTATTTTTTATTAAGGCAACAGTATTTTTAGATGTTTTGCTACCAGAAATAGCTGCAATACCTGCTGAAATAGCTTTAACATCATATAAATCTGATATTTGATTAAATATTGCTTCAGCCATACAACTTCTACATGTATTTCCCGTGCATACAAATAAAACCTTCATACTGTACCTCCTATCATTATTAAAATTACTTAAACCTAATATAATTACTTATCTTATTTAAACTTTTATTATGTCAAATCCAGCAGCCTTTTTTAATCTATTCATAATGGCAATTCCCATTCCCTTTTCTTCAAATGCTTCAGATAATATTATATCCACATTTTCATCATCAAATTCTCTTAGAACTTTAAATAAATTCTTTCCTACATTATATAGTTCTTCTCTACTTCCTAATGATTTGATTATTGCATTAGAATACTGATTTACAGTTTCATCTGTTGCCATTATTCCAACCTTTGCACCTGTATCTATATAATTTTGCACTATTTCTTGTATTTTTGCAACACTTTTTTTTAAATCTCCAACAATAATTTTTATTGGTGCTTTTGGAGCATAATGTCTATATTTCATTCCAGGTGCTTTAGGCTTAAAATCTTTTTCTGGTTTTTTCATTATACTAGGATCAATATATATTGTACTATCAATCTCACTTAGCATTTCAAGAGTAACTCCACCTGGCCTCAAAACACACGGTGGCTCTACTGTACAATCAACAATTGTAGACTCAAGACCTACATTGCACTTTTCCCCACCAATTATATAGTCAATTTTTCCATTTAAATCCTGAATGCATGTTTCTATATCTGTAGGACTAGGTCTTCCTGATATATTTGCAGAAGGCGCAGCTATTGGTACTCCTGCTTCTTTTATAAGCTCTCTTGCTATCTTATTGGAAGGCATTCTTATTCCAACACTTCCAAGTCCTGCACTTGTTACATTAGGAATTTTTTCTGATTTCTTCATTATTAAAGTTAATGGTCCTGGCCAAAATTTTTCTATCATTTTTTTTGCTATTTGAGGAATTTCTTCAACAAATTCTTCAATATTAAAATCTGCTACATGAATAATAAGTGGATTATCTTGGGGTCTTCCTTTAGCTACAAATATCTTTTTTACAGCTTCATTATCTAAAGCATTTGCTCCAAGTCCATAAACTGTTTCCGTTGGAAATGCCACTAGTCCACCTTGACGAATGACCTTTCCTGCTTTTTGCAATACTTCTATATTAGGATTTTCTTTATCTAATAATTCAACTTTTGTTTTCATTCATATTCACTTCTTTACTTATAGAATTAATCATTACTTTGTATTTTATTATAATATATTAGTAATTACAAGTCCCAATATTATTCCTAATAAAATGCTAAAAGTTATGTCCCTACCTTTTCTAAACTTCAGTGCCTCTGGCAGCATTTCCCCAAATATTACATAAAGCATGATTCCAGAAGCAACACTTAAACATCCTCCTAAAAAATAAGAAGATACATTTCCTAAATAAACTCCAAGCCACCCTCCTATAACAGTAGGCAATGCTGTCACAAATGCATATCTAAGTATCTTTGAAACCTTAACCCTAGCTACCATTAAAGGAGCAGATACAGCAATTCCTTCTGGAATATCATGAATTGCTATAAGTAAACTCATCTTAATACCCAAACTTCCACCGGCCAGAAAACCGACTCCCATTATAATACCTTCTGGAAAATTATGAATCATAAGTCCTGACGCTGCCAAAAAAGCTGTCTTGTTATAACTTGTCTTAAAGGTTCCACTAATAGAACTGATTATGTCTATTAAAGTAATAATTAAAACTCCAACAAAAGCTAAAAGAATAGAGCTCAAATAGTTAATATTTATAATAGCTTCGGGTATCAAATCCAGCATAACTATGGATAGCATAAGCCCTGCTGCAAAAGCATTTATATTTCCTATTATTTTATTGGTTGGTTTTTTTATAACTATACCTATAGATGCCCCAAGCATAGTACCAGCCAAAGAAAATACACTTGCTATTGTTACTATAACCATAAATTTATTAAACAAACAAATACCCCCATTTCTATTTTATAATATTTTAGTAAATGGGAGTTTATTCTCTAATTTCTATATTCTTTTATTCTTTCTATTGCCTTGTCCGTAAAATAAGCCTTAACGCAATACCGATATATAAAATTTAAAAACTCATACTTGTAATATCCACCTTTGTTTATTATTATGTAATAATATTTTTTTTGTAAATTCTCCATTTTATAACTAATATTATACCCGTTTTTTAAAGTATATTTTTGCAGAAATTTTGAATCTATAACCTTAATATTTTTATTTCTCATTTTAGACTTTAAAACTAATACTATTTTCATATCTCTCTTATCATTTATAGTATGAACAAACATAACATTATTACATATTATTGTGTATTTGCCACCCCAAATACCATTTTGAATTGTTAATTTATTAGTATATTGAAATTTTAATGTTTCCATGTGAATATGTACTAAAATAGAAATAACTATCAAAAACTCAATAACTACTAAATATGCTATGATAAAAAAAGAATATTTTTGAGTTACAATTACCAAAACGGGAAGCAACAAAAAAATAAAGCCCATAGATAGCCAAAACCTTTTAAAAGACTTTTTTTGCTTTCTAATAGCTTTATTTATATTCATTATCCACCTCTATAAAATTCAATAAAATTTATTCATTATTTCCCATAGACTTCATTTTTTCTGCCTGTTCAACAGTTATTAATGAATCTATTATTTCATTCATATCTCCATCAAGGAAAGAATCTAATTTATATAATGTAAGACCTATTCTATGCTCTGTAACTCTACCTTGAGGATAGTTATAGGTTCTTATTCTTTCACTTCTATCTCCTGAACCAACCTGACTCTTTCTATCAGCAGCTATCCCAGCATTTCTTTCAGCCTCTGCCTTTTCATAAAGTCTAGCCTTTAATACCTTTAATGCTTTTTCTTTATTTTTAAGCTGTGACTTTTCGTCTTGACATGATACTACAATTCCTGTTGGTAAGTGAGTCATTCTAACAGCAGAGTCTGTAGTATTTACACACTGCCCACCATTTCCAGATGCTCTAAATACATCTACTCTTATATCATTAGGATCTATATCTATTGCAACATCATCAACTTCTGGTAGTACTGCAACAGTTGCTGTAGATGTGTGAATTCTTCCACTTGATTCAGTATCAGGTACTCTTTGAACTCTATGAACTCCACTTTCGAATTTCATTTTGCTGTAAGCTGAATCTCCTCTAAGCATAAATACAACTTCCTTAAATCCCCCAATATCTGTTTCATTAGAACTCATAAATTCTGTTTTCCATCCATGACGCTCAGCATATCTTGTATACATTCTGAAAAGATTAGCCGCAAACAATGCAGCTTCATCTCCGCCTGCACCTGCTCTTATTTCAATAAATACGTTTTTATCATCATTAGGATCTTTAGGAAGCATTAATATTTTTAATTCTTCTTCAAATTTAATCTTATTTTCTTCAAGCTCTTTTACTTCTTCTTGAAGCATTTCTCTTAGTTCTTTATCGTTTTCTTCTTGAAGCATTTCCTTATCTACTTCTATATCTTCTAAAGCCTTTTTGTATTCCTTATACTTATTAACTATCACTTCTAGCTCAGCATGTTCTTTACATAACTTTCTCCACTCATTTTGATTAGCCATAACTGATGGGTCACTAATTTTTATAGACAATTCATCATATTTATTTTCTATAAATTCCAGCTTATCTAACATTACTATATCACTCCGTATTCATATTTTCACATTTTATTATTATATCATAACTACATATACTTTGACAATTCACGCTATAATACTCTTAATTTTTACATCTTAATATACCTACAACTACCCTATCTAATCCTGATAAATCTTTAATACATCTTATTTCTTCAAATCCATTTTTAAATAAAATATTGCATACATCTTCTTTTTGGTCATGGCCTATTTCAAATCCTATCATTCCACCTTGTTTTAGCACCTCTAAGCTCTGTTTTGTTATTTTTTTATAAAATTCCAATCCATCATCCCCACCGCAGAGGGCTATATATGGCTCATAGTTTTTAACATCTTCCATCAATGTAGGAATAACATCTTTTCTTATATATGGTGGATTTGATAAAACCACATTAAACCTTCTTCCACTTTCTATAGCTTCCTCTAATAAATCACTTTTACAAACCTTTATTCTATCTTCAAGATTAAATTTATTTATATTTTCCAAGGTAACTTCACAAGCTGTATCGGATATATCATAACAATAAATTCTAGTATTCTCTAAAATTTTTCCTACCGAAATACCAATAGCACCACTACCGCAACATACATCACAAATATCTATATAATTATTTTCTTTTATTTTATCTAAAGCTTCTTCTACTAAAACTTCAGTATCTCCTCTTGGAATAAGAACGCCTTCTCTTATATTAAAATTTATCCCCATAAACTCGCATTCTTCTAATATATATTTTACAGGCATTTTATTCTTTCTAAGTTCTATTAATCGCAAATATTCTTTTGCATCTTCTTCACTAACTTCCAACTCTCTATTTAACATTATGAACAATTTGTCTTTTTTTAAAACCCTTTGTAGTAATAACTGAGTATCAAGCATATATGTTTCAATATTTTCACTCTTTAAAATATTATATCCCTTTATCAATAATTCTCCTATTTTCAAAATACCACCTCTTCGTAAAAAACATTAAAATAATAGAACGAGTAAACTGAAGAATACGCCTTTATCAATAATAAATAATTATTAGCATTAAAAATCACTTGCATATGCAAGTGATTTTTTATAGTAGTTTACTCTCTACTTAAAATTTAGTTTCTTTTACTTCAGTCTCTTCTTTTTTCATTTCTTCTACTGCTTTTTTAACAGTTTCTTTATTATTTATTTTTTCCTTTATACTTTCTACTGTTTCTATTCCTTCTGCCACTTTGAGAGATACTATAGCTACCTCTAATTGATTTAAGTCCGGTTCCTTAGTTGTAAGCTTTTGAAGTCTAAGACCTGGATAAGCCAATATTCTAGAAAGCATACCTTGACTTTTTCCCAACCACTTTATTAATTCATAAGTTATTCCAGAAACTACTGGTAAAAGAACTATTCTATATCCTATTCTCTCTATTATTGAATTCCAAGGAGTTAGAGAGAATAAAACAATACTTACTATCATTACCAAAAACAAAAAATTAGTACCGCATCTTGGATGCAATCTTCCCTGCTTCTGAGCATTTTCTGGTATTAATTCTTCATCTTGTTCATAACAAAATATAGTTTTATGTTCTGCACCATGATATTGAAAAACTCTATTTATATCCTCCATTTTCCCTATAAGATATATGTATATTAAAAATATACTTACTCTTATAATCCCTTCAAAAATATTTAAAACTAAATTATTTTGGATATTTAATTTTTTCAATCCACTTGCTAAAAAGGTAGGAAGTATGAAAAACAATAAAATAGAAAACATTAGTGATAAAAGAAACGAAAAACCCATTATTACATCATTAGTTTTATCTTTAAATACGCTCTCAATCCATTTATCAAGTTTTGATAATTCCTCTTCCTCATTCTCCTCTTCAAAAAATGAAGCTGAATAATTTAATGTCTTTATTCCTAAAATTAAAGAATCAATAAGTGTAATAAATCCTCTTATTATAGGAAGTGAAAAAAACTTATTTCGCTTGGCAAGTGGTATATTCTTTTCAAATTCTACCTCTATTTCTCCATTTGTTTTCCTAACGGCAGTAGCAACTCCACTACTCCCCCTCATCATTACACCTTCAATTACTGCTTGCCCTCCTACAGAACACTTTCTCTTCATATATGCACCTCTTTTCACAACATAGGCATCTGTAGCTTTTATAATACAATACTTTATATTATTTTTCAAAGAAATTTATTATTAATTATTGTTACATAATTGTAAACTTTATAATTGCTGTTTATATTTTTGTTTGTACTGAAAATAGCCTTTTTATGTTATTGCTATTTTATATTCTCTATGTTATAATTTTAAGAGTTGACAATGCGGTTTGAATTATTCTAATAAAGAATAATCTTTGTAAGTGAGGTGAAACAAAATGAAGGAAGGTTTACATCCTGAATACAATCATGATGCAGTAGTTAAATGTGCATGTGGAAATACTTTCACTACTGGTTCTGTTAAAAAAGAACTTAAAGTCGATGTATGTTCTCAATGTCATCCATTCTACACTGGAAAACAAAAAGTTTTAGATACAGGTGGAAGAATTGAAAAATTCATGACAAAGTACAATTTAAAGAAATAAAACATATAAAGGAAAATGGGGAGAACGTCTATAAATTTGTGTAAATTAGAATAGATATGACTAATTTAAATTGGAAATTACTACGGGAGCAATTCTTGTAGTAATTTTTATTTTTGGGGGTAATACTAAATAATG
>JAVBWC010000048.1:0-15572 GCA_036677675.1 Clostridiaceae bacterium | reverse complement strand
CTAACAATAAAAAAACAAAACCTAGTGTAGCCTTTGGCTATACTAGGTTTTTATACTTCATTTTAAATTTTGCGTTAGCAAAATATCCTTAACTGTAAACTGTCCACTGTAAACTGTAAACTAGAATAATGTTTTTTTATTGGTTTCTTTCCACTTCATCCTATATCCTTGTTCAATTATTTTTCTCTTAACATCTTTTACTGATATATCATCATATTTTACCGAATCTAATATATCCTGCATACTAATGTTTACTAGCTTATTTTTCAATCTTGGTTCATAAGTTATAAAAAGTTCCTCTTCTATCCGTGACTGACTTTTAGTATTATTTACATCAATTATATGCTCTACAAAAATTCCTATCTTACTCAATACATACCCTATTAAAATACTTCTATGGCAATTTAGAGGATTTCTTTCTGAACATAAAAGTGCTATCTTTTGTCCATTTTTTATTTTTCTTTCTATTTTTGATATACCTCTTTGAAATAGAGGGTTAATAATAATCTTATCAAACTCCACATCTCCCACTTCATCTATTACATCTTTTTCCTTTATTCTTCCTCCTAGTTCTTTTCCACAATAGATGTAGCTTATTTCTTCTGCCTTTAATTTCATATCTAGAAATTCTCTATTAAAAATTTCGGTATATTCATTAGAGCCGTAGGGCACCCTTCTTACATCCATAATACAGTTAATTTTATATTGTTTAATAATATAAATGAAATCTTCTAAATTCCTAGTAGAGTGACCTATAGTATAACACACCATATCAATCAATACCTCCACTTATAAAATATTTTAGGCTATGCCTCTATTCATCTCTGCATTTTTTATTTTTCTCCAGAGCTTATCCATTGTTTCTTCTGGATTTCTATAAAATTCACTTCCATTTATCTTAAAAAATTTCCATCCTACTCTCTCAAGGCACATTTGTTTTTTATATTCCTCTTCCCAATTATTTATCTTATTTATCTTATCTCCATTGCATTCTATAGCAAATTTATTGTTAAGTCCTTCTATAACAAAATCTATTTTATAGTTTCCAACTATAACTTGTGGTTTAACTTCACATCCATTTTCCTTCATCATTCTATAAACATCTCTTTGGAATTGAGATTCAAAAATATCTTTTAAATCAATATTTTTTTTCTGCTTCTCATTTAAATTAATGCAATAGTTTAACAATCTTGCACGTACGCATTCTGAATTTAAGTCCTGTAAATCTACAGAATGAAATACCCACATTTGATTCCTTGCTCTACTGGCTGCTACATTAAATCTTCTTACATCCGTTTCTTTGGTAAGAGTTGTGAATTTAACATTATTTGCAATAACCATAGATAAAAATATTACATCTCTTTCGTCTCCTTGAAAAGCATATGCATTCCCACAAACAATTTTTCTTTCTATCATTTCCTTATAGCCTATCTTCTTTCTCAATAAACTTTCTATAAGTTCTGATTGAGAATCTCCTAAAAGGGAAATTACCCCCATAGTCATACCACTATATCTTGAATCCTTACAGCATTCTGCTATTTTGTTAACTAAGCCTTCAGCCTCCTTAATATTTATAGGCTTTACTTTATCTCTTTCTCCATCTATTCTTACTGTTTTAATTGCAGAACCTAATTTTTCGCTACTGTTAAACCTTCTAATAGGTACAATTTCATTTCCATAACAAAGACTATTACTAAATTCAATTATTTCTGGTACACATCTAAAATGCTCTTTTAACATAATCCTATTTGGAAATATTCTAAGGGCAGTATTATAAAGACTTGTTTTCATATCAAACCACTCCGAATGAGGTATATCCTTTAAATATTCATCTATAAGTTGTTGTGTTTTATCAACATTAACCCCTACAGCTTCAGGACTTATCTGATTATCATCTCCAACTATAATAGCTTTTTTACCTCTAAACAAAGCTGAAATACCAAAAATGTCACACTGGCTACTTTCATCAATTATTACTACATCAAATATCTCTTGTGAAAGAGGAAAATTTTCAATAACCTTATCTAAAGGCATTATCCATACTGGAATTATATTTTTACAATTTTCCATTTCTCTTTGTGCTAATTTTCTATACATATCTGATTGCTTACCAGTACCCTTTCCTACTCTTTTAACAGCATCAAGCCATGCATATAAACTTCTTTTTTCCAATTCTTCTACCTTATTTATTTGATTGTACCATGTTTTTTTAGCCACTATTTTTCTAATAAGTTTACTCTCTCTATTTTTTTCTTTTTCAATCTTTTCATCTATTTCATCTGCTTCAATCTCATGTGCCATTTTTAAAATGTTGTCTAACTGTCTCCATTTCCATGCAAGGCTAAAATTTTTGTATTTTACCAGCATATTTAGTCTATCTTCATCATTAATAATCTTTTCAACAAGTTTAGGACAATCTTCCTTTATCGCCTGTAACAAAACATTTATTTCTTTAAAAATTGGTGCCATTTCCTTGAATCTATCTAGTTTTTCATAAACTTTTTTTATAGTTCTAATATCCCTACACTGTATAGCTTCTACGATTTCTTCAAAACCTTCAATGCTAGAAATAATTTTTTCTGAATTTTTAATGTATGTTTTTATATTTTCATATTCATTTAGGTATTTTATACTTAAAATACCATTCCTCAAATGACTGTAGGTTTCTTTACTATACCAATCCATTTCATTTAAAAAAGCAATATTTCTCATAGAAACAATAATCTTATTTTTAAGTGAATTATCCCAATTTATTAAAGTATCTATTTTATTCATCTTATCCTCTAAATTAGCTAATACACTTAAATTAACCTCACCTATTTCTTCCCCTTCATATTCTCTCATGGAACTATTCCAAAGTTTCCTAAGACATTGTTCAACATAACGCTGTTCAATGTATTTCTTTACTATTTTAGCTTGCTCCTTGTTTTCTATTGGACTATGGTCTATTCTACACTTTTCCAGCATACTCTGACACTCAGGATGTAAAACCTTAAATAATTTGCTTATCTTTCCTTTTTGTTCATACTGTTTATATATGATATTATACCTTTGTGCTAATGCAATAATATCTATATTTTCAGGTATCTCAATATAGTGTCCATTAATTTCTTTTACAATACTGCAAATCTTTTTAACATAAAAGTTGCACCTTAAGAGCATTTGCTGAAGTACTATTCTTACAGTTTCACTTTGATAAGCGGATTGTAAAATATTGTTCCACCATGTACCCTCTATTTCTTCCAAAAATCTCTCTGCATTTTCTAGAAGGTTCAAAATTCTGGTGTAATCATAATCAACATTATAAGATACACACCAATCCTTAATTATATTTTTATAATCATGGTAATTCTTTTCCAACTTTAGAAACCTATCCATTTTAGAAACAAGTTCTGAGCAGGAAGGTATATTATAAAGTAAATTTTCTATTCTAACAAATTGCATTAAATCTTCTTTATAAATATTACTTAACAGATATATTAATCTTGAAAATTTTGCATCTGTCATAGGACACTTCTGAATGGGTTTTATATCATCTTCTATCCAGGAATATCTATTTTCATTTTCCTTCACCCATTTAGCTATATTTATTAACTTGTATTGTTTTCCATAATATTTTACATTTCCATTTTCCACTTTATCAACTTTTCTGAGTTTATCCCATAATTCTTTTTGCTTATCTCTACACTGATTAAGTTCATCTTCTAAAGCTTTTCTATCATTATTTAATTTTTCAACATTCAAAGCTAAACTCTCAGTTATTTTTCTTATAGAGTAATCTATTTCCTTTAATGCCTCTACATCATTTCCTATTATATTTATACATAAAGGCTTTATTTCTTGCGGTATCTTTTGTGATAACACCTTAAGTGCTTTATTGTTCTGACTAGTTACTAAAACTCTTTTCCCATTGGCTAAAAGATGGCAAATTAAATTAACTATTGTATGACTTTTCCCTGTACCTGGAGGACCTTGAACCACCACTCCAAAGCTTTCAGCTATCCTTTTAGCTATTTCTGCCTGTTCTTCATTATAAGGAAGGGGAAATAATAAATTTTCATTTATGCCTTTCCATTCCTCTAAAATTTCATTACTTTGTTCTATTTCTTTATCCTCTACTAAAGCTTTAATAGTTTCTGGAATAACCTCCTTTTCATCTATTTTTTTCATCATATTATTTAATTCGTCATTCCATTTATTATTCCAAAATTCTTTCTCTTCCTCATTTTCACCTCTTAACTTTTTTATATTTTGAAGATAAGTAACTACATTTTTAAGCTTGTCCATAGCGTCCATATTAACACCCCCAACGCTTCATAGATTCCACTTTATGTCTTTACATTTTTTGCCTTTTAATATGTTATATTGTACCATATTATTCCAAATAATTATATAAAAAAAATGTATGTCTTTTCGACATACATTTTATATTTCACTTCTATTTACATGAATCTCTTTCTATAAGTTCATATGGAAGTACAAATAATTCATTATCAAGAGGCTCTTTATTTATTTTCTTTATAAGCATTCTAGTTGCTACAGATCCCATATCATATAAAGGCTGAGATATAGTTGTTAGCTTAGGATAAAAAATAGCCGATCCATGAGTATTATTAAATCCCATGACATCAACATCTTGTGGAACACTAATGTTATTATCTCTTAAAGCATTTATTGCTCCCATAGCAATTTCATCATTTACACAAAATACAGCATCTATATCTTTTGTTCTTTGTAAAATTGCATTCATTGCATCATAGCCATCATCTGCCTTAAGTGAATACTTACAGAAATAAGTTAAATTATCATCATATTCTAAATTATTTTCATCAAGGGCTGCCATATATCCGTTATATCTAACAGCACTGGCATTTACAGCATCTCTATCAGTTCCTATATATGCAATTCTCTTATTTCCCTTTTTAACTAGATAATTTACAGCATCCATACCAGCCTGCTTATTATCTATAACTACACTTGGGAATTCACTTTCCTTCCCATTAGTTTCAATCAAAACTAATGGCATATTAGAGTTGTTTATAGTTTTCACTATATCTTCTTCTAATGAGTTACTTATATAAATAACTCCATCTACCATCTTTTCCCCAAGAACTCTTAAATACTCCATCTCCTTCTGAGGATCTAAATCTGTATTACAAAGTATTATATTATAATCATAGATGTTTGCAACATCTTCAGCACCTCTAACCACTTCTGGGTAAATCTGATTTGATATATCAGGAATTATTATTCCTATTGTTTTTGTCCTTTGTGTTTTTAAACTTCTAGCAATTATATTAGGTCTGTAGTCTAATTTTTTAATTGCTTCTAAAACTTTTTTCTTTGTATCTTCATTTACCACATCCACATTATTTAAAACCCTTGATACTGTGGCAATTGATACATTTGCTTCTTTAGCGACATCTTTTATTGAAGTTGCCATATTACCAACTCCTACTTTCTTTATTTTTTTTAATCCTATTATACAATATAAACTATTTAAAATACAAGCGTGTATTTATATTAATGTAAATATTTACATTGTTTAAATATTATTTTAAAAATTAATTTTAAAACAACTCACATACTATTTATATTAATGTACAAAAATACACTCTTTTAAGATTATTTTATATCTTAAAAGAGTGCATTTTTATTTATTTCTTAATTTTCTTTTTCAACTGCTATCTTAAGTTCTTCACCATTGATCTTAAACTCATCGTATTCTTTTTCTAAATCGTAAGCTACTTCAAGAGATAGTGTTTCTTTCTTTATGTGATCTTCAAATTTTCTAATTACTTCTTGAAGCATTTCATTTCCTGAAACATAAAGTTTTATTTTATCAGCAACTTCAAAACCACTATCTTTTCTTAGGTTTTGAACCTTACTTAAGATTTCACGTACATATCCTTCTTCTTTAAGTTCTTGAGTAATATTAGTATCTAAAACTACTCCTACTTCACCTTCTCCTGCAAAGGCAAAACCTTCAAGCCCCTGCATTGTTACAAGTAAATTTTCAGAAGTAAGCTTAATTTGATCTTCACAACCTTCAACATCTATAAATACAGAATCACCATTATTTATAGCTTGAGCAAGATCCATTTGGTTCTTTTCGCTTATAGCTTTTCTTATAGCTGGTATAAATCTTCCATAAGCTCTTCCTAATACAGGTAGGTTTGGTTTTATTTCAAAATTAACATATTTTGAAAGATCTGCACCAAATTGAACCATCTTAATATTAAGTTCTTCTTTTATTATATCTCCATAATATTCTGGAAGTGATTTTGTGCTAACAAGCATTTCTGAAAGTGGCTGTCTGTTCTTTATATTTGCTCCATTTCTAGCACTACGTCCTAGTTTAACTATTTTATACGCTAAGTCCATTTTTTCTTCTAGTTCAATATCTATAGCACTTGCATCATATGTTGGCCATTGACATAAGTGAACACTTTCCTTAGCATCTTTATCTAAATTAATTACTAAGTTTTGATACATTTCTTCTGTCATAAATGGTACAAATGGAGCTGCAATTTTAACAAGAGTTGTAAGAACATTATAAAGTGTTGTATATGCTCCAATCTTATCATCTGTAAGCTCTGTAGTCCAGAATCTTGATCTGTTACGTCTTACATACCAGTTTGAAAGTTCATCAACAAACTCTTGAAGTTGAAGAGCAGCTTGAGTGATTCTATAGTTATCTAAATGCTCTTCTACATCTTTGATTAATGTGTTAAGCTTAGACATTACCCATTTATCCATTACATTTTCTGATACAAAATTCTTGTGTTCAGTCGGATTAAATTGATCTATCTCAGCATATAAAACATAGAATGAATATACATTCCATAGTGTACTTAAGAATTTTCTTTGAGTTTCTTTTACATCATCCTCAGAAAATCTTGTTGGAAGCCATGGTGCACTAGCAGTATAGAAATGCCATCTTGTAGCATCTGCTCCTTCATTTTCAAGTACATTAAATGGGTCTACTACATTTCCTTTTGATTTTGACATTTTAAGTCCATTTTTATCTAAAACGTGGCCTAAAACTATACAGTTTTCATAAGAACTTTTACCAAATAATGATGTAGATATTGCAAGCAATGTGTAGAACCATCCTCTTGTTTGGTCTACTGCTTCTGATATAAATTGTGCTGGGAAAGTCTTATCAAAAACTTCCTTGTTTTCAAATGGATAGTGATGTTGAGCAAATGGCATTGAACCTGAATCAAACCAGCAATCTATAACCTCTCCAGTTCTAGTCATTTCTTTTTTACAGTGTGGACAAGTTAACTTAACTGCATCTATATATGGTTTATGAAGTTCTATTCCATATGGAACATTTATTCCTTTTTCCTTAAGCTCTTCAATACTTCCTATACATTCTCTATGTCCACATTCACATTCCCATATTGGTAATGGTGTTCCCCAATATCTATCTCTTGAGATACCCCAGTCAATAACATTCTCAACAAATTTACCAAATCTTCCTGTTCTTATATTATCCGGATACCAGTTTATACTATTATTATTTGCAACAAGATCATCTCTAAGTGATGTCATTCTTACAAACCAGCTATCCTTTGGATAATAAAGAAGTGGTGTATTACATCTCCAGCAGTGTGGATATGAGTGAGTAAACTTTTCTGACTTATAAAGCAATCCTTTTTCTTTCATATATTCAAGAATTTTAGGATCTGCTTTCTTAACAAACATTCCCTTCCATGGTTCAACTGCATCTACAAATTTACCTTCTAAATCAACAAGATTTATAAATGCCATACCATTTTTCTTACATACAACACTATCATCTTCTCCATAAGCTGGTGCCATATGTACAATTCCTGTACCATCTGTAAGAGTTACAAAGTCTCCGTGTATTACTTCAAAAGCTTTTCCTTCTGGAGTACAGAATGGTAATAATTGCTCATATTTTTTTCCTATTAATTCTTCACCTTTAAATTCTCTTACTATTTCATACTCACCTTCAATTACTTTGTCCACAAGGTCTTTTGCAAGTATTAAATGTTCCTCATTATTGATTATTTCTACATAATCATAGCTTTGATTTACAGCAAGTGCTACGTTACTTGGTAATGTCCAAGGAGTAGTTGTCCAAGCAAGTATATATTTATTTTCTTCCCCTTTAACTTTAAACTTAACAAATGCAGTAGCTTCCTTTACATCTTTATAACCTTGTGCAACCTCGTGAGAAGATAGTGCTGTTCCGCATCTTGGGCAGTAAGGAGTTACTCTATGACCTTTGTATAAAAGCTCTTTTTCCCACATTTGCTTTAATGCCCACCAAACTGATTCTATATAATTATTCTCATAAGTTATATATGGATTATCCATATCAACCCAGAAACCTAATTGTTCAGACATTTGCTTCCAAAGACTAGTGTATTTAAACACACTTTCTTTACACTCTTTTACGAATTTTTCTACTCCGTATTCTTCAATTTGAGGCTTACCTGAAATTCCAAGTTTCTTCTCGATTTCAAGTTCTACAGGAAGTCCATGAGTATCCCATCCAGCTTTTCTTAGAACTTTATATCCTTTCATAACCTTATATCTTGGGATTAAGTCCTTCATAACCCTTGTAAGTACGTGACCTACGTGAGGTTTACCATTAGCTGTTGGAGGTCCATCATAAAAAGTGAAATATTCACCATCTTGATTCAAATTAAAGCTTTTTTCTATAACATTTTTTTCATTCCAAAGTTTAGCAACACTTTTTTCCATGTCTACAAAATTTGTAGATGCTTCTACTTTGTTGTACATTATATTGTCCCCTTTCAGTAAACTCTCTTTATTATCCTTTAATTTCATTATTGACATAAAGTAAAACTTAATTCAAATGGAATTTTTATTCTATTTGTTTCTTATCATTTATAATCTTTACTATTTAATATAAACTAAAAAAGCTCCGCCCATAAGGACGCAGCTGTATAAACTACTCATAAACCACCTATGTGAAAACTTCAAGTACTATCATACTCTATTTCTTAACGCGAAATGACGGATAAACTTACTTAAAAAACCTTTCAGTTCTCAGCTCCCAGGTGATTTTTCTTAAACCTTAGCTATGGGTTTCCACCTTTCCCCACTCTCTTTTAACATACAGCTTAAGTACTTTTCCTGTTCCCAGCTTTTACTACTTAATTTTTTGTCAGTTAAAACTCTCATCTACTGACCCAAATATCTATTATTTATTATATAAATTTTTAATTGTATTTATTATATTATAACATTATTTTATTGTCAATTTATGTTTATGATATTTTGTCATTATATGCTTCTTTACTATTATCTAAGTAAAAATCAGTAAAATCCCTTAAATATAGCAAAAAAGACTGGATTATGCCAATCTCTTTTGCTAACAATATATTATTCAATATATCTAATATGTTATATAATCTCCTAGCCATTGCCAGGTATGGTATACATTAAATAAAAAAATATGAAATATAGTCTCCTAATCTTAATTAGGTATGTATAAACACTCAACGATTAAATTCTAACATTAATATGTCGTTTTATCAATAAGTTTTTACTTATTTTTTAATTATTATACTAATATTTTATTTATTTTGTATAAATAAATTACAATTCTAGTGAAATTTTAAGCTTATAATCCAAAATTTTCATAAATTCTGCATCTACTGTTGCTATATGTCTACCTAATCTTACTTTAGAAACAACTTTTATCTGCTCTGCCAATATTGTTCCTGTAACTTGGTTCTTCTCTCCTTCTTCTAGCTTGTAATCACTTTCCCTAAGTTCTATATGTACGGCAATTTTCTTAGGCCTATTAGATATAGGTGCAATTATAGTAGTAGGAGAATTTTTATTTCCTGTATTATTTTGAATTATTATGACAGGTCTTATTTTATTTTCTTCAGAACCAATATTTTGACCTAATTCGCATGTCCAAATTTCTCCTCTTCTAGGAACAATTTTGGAACTCTTTTCTAAATTATCATTCATCTTCATCTGCTCATTTACCCAAGCAGAATAGTTATAAATATGTTTAATGTTATATGCTCTCTTTTTTAAATTATCTATATTGTTATTTTGTTCAATCTTACTATTGATAATATTTATATATTCTTTTAGTATATCATCAATATTTTTTACTTTACCTTCTATAAAACTTAGTAATTCTTCATAATTCATGCTATTAATGTCGTTTCTCATATAATAATCCCCCTTTTATTATAGTAAAATGACACACAGACTACTTTTAAATTGAAAAAATTCTATAAATTATCCCAACATCCCTCTATACATGTTTCTTTAATACTTCATATGCATACTCTATTATTTCACTACAGGATACACCATTTTTCTTTAGTTCAATACAATTAAATGTTCCATAATCTTCTTTTATTTTATTCATAATCTCTCTAGAAAGATTTCTAGCCTCATTAGCTTCCTCAGCCGATTCTCTACCTTTTATTGCTCCTAAAGCTATAATTGCTCCTGTAATAGCTCCACATGTGCTTCCTACAGCCATTCCACCACCAAATGGGGTTGCCACCGATACCGGTATATTTAAATTTCTTTCTTCATTAATTGCTTTTACTATAGATTCTGCACAATTATATCCTTCTTTATAAAATTCTACCGCCTTTGACATGTTTAATTCCTCCTATATTATCATTTGTATATTGATATTAACTGATTAGCTATAATGTATATATATATAATAACCGTTATATATACTGGCCAGTTAATCACCTTAACATTACTTATGTGTAATTCTGTAGGTTCTATTCCTATTCTTCCATGAATTTTGATAAGTTTTTGAATCAATATTACTACAATACCAGTGCAAATCACTGCTAAAATTAAATAACCTAAAACCAAATTTATCTTTTGACTAGTTGTAAATGCTGATAATCCTGCCTCTTGGACCGATTTAACTTCTTCATTTGAAAATTTAAGAAATAAAGTGCTTAGCTCTGCTAATAACAATTGTGTACCATTTATAACAAAATGACATATTATAGATGAAAATATGGAACCAGTAATTCTAACTAAATATGCAAATATTACGCCTAAAGCAAAAGCATATAAAAATTGATTTCCATCCATGTGTATTATTCCAAAAAATAACCCTGTCATTATAGCAGACTTTCTTATATTTATATTATTATAGCCTGCCAATATAACTCCACGCATTGTTATTTCTTCACAAATAGCTGGAGTTAAAGCTACAACTCCAATTCTTATTATAAAAGGTATATTATCAAGTGCACTAACTACCTGACTAATTCTGTTTGGAAAAACAAACTGGGTTATCAAAGATAAAAATGTTGCTATAGGCATAGCTATAAGTCCTATGGCAATAACTATAAAAATAGTTTTTACTCCTATTTTCTTTAATCTGAGAGTTTCTATTACAGATTGTCTTGTTAAAATAAAATATATTATGGTAGGTACTAGCAGCAAAAGTATTTGAGGCATAACAAGATACAAAGAAAGTGATAATTTCAGTCTTTTAAATATGGGTATAAGTATACTTCCACCTACTGAATATAACATTAACAGTATCATTGCGAATAAATTTGAATAAAACACTCTTTTCTTCTCCATACAATCCCTCCTCTCTTTATTATTCTTATTATTACTGAAAAAATATACTGTAATATTAACATAATAAAGGAAGAGACATAATATTACAATACATTTTGTAATTCTTATATCCCTTCCTATTATTTTTTTATTTTACTATATTTATTATTTTAAACTTACCTTATATTTATTAATCCTTTATATCCTTTTCTTACTGAAGAGTTTTCATAATCCCTTTAGCTATAGCCTCTGCACACTTTTGTTGATACTCTGAAGATTTTAATAACTTTTCTTTTTCAGGATTACTTAAAAATTCTAATTCCACAAGGGCTGAAGGTGCTTTTGTATATTTAACTACATATACTCCTCTTTCCTTCAATCCTCTGTCTCTTCCTCCTGTTGCAGCTACTAATTCATTTTGAATATTTCTCGCTAATGGTATTCCATCACTTCTATTGTTTCCATATAAAGTTTCAATTCCTGAAGTTGAAGGACTTCCATCTACACTATTAGCATGAATAGATACAAAATAATTAACATTTGCTGCATCCGAAATATCACAACGCATTTTAAGTTCTTGAGATTTATTAGTCCAAGGAACATTATCGCTAGTTCTAGTATACACAACATCAATTCCATTTTTAATAAGAATATTTCCAACTTTTAAAGATACTGCTAGTACCACATCTTTTTCTTTAGTTCCACCTGTACCTACAGCTCCTGAATCGTATCCTCCATGTCCTGGATCTATACAAATTTTATATTTTGCAGTCACCTTACTTGAAACTACTACAGTCAGAGTCACTGGCTTATCATAGTTTCTTACCCTTCCTTGTATTACATAACTTCCAACCTTACTTGTATCTATACTATTTACTTCCCATATAACGTCGGCTTGTACTGTTTCATTATTACTATTAACTGCTGAAATTTTAGTAGGTAAAGAATATTTATCTCCTTGCTTTACCTCAGCTTTAATATCCTTTGCTGAAATAATAGTATCATTAACACCACTACTTGAGTAATTTATCACACTCTGTGCTATTCCATTTGCAATTTTATCTTGATATTCTGGAGTATTAAGCAACTTTTCTTCATTTAGATTAGATATAAAACCATAATAAGCTAGTATTCCTAATCCATCAAAATTCTCTAATAATTTAAAATTAATACTTTCCTTGGCACCTCTATCTTTTGCATTAGTATTAAATATTAGATTTTTTTGAACATTTTCAGCCAACATCTTACTTGCACTATCACTAGTCCAATAATAAGTTTCTATTCCTTCACTGGCTGGATTGGTATAATAATTACATCGTAAACTTATTAAAGCTTCTGAGCCACTCTCCTTAGCTATTTGAACTCTCTTTTCTACATCATTATCTTGATTCCAAGAAACTGAATCAGTAGTTCTTGTATAAGTTACTTTTATTCCTTTACTCTCTAATAACTTTCCAAGCTTTAATGCAATAGCTAAATTTACATCCTTGTCCTTAATACCCGTAGGACCATTTAATATTTTAAGATTTGATGCACCATTAGGGTCTATGCAAACCTTAGTGATCTTGGATATATCAGTATTAGATAATTTGTTAACTATTATTTTTAATGTAACAGTACCACTATATCCAGATACCGTTCCTTTATAGTAGTAAGTTCCTATTGTAGATGTATCTACAGTTGTCTTGTCCCATTTTACACTAACACTTTTATCTGTATTATCACTCATTACAGCTTTAACAGTAGTTGGAAGTGTATATTTTTCTCCTTGATATAAGATAGTTGTTATATCCTGTATATCTTTTATATATGTACTTTGCTTTACATCTAAATACTTTAACACTCCACTAGCTATAGCAGCTGCACTATTATTTTTAAATTCTTCACTGTTCATTATTTTTTCTTCTTGAGGATTAGTAATAAAACCTAAATCTACATAAACTCCAGTAGCATTTACACTGCTTAGTGTTTTATAGGTACTTTCTTTTATACCTCTATTAGGAAGGCTTGTTTTACTAGCTAATTCATTTTGAACGTAGGAAGCCATTTTTTTAGATTCAGTATTATCTTTTAAATAATATGTCTCTGAACCAGTTGCAGTAGAAGCTGTTGATGAATTACAGTGAACACTCACAAGAACATCAGCTTTAGCATCATTAACAATTTTACTTCTAGCACTAATACTATCACTACTGCTCCATGAAACTGTATCAGTCTTTCTTGTGTAAACTACCTTAACTCCATTTTCCTCTAAAATTTTCCCTGCTTTTAATACAACATCTAAATTTATGTCCTTACCTTTAACTCCTGAAGGTCCAATTTCTGCTCCTATATCATTTGCCGCTCTTCCTGCATCTAAGGCTACTATATGTCCATTTGGTGATACTGGCTTGGAATTAATTTTTGTTGTAAAAATCATTTTAGTCGGCTTGGACAACATACTGCCCTTTTTGGATTTAATTCCTTCTTTAACTAATAAGGTATAGGTTTTTCCATACTCATACTGATTTACTGAAGAAATCAACAAAGATTTACTATCCTTATAGTCAATCTTTATATCCACCTTAGAATTGTCTTCGTTTAAAACTACAATAGTGTCTTTTCCATCAATAGAAGTTTTATCAACTTCATCATTAAACGTAATTGTCCATACTTTGTCAATATCTATGTTAACTTTACTTTCCACCTCTAAATATGTACTAGCAAATACACTGGGTGGCAAACTCACCCCCATAAACAATATAACAATCATAAACATTGCAATTTTTCTTATAGCTCTCAAATGTCTCCCCTCCAAATTCAACTCTATTTATATTTTATTTTATGTGGATAAATAATGCAATTAAATTAACATACTTTTTAAATAATATAAAATGTTACTTTTAAATGATAAATTTACCTTAATTATATTACGAATTTTAAACTAATTTTTACATGGTCAAAACTATATAAATAAATATTTAAATAGTTAACTCTATTTAAATATTTACATTACTTATTTCGTCATTAATTGTAAAATATTCAGTATAATATTTTTATTCATTAATATATTTTCCAAAGACTTCTTTTTAATCCTTGATTATACACTGTATGAATTATAACATTTTGTAATATAATAATTGTAACAAAAAAGTTAATAAACTGTTAATATTGTTAATATATGTATGGTTCTATGTTATACTATTTTTTCGAAAGGAAGTATGTTTAATGGAAATTACTTGGCTTGGTCATGCATCTTTTTTAATCAAAGACTCAAAAGGTAGAAAACTTTTGACAGACCCCTTTGACAAATCAGTTGGCTACCAAACTTTTCATGAAGAAGTAGACTTAGTATCTATAAGTCACCATCATTTTGATCATGATTACATAAAAGAACTTAAAGGCAATCCCGAAATTATTGATAAGGCAGGTTTATTCTATTTATGTGATATTCCTATTGAAGGAATTCCTTCTTATCATGATAATTCACAAGGCTCTAAACGAGGTGAAAATATTATTTTTACCTTTGAAATGGATGGCTATAAAGTTTGCCATCTAGGGGATTTAGGGCATGAGCTTTCTCAAGATTATATAATAAAGCTTGGCAATATAGATATTTTACTTATTCCTGTAGGTGGAAATTATACTATAGATGGAAAAGAAGCAGCTAATATAGCTAAATTGATTAATAGTAGAATCATTATACCTATGCATTATAAAACACCTAGTCTATCTTTTCCCCTTGATGGAGTTGAAACATTTATTACTAGTATGAAAAATGGTGAAAGAATAAATGACTGTACCCTTAGAATAGAAGGGGAACTTGAAGAAAGGAATATAGTTAAAATTTTAGACCCAAAACAATAGAATAATGTTGCAACTCAACATTATTCTAGTTTAGAGTTTACAGTGGACAGTTTACAGTTAAGGATATTTTGCTAACGCAAAATTTAAAATGAAGTATAAAAACCTAGTATAGCCAAAGGCTACACTAGGTTTTGTTTTTTTATTGTTAG
>JAVBWC010000047.1:0-15168 GCA_036677675.1 Clostridiaceae bacterium | reverse complement strand
TTATGCCTGGAGATCACATAGACATGACAGTAGAATTAATAACTCCAGTAGCAATGGAAGCTAACTTAAGATTCGCTATCAGAGAAGGTGGAAGAACAGTTGGTTCAGGAGTTGTTACTACTATAACTGAATAGTTAACAAAGTCGATTTTTTAAAATAGGACTGGGTTGAAAAACTTAGTCCTTTTAAAAGAAAATAAACTTTAAAGAAATGCAAAGACGTATTGATGAACAAAGCTATAAGTGAAGTGTATAATGCAAAAATAAGTTGACATATACAGCAACTTGTGATAAGTTTGTAAGGTAGCACATAATTCAGATATAATATTTAATTAAGTTAAATGTAGTAAAACCTGTGTGTGTATACGCAGAATCAGGAGGTGTAGATTGTGAGAGTAAAAGTAACTTTAGCATGTACAGAATGTAAACAAAGAAATTACAATACAATGAAAAATAAAAAGAATGATCCAGAAAGATTAGAAATGAATAAGTATTGCAAATTCTGCCACAAGCACACACTTCACAAAGAAACTAAATAGTTGCTAGTATTCACTAAATTTTTTTGAGGATGTGAATAACATGGCTGTGAATGAAAAAAAACAAGTAAAAGAGCCATCATCAATGAGTCTAGGGAAATTCTTTAAAGAAATAAAGGCAGAAACTAAAAGAATAACCTGGCCGCCAAAAAATGAAACGAAAAAATCAACATTAATAGTTTTGTTTTTTTGCGCTGTTAGTGCAATAATAATAGGGTTGATGGACTATGGGTTTCAAGGTCTTTTCAGACTTATTTTCACTAAATAAAGAAGAAAAGGGAGGTAGGAATGAGGAAATAATCTCATCCTAAAAATATGGCAGAAAAATCTCGTTGGTATGTTGTACATACTTATTCCGGTTATGAAAATAAAGTAAAAATGAACTTAGAAAAGACAATTGAAAATAGAGGATTGCATGATCTGATCAATGACATACAAGTTCCAATGGAAGAAGTGGTAGAAGTAAAAGATGGGAAGAAAAAGATAACACAAAAAAAAGTATTCCCAGGATATGTACTTGTACAAATGATTATGACTGATGAGTCTTGGTATGTAGTAAGAAATACAAGAGGTGTTACTGGATTTGTTGGTCCAGGATCAAAACCTGTACCTCTTACTGATGATGAAGTATTAGCTATGGGGATAACTGAAAAAGTTGTTGACATTGATATTTTAGTAGGTGAGAGTGTTAAGATTACATCAGGTCCATTAGAAAATTTTGTTGCGTTGATACAAGAAATAAATGTTGAAAAACATAAAATCAAAGGATTAGTTGATATGTTTGGCAGGGAAACTCCTGTTGAACTTAATTTTAATCAAATAGAAAAATTAGATTAACCTACTATAAGACGAAGTCTTATAAAGTGGGAGAGTTTTAAACTCGCATTACCACATATTAGGAGGTGTAAAGTATGGCAAAAAAAGTAGTAGGAATGATAAAACTTCAACTTCCAGCAGGAAAGGCAACACCAGCTCCACCAGTTGGTCCAGCATTAGGACAGCATGGAGTAAACATTATGGCATTCTGTAAAGAATATAATGCTAAAACTGCAAATCAAGCAGGAATGACAGTTCCAGTTATAATTTCAGTGTATCAAGATAGATCTTTCAGCTTTGTACTTAAAACTCCACCAGCAGCAGTTTTAATTAAAAAAGCAGCTGGATTAGAAAGCGGTTCAGGAGAACCAAACATAAAGAAAGTTGGAAAGATTACACAAGCACAATTAAAAGAAATAGCTGAAACTAAAATGCCTGATTTAAATGCGTCATCAGTTGAAACTGCTATGAGTATGATAGCTGGAACAGCTAGAAGTATGGGCGTAACAATTGAAGAATAATTTAGGTAAAATTAGTGGGAGGTAAAGACCGCTAAAACCACGAGGAGGAAAAGATATGGCAAAAAGAGGTAAGAATTACCAAGAAAGTGTTAAGCTTATTGATAAAAATGCTTTATATACACCTTCAGAAGCTGTAGACCTTGTTTTAAAAACTGCAAAAGCTAAATTTGACGAAACTGTGGAACTTTCTGTAAGACTTGGTGTTGATCCAAGACATGCTGATCAACAAGTTAGAGGAGCAGTAGTTCTTCCACACGGAACAGGTAAAACAGTTAGAGTTTTAGTTTTCGCGAAAGGTGATAAAGCTAAAGAAGCAGAAGCTGCAGGAGCAGAATATGTTGGAGCAGAAGAATATTTAGATAAAATCCAAAAAGAAAACTGGTTTGATTTTGACATAGTTGTTGCTACACCAGATATGATGGGAATGGTAGGAAGATTAGGTAGAGTATTAGGACCTAAAGGATTAATGCCAAATCCAAAATCAGGAACTGTAACATTTGATGTTGCAAAAGCAATAGCTGAAATCAAAGCTGGTAAAGTTGAGTATAGAGTAGATAAAACTGCAATTGTTCACGTTCCAATAGGTAAAAAATCATTTGGAAACGAAAAACTTGCTGAAAACTACACTGCGTTAATGGAAGCTATAATTAAAGCTAAACCAGCAGCAGCTAAAGGACAATATGTTAAATCTGTAGCATTATCAAGCACTATGGGACCTGGAGTGAAAATAAATCCAACAAAGGTTGTAGAATAATCTTGACATAGTATTTTGGAAATGTTATAATATGAAATGTTGAAATTAAATAAGATAATACTCCGCAGACAGTAGGTGCGAAAGCATAACGGGGAACCAACCTACCGAGGATTTAAAATATTCGGTTGATTGGATTTTTAAACCTCTTCGTATGTCTGCGAAGAGGTTTAAGTTTTTGTTAAGGAGGTGGCCGCAGTGATAAGCAAGAATAGACAACTAAAAGAAGTTAAAGTTCAAGAGATAAGAGAAAAGTTACAAAAAGCAGAAGCTGTTGTACTTGCAAATTATCAAGGATTGAACGTAGAAGAAGATACTGAACTTAGAAAAAGCTTAAGAGAAGCTGGTATAGAGTATAAAGTTTACAAAAATACATTAGTTACTTTAGCTGCTAAAGAGTTAGGTATCGAAGGATTAGAACAATATTTAGAAGGGCCTGTTTCTGTTGCAATATCATATGATGATGCTACAGCTCCAGCTAGACTTCTAAATGATTTTGCGAAAACTCATAAAAAATTAGAATTAAAAGCTGGATTAGTTCAAGGTGAAGTATATGATGAAGCGAAAGTAAAAGAGCTTGCAACAATACCACCAAGAGAAGTGCTTATTGCAAAATTACTTGGAAGCTTCAAGGCTCCAATGTCAAACTTTGTTTATTTGTTAAATGCAATAAAAGAAAAAAACGAATCAGCTGAAAGTGCTGAATAAATTTAAAATTAGGATTAACGGATCGTTAAAATAATATGGAGGTGCGATTATAATGACAAGAGAAGATATCATTCAAGCTATAAAAGAAATGTCTGTTTTAGAATTAAACGAATTAGTAAAAGCATGTGAAGAAGAATTTGGAGTAAGTGCTGCTGCACCAGTTGCAGTTGCTGGAGCACCAGCTGCAGGAGCTGCTGCTGAAGAAAAAACTGATTTTGATGTAGTTCTAGCTAATGCTGGTTCACAAAAAATCAAAGTTATCAAAGTTGTTAGAGAGTTAACTGGATTAGGATTAAAAGAAGCTAAAGAAATAGTAGATGGAGCTCCAAAAACTCTTAAAGAAGGAGTAGCAAAAGAAGCTGCTGATGAAATGAAAGCAAAACTTGAAGAAGTTGGTGCTACTATAGAATTAAAATAGAAGTTTGACTTATAAAAAAGGCACTTATATAAGTGCCTTTTTTAAATGTAGAGAAAATACAATATTGACACTAAAAATTTGTTGTGATATTATAATTTAATGCACAAAGTTTAAGGTTTAAGACGGTTTTAAGAATTATAAAGATTTGAATTAATCTATTTTTTTTGGTTATACTAATAAGAAGAGCGTACATGTCTAGGAAAATAAGCCTAGTATATTACATTTTTGTTATTTCTTATACGAGGGGTGAAATTTTAATGGTACATCCTATTCAAATTGGTAAAAGAACGAGAATGAGCTTCTCGAAAGTTAATGAAATATGTCCTGTTCCAAATCTAATTGAGGTTCAGTTGAATTCTTACAAATGGTTTTGGGAAGAAGGACTAAAGGAAGTATTTGAAGACGTAAATCCTATTCAGGATTACACAGGAAACCTTGTTTTAGAGTTTATTGACCACAGATTAGACAAGGATGCTATTAAATATTCTGTGGAAGAATGTAAAGAAAGAGATGCTACTTATGCTGCTCCATTAAAAGTTAAAGTTAGATTGTTTAACAAGGAAACAGGAGAAGTTAAAGAGCAAGAAGTGTTTATGGGTGATTTCCCATTAATGACTCAACAAGGTACATTTGTTATTAATGGTGCAGAAAGAGTAATAGTAAGTCAGTTGGTAAGATCACCGGGTGCCTATTATGGATATAATGTTGATAAAACAGGTAAAAAACTATTTTCCTCAACAGTAATACCTAATAGAGGAGCATGGCTAGAGTATGAAACTGATTCTAATGACATAATATACGTAAGAGTTGATAAAACAAGAAAACTTCCTATAAGTATTCTAATTAGATCATTAGGGCTTGGAAGTGATGTAGAGATTATTGACTTTTTTGGCGAGGAAGAAAGACTAAAGGCTACTATAGAAAAAGATAATACTAAAACCAGAGAAGAAGCATTACTGGAAATATATAAGAGATTAAGACCAGGTGAACCACCAACAGTAGATAGTGCAGTTTCACTTATGAACTCTTTGTTTTTTGATGCAAAAAGATATGATTTATCAAGGGTTGGAAGATATAAATTCAATAAGAAATTAGCTATTTACCTTAGAATTATGAATCAAGCTGCAGCTGAAGATGTTGTGAATCCTATTACAGGAGAAATCTTAGTTCAAAAAGGTGAGATAATAGATAGAGAAAAAGCACATCAAATTCAAGATTGTGGTATTAATTCTGTAAATATTCAAGTAGAAGATAAAGTTATCAGAGTTATAGGTAATCACTTTGTTGACATACATAAGTTTGTAGATTTTGACATATCAGATTTAAAGATTAAAGAACATGTTCACTATCCAACATTAAAGAAAATATTAGATAATTATAGTAGTGAAGATGCTATAAAAGAAGAAATAAAGAAGAATATTCATGAATTGATTCCTAAGCATATAGTAACAGATGATATTTATGCTACTATTAGTTATGAATTAGGATTACCTTATGGAATTGGGAATATTGATGATATAGATCATTTAGGAAATAGACGTTTAAGATCTGTTGGCGAATTATTGCAGAACCAATTCAGAATTGGATTATCAAGAATGGAAAGAGTAGTTAAAGAGAGAATGACTATTCAAGACCAAGAAGTTATAACACCTCAAGCGTTAATAAATATAAGACCAGTAGCGGCAGCAATTAAAGAATTCTTTGGAAGCTCACAGCTTTCACAGTTTATGGATCAAACAAATCCATTATCAGAATTAACACATAAGAGAAGATTGTCAGCTTTAGGACCAGGAGGACTTTCAAGAGAAAGAGCTGGTTTTGAAGTTAGAGATGTTCACCACTCTCATTATGGTAGAATGTGTCCAATAGAAACTCCAGAAGGACCTAACATAGGTCTTATTAACTCGCTTGCTTGCTATGCAAGGGTGAATGAGTATGGATTTATGGAAACACCATATGCAATAGTGGATAAAAAATTAGGTAAGGTTACAGACAAAATTGTATACTTTACAGCAGATGAAGAAGATCAATATCTAATAGCTCAAGCAAAAGAGCCAATAGATAGTGAAGGTCATTTTATCGATGATAAAATAACCGTTAGAAAAGAAGAAGATGTTTTAGTTGTTCCAAAACAACAAGTTGACTTAATGGATGTTTCGGCTAGACAGATAGTATCTGTTGCGACTGCCATGATTCCATTCCTTGAGAATGATGATGCCAGCCGTGCTTTAATGGGATCTAACATGCAACGTCAAGCAGTGCCATTACTAAAACCAGCAGCTCCAATAGTAGGTACAGGTATAGAGTATAAAGCTGCTGTTGATTCAGGCGTACTTCCAAAAGCTGAGCATGATGGAACTGTAATTTATGTTAGTGCAGATGAAGTAAAAGTAAAGAGAGATTCAGATGGAAGAATTGATAGATATAGACTTTTAAAATATAAGAGATCTAACCAAGGTACATGTATAAATCAAAGACCTATAGTAGACAAAGACGAAAAAGTAAAGGCTGGAGATGTATTAGCTGATGGACCATCAACAGATTATGGTGAAATTGCACTAGGTCAAAATATACGTATAGGATTTATAACATGGGAAGGTTATAACTACGAAGATGCTATGCTTGTATCAGAACAGCTTGTACGTGATGACGTATTTACATCTATTCATATTGAGGAATATGAAGCAGAAGCTAGAGATACAAAGTTAGGACCAGAAGAAATAACAAGAGATATACCAAATGTAGGTGACGATGCACTGAAAAACATTGATGAAAGAGGCATAATTAGAATAGGTGCAGAAGTTAGATCAGGAGATATATTAGTAGGAAAAGTTACTCCAAAGGGAGAAACTGAATTAACTGCTGAAGAAAGACTTTTAAGAGCAATTTTTGGAGAAAAAGCAAGAGAAGTTAGAGATACTTCACTAAGAGTTCCTCATGGAGAAGCGGGTATAATTGTAGATGTTAAAGTATTTACTAGAGAAAATGGTGATGAACTTCCTCCAGGCGTTAATGAATTAGTTAGATGCTATATTGCTCAAAAGAGAAAAATATCTGTAGGCGATAAAATGGCAGGAAGACATGGTAATAAGGGTGTTATTTCTAGGATATTACCTGAAGAAGATATGCCGTTCTTACCAGATGGAAGACCGCTTCAAATATGCTTAAATCCGCTAGGGGTACCTTCACGTATGAATATCGGTCAGGTACTTGAAGTTCATTTAGGATGGGCAGCTAGTGAAATGGGATGGCATATAGCAACACCGGTATTTGATGGTGCAGAAGAAAGTGAAATAGTTGAATTATTAGAAGTAGCAGGATATTCGGGTGATGGAAAGACTGCATTATATGATGGAAGAACAGGAGAGCCTTTTGATAATAGAGTTACTGTTGGATACATGTATATCTTAAAGCTTCATCATTTAGTTGATGATAAAATACATGCTAGATCTACAGGACCATACTCATTAGTTACTCAACAGCCACTAGGAGGTAAAGCTCAATTCGGTGGTCAAAGATTTGGAGAAATGGAAGTTTGGGCACTTGAAGCTTATGGAGCTGCTCACACACTTCAAGAAGTATTAACTGTTAAATCAGATGATGTTGTAGGAAGAGTTAAAACTTATGAGTCTATTGTAAAAGGTGAAAATATTCCAGAATCAGGCGTTCCAGAATCATTTAAAGTTCTTATCAAAGAATTGCAAGCACTATGCTTAAATGTAAAAGTATTAAGTGATACTAATGAAGAAATAAAGATTAAAGAATCCATGGAAGAAGATATGGATGAATTAGGAGTGAATATTGAAGGCACAGAAGATGCCATAGTTTCTTCAGCAAGCGGTGATGTTGATGCGGACATTGAATTGGATGATCAAGATGACTATGAAGAAGATGATGATTTAAAATTAGATTATGATGAATTGGAATTAGATGATTTTGGAGATGAATTAGAATTAGAAGATTTTAATGATGAACATTAATGTGGAGGGAGGATTTACCCTTGATAGAATTAAATAATTTTGAAGCCTTGCAGATAGGCTTAGCTTCACCTGAGCAAATTAGGGAATGGTCAAGAGGAGAAGTAAAAAAACCTGAAACAATAAATTATAGAACACTTAAGCCAGAAAAGGATGGGTTATTCTGCGAAAGAATATTCGGACCTATAAAAGACTGGGAATGTCACTGCGGCAAATATAAAAGAGTTAGATATAAAGGAATAGTATGTGACAGATGCGGAGTTGAAGTTACAAAATCTAAAGTTAGACGTGAAAGAATGGGTCATATAGAACTTGCGGCTCCCGTATCACATATATGGTATTTTAAAGGTATACCATCTAGAATGGGACTTATTCTGGATATGTCGCCAAGATCTTTAGAAAAAGTATTATACTTTGCATCATATGTTGTGTTAGATCCTAAGGAAACTCCACTATTAAAGAAACAATTATTAAGTGAAAAAGAGTATAGAGAGAGCGTTGACAAATATGGTGAAGAAAGTTTTGTAGCTAGTATGGGTGCAGAAGCTGTAAAACAACTATTAGAGGAAATAGATTTAGAACAATTATCTATAGAGTTAAAAGAAGGCTTAAAAACTAGTACTGGTCAAAAAAAGGTTAGAACTATTAGAAGATTAGAAGTTGTAGAGTCTTTTAGAAAATCTAAGAATAGACCTGATTGGATGGTTATTGATGTTATACCAGTAATTCCACCAGATTTACGACCAATGGTTCAATTAGATGGAGGCAGATTTGCTACATCTGATTTAAATGATTTATATAGAAGAGTTATAAATAGAAATAACAGATTGAAAAAGCTTTTAGATTTAGGTGCTCCTGATATAATAGTAAGAAATGAAAAGAGAATGCTTCAAGAAGCAGTGGATGCACTTATAGATAATGGAAGACGTGGTAGACCAGTTACTGGACCGGGAAATAGACCATTAAAATCATTATCAGATATGCTAAAAGGTAAGCAAGGAAGATTTAGACAAAATCTACTTGGTAAACGTGTTGACTATTCAGGACGTTCAGTTATAGTTGTAGGACCTGAACTTAAAATGTATCAATGTGGTCTTCCTAAAGAAATGGCACTTGAATTGTTTAAACCATTTGTTATGAAAAAATTAGTTGAAAGCGGAGCAGCGCATAATATAAAAAGTTCCAAAAAGATGGTGGAAAGAGTAATGCCTCAAGTTTGGGATGTACTTGAAGAAGTTATTGTAGAGCATCCAGTACTTTTAAACCGTGCTCCTACACTTCATAGACTAGGTATTCAAGCTTTCCAACCAATTCTAGTTGAAGGTAGAGCTATAAAACTTCACCCACTAGTATGTACAGCGTATAATGCAGATTTTGATGGTGACCAAATGGCTGTACACGTACCACTTTCAGTTGAAGCACAGTCAGAAGCTAGATTCCTAATGCTTGCAGCTAATAACATAATGAAACCATCTGATGGTAAACCTGTGTGTGTACCTACTCAAGATATGGTTTTAGGTGCATATTATCTAACATTAGATAAAGATGGAGCTAAAGGGGAAGGAAAAGTATTTTCAAGCACTGATGAAGTATTAATGGCATACCAAGTTGGTGAAGTAGACATTCATGCTAAAATAAAGGTTAAAATGTCTAAAATTAAAGATGAAAAAATTGTTAGTGGAATTATTGACACTACACCAGGATTAATTATTTTCAATGAAGCAATACCTCAAGATTTAGGTTTTATAGATAGAAGTAAAGCAGAAAATGAATTTAAATTGGAAGTTAATTTCCTAGTTAGTAAGAAGAATTTAGGAAAGATAATAGACAAATGTTATACTAAATATGGTCCGACTGTAACATCTATTATGCTTGATAAAATAAAAGCAAAAGGATATCATTATTCTACTATAGGAGCTATAACTATCTCAGTTTCTGATATGACAGTTCCTGGGAATAAAAACAAATTACTTTCAGATACAGAGGCTGCTGTAGAAAAAATTGAAAAGATGTTCAGAAGAGGATTTATATCAGAAGACGAAAGATATGAAAGAGTAATTGAAAAATGGACTCAGACAACAGAAGATGTTGCAAATGCCTTAATGGATAATCTTGATAAATTTAATCCAATATTTATGATGGCTGATTCAGGAGCTAGAGGATCTAAATCACAGATTAAACAGCTAGCTGGTATGAGAGGACTTATGGCTAACCCATCAGGTAAAATCATAGAATTACCTATCAAGGCATCATTTAGAGAGGGACTTGACGTATTAGAGTACTTTATTTCAACTCACGGAGCCAGAAAGGGTAATGCTGATACAGCCCTAAAGACTGCAGACTCAGGATATTTAACAAGAAGACTTGTAGATGTAAGCCAAGATGTTATTGTTAGAGAAGAAGATTGTGGAACTACAGATGGATATGAAGTTATAGAGATTAGAGAAGGTAATGAAATAATTGAACCACTAAGTGAAAGACTTACAGGAAGATATGCTGCGGAAGATATAATAAATCCATCAACTGGAGAAGTTATGGTTGAAAAAGATGCTTATATGGACGGTGACATAGCTGAAAAAGTAGAAGCTGCAGGTGTTAAGAAGGTTAGGATAAGATCTGTATTTACATGTAAATCAAAACACGGAGTTTGTGCTAAATGTTATGGTATGAACATGGCTACAGCACAGAAGATAAATATCGGAGAATCTGTAGGTATAATTGCAGCACAATCAATAGGTGAACCAGGAACACAGCTTACTATGAGAACATTCCATACTGGAGGAGTTGCTGGAGCTGATATCACTCAAGGTCTTCCAAGAGTAGAAGAATTATTTGAGGCTAGAAAGCCAAAAGGACTTGCAATAATAAGTGAGGTTTCTGGTACTGTAAGAATTGAGGAAACCAAGAAGAAAAGAATTATACATGTAACAGAAGAGTCCGGAGAAGATAAGGCTTACGATATACCTTTTGGTTCTAGAATTAAAGTTACTAATGGAGATAAAATAGATGCTGGTGATGAACTTACTGAAGGTTCAGTAAATCCACATGATATATTAGCCATTAAAGGAGCTAAAGAGGTTAAAAATTATTTATTGTCTGAAGTGCAAAAAGTGTATAGACTTCAAGGTGTTGATATTAACGATAAGCACTTAGAGGTTGTTGTAAGACAAATGACTAGAAAAGTTAAGATAAAAGAATCTGGAGATACTGAATTACTTCCAGGAACATTAGTAGATATATTTGACTTCGATGGAATAAATGCAGAAGTCGCTGAACAAGGTGGCGAACCAGCTACTGGTGATATAGCATTATTAGGAATTACTAAAGCAGCTCTTGCTACAGAATCGTTCTTATCTGCTGCTTCATTCCAAGAAACTACAAGAGTTCTTACTGACGCGGCTATTAAAGGAAAGATTGACCCGTTAATAGGATTAAAAGAAAATGTGTTAATAGGTAAATTGATTCCAGCTGGAACAGGAATGATGAGATATAGAGCACTTAAGTTAAACACAGAAAATAGTAATGATGAGGAAGATTTAATAAATATTAATGAAGCTTAACATTGATTTTGTTGACACAAGAGAAGTAAAATGTTAAAATACATTTTGTATGTATTACAATATGATTAGAGACAAAGAGTTAAACTTTGTCTCTAACATAATGTTTTAAGGGGGGTCTACAATGGTTAGCCGGCTTGAAGGCCAAAAAGTTATTGGCTTAAAGCAAACTTTAAAGCATATGAAAAATGGAGAAGGACAGCTTTTATATCTAGCTAAGGATGCAGATAGTAAGTTAGTTAACCCAGTAATAGAATTAGCCAATGAGAAATCTATTAAAATTGTTTTTGTAGAAACAATGAAAGAACTAGGCAAGCTTTGTGGAATAGATGTAGGAGCATCAGTTGTGTTAGTTCTATATAAGTAATATGTTAATAACAAAAAAAATATAGCTTATTTAAAATTTAAGGAGGTGGAAAAATGCCAACAATTAACCAATTAGTAAGAAAAGGAAGAAAAACTGCTGAGACTAAGTCAACAGCACCTGCATTAAAACAATGTCCTCAAAAGAGAGGAGTATGTACAGTTGTTAAAACTACAACTCCTAAGAAACCAAACTCAGCGCTTAGAAAAGTTGCCAGAGTAAGACTTACAAATGGATTTGAAGTTAGTGCTTATATCCCAGGAGTAGGACACAATTTACAAGAACACAGCGTTGTTTTAATAAGAGGTGGAAGAGTTAAGGACCTTCCTGGTGTTAGATACCACATAATAAGAGGTGCATTAGATGCAGCTGGAGTAGCTAACAGAATGCAAGGAAGATCTAAATACGGTGCAAAGAGACCAAAACAAAAATAATTTGTTTGAAAATAGTGCTATGTCTTCAGCATTTATATAGATTATATATGTTGTATATTTTGCAGAAGAGAGCACTTTACGGTGGAATTGCCGAGTACCTATGAATTAAACGATAAATGTTAAGGAGGGAAGAAAAGTGCCAAGAAAAGGATTTACACCTAAAAGAGATGTATTACCAGATCCAAAATTCAATAGTAGAGTAGTTTCAAAGCTTATCAACTCTGTAATGCAAGATGGTAAAAAAGGATTGGCTCAAAAAATATGCTACGATGCTTTTGAAATAATTACAGAAAAAACAGGAAACGATTCTATAGAAGTTTTTGAAACTGCTATGAATAATGTTATGCCATTATTAGAAGTAAAAGCAAGAAGAATAGGTGGAGCTACTTATCAAGTTCCTATAGAAGTTAGAGCAGAAAGAAGACAGACTTTAGGAATCAGATGGATAATTGCAGCTGCTGAAAAAAGAGGCGAAAAGTACGCAAGAGAGAGATTAGCAGGAGAATTAATGGATGCTGCTAATAATACAGGAGCGGCTGTTAAGAAGAGAGAAGACACACATAAAATGGCAGAAGCTAATAAAGCGTTCGCTCACTATAGATATTAATAAAATTTTAAACTTAATGATAAAACTGTTTTGGTTGAATCCAAAACAGTTTTATCCAATTGTAAATTTTAACTTTAGATAAATAAAGTAATTTACTAGTTGAGAGGAGGAAAAAAAGAGTGGCTAGACAATATCCGTTAAACAAATTTCGTAACATCGGAATAATGGCACATATTGATGCTGGTAAAACTACAGCAACAGAACGTATATTATTCTATACAGGAAGAACTCATAAAATAGGAGAAACTCATGAAGGTGCGGCTACTATGGACTGGATGGTTCAAGAACAAGAAAGAGGTATTACAATTACTTCTGCTGCAACTACTTGTTTTTGGAAAGAACACCAAATCAACATAATAGACACACCAGGGCACGTAGATTTCACTGTTGAGGTTGAAAGATCACTAAGAGTACTTGATGGTGCAGTTACTATACTAGATGCTAAAGGTGGAGTTGAGCCTCAAACTGAAACAGTATGGAGACAAGGTGATAAATATCATGTTCCAAGAATGATATTTGTAAATAAAATGGATATATTAGGTGCAGATTTCTATATGTCAGTAAACTCTGTAAGAGAAAGACTACGTGCAAATGCTGTGCCAATACAACTTCCAATAGGAAAAGAAGATGATTATCAAGGACATATAGACCTTATAAAAAATGAAGCTGTTATCTTTGATAAAGAATTAGGAGTAAACTTTGAAGAAGTTGAAATTCCAGCAGATTTAAAAGAACAAGCTGAAGAATATAGAGCTTCAATGATAGAAGCTATTGCTGAAACAGATGAAGAGTTAATGATGAAATATCTTGAAGGTGAAGAAATAACTGAAGAAGAAATGCATACTGCATTAAGAAAAGCAACTATAGCTAATGAAATAGTGCCTGTATTATGTGGTACTGCTTATAAAAATAAAGGTGTTCAACACTTATTAGATGCTGTTATTGCATACCTACCATCACCACTTGATATAGCATCAGTGCAAGGTGTTGACGAAGATGGTAATGAAATCGTAAGAAAAGCGGATGATAATGAACCTTTATCAGCATTAGCATTTAAAATTGCTACTGACCCGTTTGTTGGTAAACTTGCTTTCACAAGAATTTACTCAGGAGTAATGACTAGTGGTAGCTATGTATTAAACAGTAATAAAGGCAAAAAAGAAAGAATTGGAAGACTTGTTAAGATGCATGCTAATCATAGAGAAGAAGTTGAAGAGTTATATGCAGGAGAATTAGGTGCAGTAATTGGTCTTAAGAATACAACTACTGGAGATACTCTATGTGATGAAAAATCAGTAGTGGTTCTTGAAAGTATGGAATTCCCAGAACCAGTTATTTCTGTAGCTATAGAGCCAAAAACTAAGGCTGGTCAAGAAAAAATGGGAATAGCATTAGCTAAACTTGCTGAAGAAGATCCTACATTCAAGACTTATACAGATCAAGAAACAGGTCAAGTAATTATAGCTGGGATGGGTGAACTTCACCTTGAAATCATAGTAGACAGACTTCAAAGAGAATTTAAAGTTGAGTGTAATGTTGGTGCTCCACAAGTTGCTTACAAAGAAACTGTTAAGAATGCTGTTAAAGCTGAAGGTAAGTTTGTAAGACAGTCTGGTGGACGTGGACAATTTGGACACTGCTGGATTGAATTAATACCTCATGAAGGAGAATATGAATTCGAAAATGCTATCGTTGGAGGAGTTATTCCAAGAGAATATGTTCCGGCTGTAGATAATGGAATTCGAGAAGCTTCACAAAGTGGTATTTTAGGCGGATTCCCAGTTATTAACTTTAAGGTTAAATGTTATGATGGTTCATACCATGATGTTGACTCATCAGAAATGGCGTTTAAGATTGCTGGTTCTATGGCCTTTAAAAATGCTATGGCTAAAGCACAACCAGTACTACTTGAACCTGTTATGAAGGTTGAAGTAGTTGTCCCAGAAGAATATATGGGAGATGTTATGGGAGATGTTAACTCAAGAAGAGGTAGAATAGAAGGAATGAACCCAAGAGCAGGTGCTCAAGTTATTGTAGCACACGTTCCACTTTCTGAAATGTTTGGATATGCAACTGTATTAAGATCAAGAACACAAGGAAGAGGAACATACAGTATGGAATTTGATCATTATGAAGAAGTTCCAAAGAGTATAGCAGATAAAGTTATAGGCGATAAATAGTTAAAAGAAGTTATTTGATAAAAATATTAAAATAAATTATTGGAGTTTTAAGCAAGTAATTTAAAATGAATAATTCTAGATAAAGATTTTTAAATTATAAGCTTAAAATCAATAATTTAAATAAAATAAATTTTAAATTTTAAAAAATAAAAAAATACTTAAATTAAACGATAATTTAGGAGGGAATTTAAAATGGCAAGAGCAAAGTTTGAAAGAACAAAACCACACGTAAATATAGGAACAATAGGACACGTAGACCACGGTAAGACAACAACAACAGCAGCAATAACAATGACATTA
>JAVBWC010000046.1:0-49309 GCA_036677675.1 Clostridiaceae bacterium | reverse complement strand
CTATACTAGCTTTTTGTACTTCATTTTAAATTTTGCGTTAGCAAAATATCCTTAACTGTAAACTGTCCACTGTAAACTCTAAACTAGGATAATGTTGCTTCGCAATATTATTCTAAGCTGTGGTATGGGTATGCTTTTCACTGTAAACTAATTTTAAAAGTATAGGTGTTATAAGAGTAGTTACAATAACTATTACTATTATTGGACCGAAGTACTGTTTGTTTAGAAGTCCTAGGGCTACACCTTTGTTTGCAATGATAAGTGCAACTTCACCTCTTGAAATCATACCAATACCAATTTGCAGAGATTCGTTATTACTATATCCGCATAATTTAGCACCTAATCCGCAACCAACTATTTTAGTTAATATTGCTATGACTATTAACATTAAAGTAAATATAAGCATAGAAGAGTTGGTACTATTTATGGTAATATTTATCCCGATGCTTGCAAAGAATATAGGAGATAATAATAAAAAGGATAGAGTGTCCATTTTATTTTTAACATAGTCACAGTAAAGAGTATTTGAAATAACTACACCAGCTATATAAGCACCTGTAATGTCTGCTATACCAAAGTAACGTTCAGCTATAAAAGCCATAATAAGGCAGAAAGAAAAACCCAATAAAGCAATTCTATGTTTTGGACCGAATTGTTTACTAACAGCTGAAAAGAAATATCTAAAAGCAAGACCACTTATTGCTGAAATTAAGAAGAAAGCTGCTATTTTAAATAATACAATATTTAAGTGTAGAGAGGAGTCTGTTGAACTAGTTACAATTGTTAGAATTATAATACCTAAGATATCATCAATGATTGCTGCACCTAATATAGCAGTTCCGGAATTTGTTTTAAATTTACCTAGTTCTTCAAGTGTTTCTACGGTAATACTAACAGAAGTAGCTGTTAATACAACTCCAATGAATATATGTTCAAGTAATTTTTTATTGTTTAAACTAAAAATACTTCCATCATTATTGAGAAAGCTTGCTACCGCAAAACCTCCTATTAAAGGAACAATTACTCCAATAAGGGCAATTATAAAGGAAGCTTTTCCGCATTTCTTTAATTCATTAAAGTCGGTTTCAAGTCCAGCTTGAAACATTAGCACAATTACACCAAGTTCCGATAGCTTTGATATAAAGTCTGTTTCAGATACTATTCCTAAAACAGATGGTCCTAATATAATACCCGCTAGTAAAGCACCAACTACTTGAGGCATTTGAATTTTTCTTGTAAACAAACCTAAAAGTTTTGTAGTTAACAAAATAATGGCTAAATCTAACAGAAAATGAATAGAAAGCATAAAGTATTTACCTCCTTTATAATTTATATATAATTTATTATAAAATAATGAATAAAAGAAGGTTACTGTAAAAATATTATAGAAAATATGTGAATATATAACTGTAAAAAAGGAGTTGCATAAATATAACTTTGAACTTATAATAATACGCAGATAATAAAATATTTAGGGGGAAATATTAATGTTCAAGAATAAAAAAATGAAAGCAGTTATTTTTTCAATGATTTTATGTATTACTGCTGGTTTTGTGGGATGTGGACAAAAGTCTGCTAGCACTCAAGAAAACGGCAAACAAGTAGAAGATAAAGCAAAGGATGAAGTTGGAAAGCTTGCTGAAATAAAAAAAGCTGGAAAGCTAGTTCTTGGAACTTGTGCTGATTATGCACCATATGAATTCCATAAAAATATAGATGGAAAAGATACAATTATAGGTTTTGATATTGAAATAGCAAAAGAAATAGCAAAAGATTTAGGTGTTGAACTTGAAATTAGAGATATGGGATTTGATGGCCTAATACCTTCTCTTAAAACTGGAAAAGTTGATATTTTAATATCAGGTATGACACCTACTCCAGAAAGAGCAAAAGAAGTTGATTTTTCAAAAGTATATTATAAAGCTGTTCAATCTGTAATGATTAGAACTGAAGATAAGGATAAATATAAGACTGTAGATAATTTAGCAGGTAAGAAAATAGGAGCACAAAAGGCATCAATTCAAGATGAAATTGCAAGAAAAGAAATAAAAAATGCTACTATAGTTTCACTTGGAAAGGTTACAGATTTAACACTTTCACTTAAAACTAAAAGATCAGATGCAATAATTGTAGAAGGACCTGTAGCAAAAGCCTATGCAGATAAAAATAAAGATTTAATGGTAGCTGACATTAAAGTAGGTAATCCAGATGAAGGTTCAGCAATAGCTGTTCAAAAAGATAGTAAAGAGTTTGTTGATGCTATAAATAAGACTATAGATAGATTAGTATCAGAAGGTAAGATAGAGAAATTTGTTACAAAAGCAAATGAAATGGTTGAATAAATAAAATATATAAAAGCTACAAAAGATAATGATATAATATCATTATCTTTTGTTTGGGTAAGAGGACAAAAGTTTTAATTAGGAGGAAATTTTAATGAGCTTTGGATATTTATCGGAATACTTTAGTTTCTTTATGAAAGGCGCAGGAATTACAGTATTTTTATCATTTTTTACTGTAGTTTTAGGAGCAGTTTTTGGAACTGGATTTGCTCTAATGAAGCTTTCAAAAAATATAATTTTAAAAGGAATATCATCAGTTTTTATAGAAATAGTGAGGGGAACACCTTTATTTGTACAATTATTTATTCTTTATTATGGGCTTCCACTAATAGGGATAAATATACCAGAAATAACTGCCTTTGGAATGAACTTTACTGATTTTATAGCAGGTATTTTAGCTTTAACAATAAATAGTACAGCTTATGTAGCAGAAGTTATAAGAGGTGGAATAGAATCAATTGAAAAAGGACAAATGGAAGCAGCAAGATCTTTAGGATTTTCTCATAATATGTCTATGAAATATATAGTAATACCGCAAGCAGTAAAAAATATATTACCAGCTTTAGGTAATGAATTTATTACTGTAATCAAAGAATCTTCTATTGTTTCTATAATAGGAATACATGAGATAATGTTTAATGCACAAGTAGTATCAGGAACAACATTTGAGCCTATAAGTCCATATATTTTTGCGGCTGCAATGTATTTTGTTTTAACATTTAGTTTATCAAAATTATTAGGAAGATTTGAAAGGAAGATGAAGATTAGTGATTAAGGTAAATAATTTACATAAAAAATTTGAAGATATACATGTTTTAAAAGGTGTAGATGCGCATATAAAAAAAGGTGAAGTTGTAGTTGTTATAGGGCCTTCAGGTTCAGGAAAGAGTACGTTTTTAAGATGTCTTAATCTTTTAGAGGAACCAACAGAAGGAGAAATAGTTTTTGAAGGACAAGTTTTAACAGAAAAAGGAATAGATATAAATAAGTTAAGAGAAAAGATGGGAATGGTTTTTCAACAGTTTAATCTTTTTCCTCATCTAAGCATTTTAGACAACATAACATTAGCACCAATAAAGGTAAAAAATATACCAAAAGAAGAAGCAGAACAAATTGCTTTTAAATTACTAGAAAGAGTGGGGCTAAAAGATAAAGCTAATGCATATCCAAAGCAGCTTTCAGGTGGTCAAAAACAAAGAATAGCAATAGCAAGAGCCCTTGCTATGTCACCAGATGTGATGCTTTTTGATGAACCAACTTCAGCATTAGACCCAGAAATGGTTGGGGAAGTTTTAGAAGTTATGAAAGAGCTTGCAAAAGAAGGTATGACAATGGTTGTTGTAACCCATGAAATGGGATTTGCAAAAGAAGTTGGAGATAGGGTGTTCTTTATGGATGGTGGAGTTATATTAGAAGAAGGAACTCCACAAGAAGTATTTAACAATCCTAAAAATGATAGAACTAAGGATTTCTTAAGTAAAGTTTTATAATAAAGAAGTATAAGAAGGTTAAATAAAATAAAAAAGGGTTTATCAAATATAAGGGAATAGATGAAGTTTAGAAATTTAGAATATATAAATTTCTAAACTTTTTATTTTTATAGAGTTTGTCCTTTAGCATAAAATAGTATAAATACTTATATTATATATTAGTATCAATTATTTTAAAGGGCATATATGTTAAAAAATAATATTGAAAGAGATTTAATGACAGATTCTAACTTAAACTACGATAGGGAGGCTGCAAAAAATTATGCTGAAACCTATGCGTTAACTCCAAATACAAAGGAATATCCTTATTTTTCAGAGGATGATTGCACTAATTTTGTATCACAAGTTTTGAAAGCAGGAGGACTTGAAGAAGACGGTACAGAGTGGACAGAGTTTGAGTCATGGTTTTGCAATACTACAGATGAAAATGAACTTACCGAAATTTCTATAACATGGAGATCGGCACGTTACTTTAGAAAACATTGGGGTAATGAAGAGGGTATAGGAAGAAATAGAGCTTTCGTAACTACAAAAATTACTGTTCAACAAGCATTAGATAATTTTAATAGATTGTACTCTATATTAAAAGAGGGAGATATAATTCAATATGGAGATCCAAGGAATAAGGACTTACCATACCATTCTCAAGTTATACACGATAAAGGCTTTAATTGGAGAATAAATAGTTACGATATCTTTATGGCTCAGCATACCCAAAATAGGTTATATGTATCTCTTTATAGATATCTTAGTAAATTAGATGATAAAGAGAAGAGGATAATTTATATTTATAAAATTAAAAATGATTAAATAAGTATAAAACCCAAACTATATCATAAAGTTAATAGTTTGGGTTTTATACTTATTTGTTAAGATTATTTTTTATATTGTCATAGAAATTAGCCAAAGATAATCCAATATAAGGATTTAGCCATAGTGTACCAATTCCAAAGGTTAGTGCGCTTAGGAGTACCCATCCTATGAAGCTTAAATATAAACAGAATAGCTTCCATTTGTATCCCTGCATTATTCTTTTACTTTCTTCTAATGCCTCCGTTGCTGGCATATCAGGATTATCATTTAGAATATAAAAGGCTTGGGAGTAACTTAAAGCTGCAATTATTCCAGGAATTACCATAAGGATACTCCACAAAGTAACAAATAAGGTAATAAGTATTTGTAAAACCATGGCTGTAGTAAAGTTTTTAAAACCATCAAATATAACTTCTATATTTGTGTTGCTATGTCTTTTTAGATTAAGAGAGAATTTTGTAATACCTAAAGTCATAGGACCTGCAATTAAAATAGAAATTATAGGTCCTACATAAGGGATAGTTGATGGTAGAGCTGAGATAATAGTAAATACAAGATATGCTAAAACTGCAGGCATCCAATTCCCTTTTAAATTCATTCTAGCATTACCACGTAGTTCACAGTTAGATATAGGAACCTCTTTATCGTAATACATAAAATCATCCTTTCTTTAATTATTAAATATTTTACCAGTGCTAATTTTCAAATATATTAGCATTACATCTAATATATAATTATCTTTGTTATAAATTATGAATAAGTTATAATTTATATGAGAATAAAATTATGTTGAAAGGTTAATGTTATGGACAACAATACTATTAAAATTTCAGTAAGAAGCTTAGTGGAATTTGTACTTCGCTCTGGAGATTTAGTATCTACTTTTGTAGGTAGTACAAGAAATACAGATGCTATAAAAGCTCACCAAAAAATACAGAAATCTGCACCTAAAGAGTATAAACCAGAGGTTACACTTTCATATACTGTAGAAAAAGAAGATATAATTCTACAGATAACTGGTCGAGCAGATGGCATAATTGAGTATGAAGATAATGTCATAATAGATGAAATAAAAACAACAACAACTCCTTTAGAGTTTGTTGAAGAGGATTATAATGAAATTCACTGGGCACAGGCTAAGTCTTATGCTTATATATATTCAAAGGAAAAAGAAATTAATACTATAGATGTTCAGCTTACTTACTATCAAATGGATACAAAGGAAATAAAGAGATTTCTTAAAAGATATACATTTCATGAGTTGCAAGAATTTTTTTATGGCATAGTAGAGAGATATTTACATTGGGCAAGAATACTAAGAAATAATTATGAGATTAGAGATGAAGCTATAAAAAATCTAGAATTCCCCTTTAAAGAATATAGAGAAGGTCAAAGAAAGCTTGCTGTTTCTGTTTATAAAACCATAGAAGAAGGTAAGATTATTTTTGCACAAGCTCCCACAGGAATAGGCAAAACAGCAGCTACCCTTTTTCCCAGTATTAAAGCGTTAGGCCAAGGACATACCTCGAAAATATTTTATTTAACAGCAAAAACTATAACAAGAACTGCTGCAGAGAAAGCTTTAAATAATATGAGGGATAATGGTCTTAAGTTAAAGAGTGTTACTCTTACGGCTAAAGACAAAATATGCTTTAGACCTAATGAAAGCTGCGATCCTGAAAAATGTGAGTTTGCCAAGGGACATTTTGATAGGGTAAACAAAGCTGTGGAGGATATTTTTAAAGAAGAGGAATTTTCAAGAGAAATAATTGAAAAATATGCTGAGAAGCATGAAGTTTGTCCTTTTGAATTTTCATTAGATTTGGCAAATTATGCTGATTGTGTAATATGTGACTATAATTATGTTTTTGATCCTAGAGTTCATTTAAAAAGATTTTTTGCAGAAGGAAGTACTGATTGTGTATTCTTAATAGATGAGGCACATAATTTAGTTGATAGAGGGAGAGAGATGTTTTCCTCAGAAATTAGCAAAAAAGAGGTTCTAAATTTAAAAAAACTTACTAAAAACGAAGCCGTAGGAGTTTCAAAAAAACTTAATAAAATTAATTCATGTATGGTTAACTTTAAAAAGATGTGTGAAAAAAATAATAATCAGTATATACAAAAGGAAGCACCAGAAGAGATTATTTTTTTATTGATGGATTTTAATTACTATGCTGAAAAGTGGCTTTTAGAGAATAAAAACAATGAAGTTAGCTTTAAAGATGAACTTTTGGATTTTTATTTTAAGACTTTAGCTTTTATAAGAACTTATGAAGATTACGACGAAAGATATGTGACCTATGGTGAAAAAACTTATGAAGATGTAAAACTTAAAATGTTTTGTTTAGATCCTTCATATCTTTTAAGAGAAGCTATGAAACGAGGAAAAGCATCAATCTTGTTTTCAGCTACCTTAATGCCTATGAATTATTTTATAGATATTTTAGGTGGGAATGGAGAGTCCTATCGAATGAGACTTAAATCTCCTTTTAAAAAGGAAAATTTGTGTCTTATGGTGGATGATAAAGTGTCAACTAAATACACTATGAGAGAACTTACATATGATAGAGTAGTAGAGGACATAGAAAGTGTAATTAAAGTAAAAAAAGGAAACTATCTTGTGTTTTTTCCATCCTATAAATATATGAATGAAGTATATATTAGATTCTGTGATAAGAACTTAGAAATAAATACAATATGTCAGGAAATTGGCATGACTGAAGAAGAACGGGAAAATTTCTTACAGAGTTTTTCAGAAAAGAACAAGGAAAATTTAGTAGGCTTTGCAGTTATGGGAGGAGTTTTTTCTGAAGGGATTGATTTAACAGGAGATAAACTTATTGGAACTATAATTGTTGGTGTAGGACTACCTCAAATATGTTTGGAAAGAAATATTATAAGTGATTATTTTAAGAAGACAAAAGGTAAGGGTTTTGAGTATGCTTATATGTATCCTGGAATGAATAAAGTTATGCAAGCAGTGGGAAGAGTTATCCGTACAGAGGAAGACAAGGGGGTGGTTCTACTTATAGACGAAAGATTTTCACGTTCAAGCTATAAAGTGCTATTCCCACCAGAATGGAGTCATGGGGTAATAAGTAATGGTATAAAGAATATACAAAGAATTATAGATGTATTTTGGGGTCAAGTTTGATAATATGGGAAAACTATGATAGTATATAAGCCTATAAGAAACTTCCTATATGTTTTTTTGTAAATTTCAAGATAGTAATTCTATTCTTATGAAGTTGCAAAAGGGAATTTGAAAACATTTTTATATATTAGAATTAACAAAACGAATGGAGGAAATGAATTATGCTTGATTTGCCAAATTGCCCAAAATGTAATTCAGAATATACTTATGAAGATGGAAGTCTTTTTGTTTGTCCAGAATGTGGTCATGAGTGGACTTTAGAATCAGAAACTCAAAATAGTGAAGATAAAAAGATTTTTAAAGATGCAAATGGAAATGTCTTAAATGATGGTGATTCTGTAACAGTAATCAAAGACCTTAAAGTAAAAGGAAGTTCATCAGTCATAAAAATAGGTACAAAAGTAAAAAGTATACGTTTGGTTGATGGAGATCATGATATTGATTGTAAAATTGATGGTTTTGGAGCTATGAAATTAAAATCTGAATTTGTTAAAAAGATATAATAGATGAAGCTAGGCATTAAGCCTAGCTTTTTTATTTTTTAGGAAATAATAAGTTAGCCAAGTATAGTCTGTAAATCTTCATCCGGTGTGGATATAGGTTTTAATTCAAATTTGTCAACTAATACTTGTAGAACATTAGGTGATACAAAAGCTGGTAATGTTGGACCAAGACGAATGTCTTTTATACCTAAGTATAATAGAGTTAATAATATACCTACAGCCTTTTGTTCATACCAAGATAGTATTAGAGATAATGGGAGTTCATTTACACCACAGTTAAAGGCATCTGCAAGAGCAAGAGCTATTTTTATTGCTGAGTAAGAATCGTTACATTGACCTACATCAAGAAGTCTTGGTAGTTCTCCGATTGTTCCAAAATCTTTTTTATTGAAACGATATTTACCACAAGCTAAAGTTAATATAATTGTATCCTTTGGAGTTTTTTCAGCAAATTCTGTATAATAGTTTCTTCCAGGTCGTGCACCGTCACAGCCACCTATTAAGAAGAAATGTTTTATGTCACCATTCTTAACGGCTTCTATTATTTTATCAGCGTAACTTAGGGTTGCATGATGACCAAACCCTACTAGTATTTTCTTTTCAGGTTCATCTTCTGTAAAACCACCTAATTGTAGAGCTTTTTCAATAATTGGTGTAAAATCTTTTACTCCATTATTTCCATCTTCATCGGCAATATGAGGAGAGTCTGGCCAACCAACTATGCTTGTAGTAAATAATCTATCCTTATAGCTATCTCGAGGTTTTTGAAGACAGTTAGTAGTCATTAATATACATCCTGGAATTCCATCAAACTCATTTTGTTGATCCTGCCAAGCGCCTCCAAAGTTTCCTACTAAATGCTTATGTTTTTTTAGTTCAGGATAACCATGAGCTGGAAGCATTTCGCTATGAGTATATATATTAATTCCTTTGCCTTCAGTTTGTTCTAGTAATGTTTTTAAATCTTTCAAATCATGACCTGATACGATTATAAAAGGCCCTTTTTTCTTGGTTATAAGTACTTCAGTTGGTTTAGGATTACCATAAGTACTGGTATTAGCAGTATCTAGTAATTCCATGCATTTAAAATTAACTTTTCCAAATTCCATATTTAAATTTAATAAATCTTCAACTGTTAGATTATCATCTAATGTAGCTGCAAGACCTTTATAGAAGAAATGATGAACTTCATCATCATATTTGCCTAATATCATGGCATGATGAGCATATGCTGCCATACCTTTAAATCCATAAATTAAAAGTTCTCTTAAAGAACGAATATCCATGTCTAAAGATTCATCTACCATGATTCCAGCTATTTTTGAGTCTTTCAACATTTCTTCCATAGTATCAGGAGCTCTATACTTAGCAGCCTCAGGAAGTTTATCAGAAACAGGACCTACTTTAGTTTTTAAATCTTCTTTTATTTTGTCACCATGTTTAATATAATGAATAAAATGTTCTTCATCAAAGTTAACATTTGTAAGAGTAGAAAACATAGAATCAACTATAAATTTATGAGTTTCAAGGTCTATAGGAATACCTTTATCAATAGCTTTTTGACCATAAAAACCGATTCCTTTTAAGATATATATTAGTAAATCCTGAAGATTAGCTACATCAGCATTTTTACCACATATACCAGATTTTACACAACCTTTTCCACCTAAGGTTTGTTCACATTGGTAACAAAACATTGAACTCTCCATATTTAATTCCTCCTTTTCAATCTACATATATATTATTGCAAAAAACTTTGTAAATTATTAAAAAAGAGTTGAACACCAAAATTTAAATAATAGAAAAACAAAAACTAGCATATATGTAGTGATTGACTCATTTCAAAAAGAATTATGAAGTGACAAATTTTAAAAAAAATTGATAATCGAACATTTGTTCGATATAATGTGAATTGCAAAGGAATTTGGGTATTTTTAAAAATGGGGGTATATTTATGCAAATAAGTGGTAATTTTTTTGTGAGGGTTAATTATTCTATAGAAAAAAATAATTCATGTGAAAAATGCACAAGAGCATATATTAGAAAAATAATAAATAAAAAAGAAGCAAAGTATTTAATTGGTGGAGGATATTTTAATAAAGGTAGAGGTTCATTTATGTTTAAAGCTAGAGATTTGAAAGAGGCAAATGAAATAGCTCAAAATAATATTTTTGTAAAAAATAAAGCATATAAGTATGAGCTGATTATTTTGGATGAAAAAATTCCAATTGTATAACATAAATGTAATTAACAATAGATTTATAAATCAATCTATTGTTTTTTTGATATAATAAAATAAAAAGGGTTTGGAAGGAAGGGGAATTTATGAGAGCAGAGATATTAGCCGTAGGAACAGAATTGTTATTGGGAAATATAGTAAATACAAACGCTCAATATATAGCAAAGCGTTTAGCAGATTTAGGAATAGAAGTATATCATCAAGCAGTGATAGGAGATAATCCTAAAAGATTGATGGATGCTTATACAGCGGCTTTTAAAAGAGCAGATTTAGTAATTACTACAGGAGGTCTTGGACCTACAAAAGATGACCTTACAAAAGAAGTAGCATTTGATTATTTTGGTAAAGAAGCCGTTTTGCATAAAGATATTTTAGATAATATTGAAGAATATTTTAAAAAAATAAATAGAAATATGGTAGAAAGCAATAAAAAGCAAGCCTATTTTCCAATGGATGTTCTAATATTAAAGAATAACCATGGAACTGCACCAGGTTGTATAATAGAAGAGGGTAATAAAACATTGATAGTACTTCCAGGACCTCCAAGGGAAATGAAGCATATGTTTGAAGACTATGTTATTCCTTATCTAACGAAATATCAAGATGGAATATTAGTTTCAAGGGTTCTAAGAATTATAGGGATAGGGGAAAGTGCTGCCGCAGAAATGATAGAAGACATAATAGATAAGGGTAAAAATCCTACTATAGCAACCTATGCTAAGGAGTCAGAAGTTACCATTAGAATAACAGCAAAGGCTAATACAGAAGAAGAAGCTAAAAAATTAATTGTACCTGTAGAAGAAGAAATAAGAAGAAGGTTAGGAATTGCTGTGTATGGGGAAGGAGAAACTCAAATAGAAGAGGTTGTTGGTAAAATACTTGTAGATAACAAATTAACTATATCAACAGCAGAATCATGTACTGGAGGTCTTTTAGCTGGCAAAATAATTAATTACCCAGGAATTTCAACAGTTTTCAAAGAAGGAGTAATCACATATTCTAATGAAGCTAAAATAAAGAGACTTAAGGTTAAAAAAGAAATTTTAGATAAGTTTGGTGCTGTAAGTAGTCAAGTAGCGGCAGAGATGGCAGAAGGTATTGCCAAAGCGTCAGGAACAGATATAGGAATTTCTACTACTGGTATTGCTGGACCAGAAGGTGGAAGTGATGAAAAACCAGTAGGACTTGTATATATAGGACTTTATATAAAGGGAGAAGTAAAAACTAAAGAACTTCATTTAGCTGGAGATAGACAAAAAGTGAGAAATACTGCTGTGATTAGGGCTATAGAATGGCTTAGAAGAGAACTTTTAAGAGGTATATTAAACGGTAAGTAATAATATTGAAAATATTGAAAATTTATCAAGAAATCTTTTTATTATTCTAAAAATAACCAAAATATATGGTATAATATGAGTTGTAAATGTACTTAATAATTAATTTTAGGGGTCGCCAGTTATAAAAAATAGTAAAAGGAGACTTGAAAAATGAATACTGTTATCGTTGTAGATTCAAGTTGTGATTTGCCACTGCAATTCATTGAGGAAAATAATATACCAGCATTAGGACTTATCTGTCATCTGGATGGTGAAGAACATATAGATGATTTCGGTAAAACATTAACATATGAACATTTTTATAAAAGGCTTAGAGTAGGATCTATGCCAACTACTTCTCAAATAAATGTATATAGGTTTGAGGAACTATTTAAAAAGTATGTTAAGGAAGGAAAATCTGTAATTTATTTGGCTATGTCATCAGCAATAAGTGGCTGTTATAGTAGTGCAGTTATTGCAAAACAATCAGTAGAAGAAGAACTTAAAGATGCTGATATAACTGTTATAGATACAAAATGTGCAAGTATAGGTGAAGGAATAGTTGTTTATAAAGCTTATGAAATGTTAAAAAACGGAGCAACTAAAGAAGAAATTGTTAATTGGGTTGAAGAAAATAAGTTAAAGGTACAACATTGGTTTAGCGTAGAGGATCTTATACATTTAAAAAAAGGAGGAAGGCTTTCTGCAACTAAGGCTAATATAGGAACGCTGCTTCAAATGAAACCTATACTATCTATAGATAAAGAAGGTAATCTTAAAAATACAAATAATGTACGCGGTAGAAAAAAGGCAATAAAAAGTTTGTTTGATAGGTTTGAAGAAAATATGATTTTAGATGAGAGTACAATTATAGGAATAAGTCATGGGGATTGTATTGAAGATGCCTTATATCTAAAAGATATAATCCTTGAAAAATATAAAGTTAAAAAAATAATTATAAATCATGTAGGTCCAGTAATAGGATCGCATACTGGACCTGGTATACTTTCCGTATGCTTTATTGGAAAAGATAGAGTTATATAACGGAAATACAATAGAAGTTTCTTAAAGTATATAGTATATTAAAGAATATAGAACTTAATATAAAGTTAGGATTAAATAAGAAGTTTGTTTCTTATTTAATCCTTTTTTGTTATATAGGAACTTATAAGTTTTCTATGATAAAGTATATGTCTTAGTCTTAAATTATTAAATTAATAAAGTAATCATTTACAATATTGACAATGTACTATAAAGGTGTTATCATATACGTGTGCTTAAACAACATACAAACGTTTGTGAAGCGCAGACATCATGTGAGGGGGCTTTATATATGAAAAAAGTGGGACTTTTGCCTAAACTGGTTATAGGCATAGTTTTTGGTATTATTATTGGGGCAATATCAAAAGCTACAGAGGCATATTTTATTTCAAGAATATTTGTAACTTTTTCAACTATATTCGGAAGCTTCTTAAGCTTTATAATACCTTGTATTATAATTGGTTTTGTTGCACCGGGTATAGCGGATTTAGGAAAGGAGTCGGGCAGATTGCTTGCCATAACCACTGGTATAGCTTATTTGTCTACAATAATTGCAGGAACTATAGCATATTTATTTGGGGCAGCTATTCTTCCTAAATTTATAAAAACTGCTCAGGCGGCAGGTAAAGCGGCAGTAGATTTGCAGCCTTATTTTAGTGTTAAGATTGATCCCGTAATGGGAGTTATGACTGCACTTGTTATGGCATTTATGTTGGGGCTTGGAATGTCATATATTAAAGGTAAGACATTGTTTAATGCAACGAAGGATTTTCAAGATGTTGTAGCGTTAGTAGTTAAAAACATCATTATACCTTTTGTTCCTGTGTATATAACAGGTATATTTATAAAACTAACTGTAGCAGGGGAAATATTTAAGACTTTAAAGGCATTTTCATCTGTATATGCAATATTATTATTGCTTCAAGTGGCTTATATATTCATGCAATATGGGGCAGCATGGTTTGTAAGTGGAAAAAGACCTTTAAAAGCTATAAAGAACATGATTCCGGCATATTTCACTGCCTTAGGAACTCAATCATCTGCGGCAACTATACCTGTAAACCTTCAGTGTGTGAGAAAAAATGAAGTTTCCGAGGATATAGTAGATTTTGTTGTTCCACTATGTGCAACTATTCATCTTGCTGGAGATACTATAACTTTAGTTTTAGCATCTATGGCAGTTATGCTTATGAGTGGTCAGGTTCCTACCTTTGCAGTAATGTTTCCATTTATACTTATGTTAGGAGTAACTATGGTAGCAGCACCTGGAATACCAGGAGGAGGAGTAATGGCATCATTAGGACTTCTTCAAGATATGCTAATGTTTAATCCAGCTCAGCAAGGATTGATGATTGCACTACATACAGCACAAGATAGTTTTGGTACGGCAACAAATGTTACAGGCGATGGGGCAATAGCAATCATAGTTGATTCAATATCTAAGAAACGTAGAGCTAAAATGAAAGCTAAGTTTACTGAAGTAAAAACACAAGAATTGTAATAAAATTGTTATAGACACATACGTGAATGTAAAAAGATTCATGTATGTGTTTTTTATATTATAGATGCAAAATCGCTATAACCTACAAAAATTATAAGTAATAATAGTATTATGGTAAGAAGTTTTGATAGCTTTATTCTATGATCTAAGTTTTGTATATCTGATGAAAGTACAAATTTTTTGGATGATATCGTTGTCATAATATTAATCACCTCTTAATTAAAAAATAATTATCTAATACCAATTTTATAATTTAGTTAAGAGGAGAGAGTAACAAAATAGTAACAATATAGAAAAAGAAGTTTAGAGGGTTTAGGCACTTTGTTGAGTGTAGTCGCTATCGCTGAGAGTAAAAAAGAGTACAAAATAGATATTATATATTTTGTACTCTTTTATTTAGTAATATTTAAGGCAATAATTTATTTAAATTTATCATGCCAGAACCTTGAAGGGCTTTAGGTATATTAAGTAAATTACAGGATAATTTTAGTAAAGATACTACATCGTTATAGGTTAAATTTGGATTGTTTTCATACAATAAAGCACAAACTCCGCTTACATAAGCTGCAGCACAGGATGTACCTGTATAGGTGGTATAGGGCCTTTCCATAGGATGTGGATATAATTTCTGTCCATTTTTTTCTGATATATAGGATATATTTGAATTCAATGAGCATATGTCTGTACAAGCTGCACATAAATCAGGCTTTTCAAGCTTGTTATTTGGAGAAGAAGAAGAACCCGCATAGGCTTTTTTATTTGAAGTAGTATCAATACCTCCCACAGTTAGGCAATTTTTAAGTAAAGCAATTCCTTTCATTGAATTTTCTACATTGCTATTATGACCACTTGGAACAATTATAATTATATTTTTTTCTATGGCTATATCAAAAAGTCTAGAAAACAATGAAAGCAAAAATTCATCATAATCTATTAACTCAAAAGGAAGACATATTATTTTAATATTATATTTTTCACTGTCTGATATTAAAATTTCAATAGCAGATAAAATGCTTGATGTATAACCTCTACCTAAACTATTAAAGGCTTTTATCATATAAATGTTGCTCTTTTCAGCTATACCTTTATACATTCCTTTCGAACAATAACCGCTAGATGCTATAATACCGCTTATAAAGGTGCCGTGCCCATTATCATCGTAAGGGTAGTTGTAGTTATTTACAAGATCTATAAATTTTGTAATTTTGTTGTTTGGTTTTTTTAAGTCTAAATGAGGATATACTCCACTATCTACGATTCCAATACATACTCCTTTACCTGTTAATTTATATTTTCCATCAAAGTTTATACCATTAGCAGATAATACACTGATGCCGCACAAAAGAGCATAATTATCGAAGGTTATATAATCTATTTCGGGGTATTCTGTAAGTTTTTCAATTATTCGAGAAGAAAGAATGCAACAAATGCATCCTATAGAAGTTATTGAACATACAATTTCGCATTTATACCCTTTTATTTTATTTTCAATTTTTTCTTGAAGGGATTTACAATGAACTATAACTCTATATTTTTGATATATATTTTTTTTTATTGCACTTTTTAAGTTAGTATCAAGCTTGGTTTTTATAGAAAACATAGAGAGCCTCCTAACTAAATACTCTATTATATAATATAGTGTTAATGCTAAATAAATGTTAATCCTAAATAAATGTTAACAAAATAGCAGAAAAATTGTAGATGATAGTGTATAGTTAATGATAATTGTATATATGATATAATTATCGTTAAAAGGAATAATTTACTTATGGGCACATTATTTAAGGGGATGGTTATAACGTATAAGGAAAAAATAAAAAGTTTTTTCTATAGATTAATAGGTTATGTTTATATTCCGGAGGAGTTAAGGGGATATAAACAAAACATATTGCTTCATATTTCAGACACACCAGAAATTTTTTTTCCTGCCTTAAAAAGAATTATAAAAACTTTACATCCAAGTTATATAGTTCACACAGGAGATTTAGTTGATAATATAAAATTAGAGATATATCCAGCTTCTATAAGTAGATATGAAAAAAGAGTGCAAATATTGCTGGAGATTTTAGAACAATCTGATGCAAAAGACATATATTTATGTATAGGTAACCATGACAGTAAGAAGATACTTAAAAGATTAGTTAGAAGAAGTGAAATTGTAGACGGTTTAGAAAAAATCAATATTAATAGCTTGGAGTTTACATTAAGTCATTTTTCAAGGGAAATATTAAAGTTTCCATCAAAGTATAATTTGTTTGGTCATGATTTAAGTGTAAACAATATAAAACAATATAATCAAGTGTATTTAAATGGAATAATAAGCATAAATATTATAAATTTAGATACAGAGAAAATATATAATTTACCCTATCCTTTTGGAACAGATGAAAATAGATTGGGAAGAGGAAAGGCAGGGTTTTAATCTAGGAGGTCTATAAATGTTTTCGTTAGTAAGAGGTGGTCCTAAAATACTGATTATGGAAAGTGATAATATAAGTGAATTGTTAAATTACTTAAAAATAACAGGACAATTTAAAGAATGTAAGTTGAAGTTTGCTTATGATAATGCAGGAGAAGATTATACTATTATTTTTTTGACAAATAAGATAAAAGAAGTAGTAAAAGAAGATGATATAAATCATGTTTTAGTGGCACAAACTCAGCCAGATATTTTACTTTGTAATATGATTAGTGAAGGCAAAATTCATCTTGTAAGCAATTCAAGACTGGCACCAAGAATTATTGTTATGAGAGCATTAGGAGATACTGAAAAAATATTAGAAGAGATTGGAAAAGATCATAAAGGAATTGTTGGAAATTTTAGCAATATATTAAGTGAAAATAACAACAAAGGGAATATAATAACACTATCTGAGAATAGATTAAATAGTGAGGTAAGGTTACCTAATGCTTATGAAAAGGCTTTATATGTAGAAGAAGAGTATTATTCCCTAATTAGAAGTCTTAGAACTCATGCTTTAAGATATATAAATGAAGCTATGGGTAATAAGGATTGGTATGAGCTTGAAATAAGAATTTATGACAGGTACGGGGAATATAAGCTACAATATGATAGACTTGTTAGAGTAATTGATAGTCTGGAACTAGGAGTAATTTTAGGTGAAGCTTGGGGAAAAGATTATCCTAGGTTTCTTATGAGTATAGAGGTATATAGATTAAGATTATTTACAGTTTCTGACCCTAAATATATAAAAAAGGTATTATTAGCATTAGAATATTTAGAAGATGGAACTAGAACAGTTGACTATGATCTTTATTATAATAGAAAAAAGATAAATTGGACTGATGTTTTAGAAGATAGATCTATAGGAAGAAATAAATTAGGGTATGAATACAGAAAAAATATATTTTTAAATTTATCTAAAGAAGAAGCATTAAAAATTCATAAAATTGAAGAACAAATTTTAAAAACACAAAAATAAAAAAGAACCAGCAATAGTTTGGTTCTTTTATCTTTTACACTGAAAGACTATGATTCCTGTTATTATTATAACAATCCCAAATATTTCATTAGTGCCAAAGTGGATTTTTTTAGATCCAAATAATCCAAAAGCATCAATTAAGCCAGCTGCTAAAAGCTGAGATACTAATATGGCGGATATGGCATAAGTTGCACCTAATTGTTGTATCCCGTTCATTACAGTAAAAATAATTATAACGCCTAAGGGACCACCAAGAAGATATAACTTGTTTGTAGAACTTAAATTTTTAAAATTTCCATTTCCTGCAAAGAATAATATTCCTAAGGTTAAAATAAATCCTATTCCTTGAACTACTACATTAGTTTCCCATAAACCAATCTTTTCTCCAAGTCTAGTATTGAATACTCCTTGAAGACTCATAGTAATACCAGCAATAATTGATGAAATTAATCCAAACATAAAATCACCTTCCAAAAATATTTTACCCTAAAATCTAGATAATATTATTTTGGAAGATTAAATATGTATATAGTTAAAATTAGTAACCGGTATCTTGTCTTTGATGGTTAATGTTATTTTTTTCAAAATAAGCATTTTCTACTTCCTCAGAAGTAAAACCTAGATTTCTTCCTAGGGACAAAAAATCTTCAAATAAAGTTTTATAATTATCCTTAGAAGAGCAGACAACAAAATCATTGATGTCTATATATATATTAAGAAATGTTTCTGTTAAATCATTATTATGATCTAGCATTATTGGCTCAAGGTTTACATAATTTTTTTCAAGACCCAGACTTAAGATGAAATGAAGACAATCTACATATTCTTCTAATATTGTATTTTTATCTGAAGGACCTTTGGTGCTCCAAAATTTAAAACAGCGAGTTTCATTGGCAAGTTCGCTAATTTCTACTTGTAAAGCCAGAACTTTTTTTGAAAATAATGATTCGTTATATAAATCATGTTCAGCAATAATTCTTTCGTCTAAATTGTGTTGAAGTTGGAAGAGTTTATTAAGATTCATTTAATAATTCCGCCTTTCTTAAATCAGGTATAAGTATTAAGTATATTTTATATTATTTTCAGAAATATTAAAAGATTACCAAATCGTTTACATTAAATTTTTGTAAAAAAATAAATCAGAAACAAAAGAATATGTAACTGATTTATAGATTATATTATTCTAATATTCTCTTAATGGATAAGTTTTAATTAAAATTTCTTTTTTATTATTAATTGGTTTCCAAAGCTCAAGTCTATTTATCTTTGCAAAATCATAATATATATCTTTATCCTTGCTTGTCAAAGCTATTGTTGATTCGTTACCTAGGGATTTTCGGATAGAATAATTTGAATTTGCTAAAGATATATGAAGATTGTTTTCATACTTTTCTTTTAAAGTAAAACCACTTAGAGCAAGTGTTTCTGTAATGTTTCTAGCAATTCTTATTATGTATCCTTTATTTTCAACCTTTAAATTAACGGTTTTTGATATTTTATCTAAATAAATATTTGGATTGATTTGAATTTTAAAATTTTTATATGGAGTTAGAGTATCCATAATTATTTTATTTAATTTATCCATATTAGGATCTATTATAGTTTGTATAGGTACATGAAACTTTTGATTTGATTTATATAGTTTATATTTTTTACATAAGTTTTGTTGAGTTGATTCAATAAAGTCATTTGATTTAGTATCAAATAATGCAACTAAATGGTATTTCATTTTAATCCCCCGACATAATGATTTTTTATGTTATTATATCATATTTACACCAATTGTACATTTTTTTAAAAAGTAAACACAATTTCTTAAGTATACTGCCTTATTTTAATAGTATAGTTCCTGTATAAAATTTTATTCAAAACTAATAATAAGTATGAACTATTAAAAACTATATTGAGGAGGTAAGTTGTATGAATATCAATAACAGTATCGGATGTACAGTATCAGAATGTAAATATCATTCTGGTGGTGAAAATTATTGTACTTTGCAAAAAATTAACGTTGTAAAGCATGGAAATATGGCAAATACAGTTCAATGTACTGATTGTGGAAGCTTCGAAAAAAAATAAAAAACTTGTAAATCATAGAATCTAGAGTAAAATCTAGGTTCTATTTTTAGTTTATCCGATAATCTCATATAATACCAAAAAGTGCATTAGAAAAGGATTATGGATACTGATTAATGGTATTATTGGTTACTAGTATGTAAAGTATCCAAAAAAACTATGCTGTAATATATAAAAATAAGTATTAAAAATATCTATGATTATGTTATAATTAAATTTGTGAAAATATGTAGTGAATTTAAAGTGGTACAATTGTATAGATCAAAAAAATAATAGTAAGGATGGATAATTATATGGAAAAACTCATTATTGATGGAGGATATTCTCTAAATGGCGATATTGAGATTAGTGGAGCTAAAAATGCTGCGGTAGCTATTTTGCCAGCGACTATAATGGCTGGAAAAGGTGCTTGTATTGTAGATAATATACCTGATATTAGTGACACAAAGTGTATAGAAAGAATCATTGAAAGTCTCGGAGCAAAAGTAAGTAGAAATAATAATACTGTTACAATAGATAGTACATGCATAAACAATGTTGATGCTAATACAGAAGATGTCCGAAAAATGAGAGCTTCTTATTACTTAATAGGAGCATTACTTGGAAGATTTAAAAAAGCTAGGGTTGAAATGCCAGGAGGATGTTCTATAGGGGTTAGACCTATAGATCAACATATAAAGGGATTTGAGGCTTTAGGTGCTAAGGTTAAAATTGAGCATGGTGCTGTAGTTGCTGAAGCAGAAAGATTAGTTGGTACAAATATATATTTTGATGTAGTTAGTGTTGGTGCAACTATAAATGTTATGCTAGCAGCTACTTTTGCGGAAGGTAAAACAATACTTGAAAATTCAGCTAAGGAGCCTCATATCGTAGACGTAGCTAACTTTTTAAACTCTATGGGAGCTAACATTAAAGGAGCAGGAACTGATGTGATTAAAATTACTGGTGTTAAGGAGTTAAATGGATGTAATTATAGCGTAATACCAGATCAGATTGAAGCAGGTACATATATGATGGCCGCAGCAGCATGTGGGGGTAAGGTTAATATTACTAACGTAATTCCTAAACATTTGGAATCAATTTCAGCAAAGCTTATAGAAATGGGAGTTAAAGTAACGGAAAAAGAAGATAGTATAACAATAGAAAGCTCAAATGATTTAAGAGGAGTAAATGTAAAAACTCTTCCATACCCAGGATTCCCAACAGACCTTCAGCAACCTATGACAACACTTCTAAGTGTATCAAAGGGAAGAAGTATAGTTAATGAAAGTATATGGGAAAGTAGATTTAAACATGTAGATGAATTAAAGAAAATGGGAGCTAAAATAAGCGTGGAAAACAATTTAGCTATCATAGAAGGTGTAGGACAACTTACTGGTGCAAAAGTTATAGCTACAGATTTAAGGGCAGGAGCAGCTATGGTAATAGCAGGGATGATTGCTAAGGGAACAACTGAAATAGGGAATATTGAGCATATTGATAGAGGTTATCCACACATAGAGGAAAAATTCAATGCATTAGGAGCGAGAATAAAGAGAGTGAAGGTAGATTAGTAAAACTTTACTTATTACTGAAGAGTTAATGTAACGCACTAATTTATAGATACAAAACTTTAAGATTGGAGAATATTATAATGATATTTTGTCCTTTATATAGTGGAAGTAGCGGAAATAGTATATTCATTTCCTCGAAGTGTGGCAGTGTTTTAGTTGATGCCGGATTACCAGGAAAGAATATTGAGAAAGCACTAAAGGATATAGATGAAGATGCTACCAAAATAGATGGGATCTTTGTTACCCATGAACACATTGACCATGTTAAAGGCGTAGGAGTAATGTCAAGAAGATATGATATACCTATATATGCAAATGAATTAACTTGGAAAAGTATGGCTAAGAATATAGGTAAAATCAAAGAAGAAAATATAAGAATAATAAATAAAGAAAGTATAGATATAAAAGATATGCATATATCTTGCTTTCATATACCTCATGATGCTGCTGACCCTATGGGATACACTGTATCCTGTGGCAATAAAAAGGTTAGTGTAGCCACTGACTTAGGACATTTTTCAAAGGAAGTTGAAAATGCAGTTAAAAATTCAGATGTTGTATTATTGGAAAGCAATCATGATGTAGGGATGCTAAAATTTGGACCATATCCGTATTCACTGAAAAGAAGAATACTAAGTGATATTGGACATTTATCCAATGATGCTTGTGGTGAAGCTATAGTAAGTATGATAAAATACAATACAAAGAGAGTCATTTTAGGACACTTAAGTAAAACAAATAATTACCCGGAACTTGCTTATGAAACAGTAGTTAGCGTATTAAGAGAAAATGGAGTAAAATTAAATGATGACATAAGCGTATATATGGCAGAAAGAGACATGCCTAGCAACTATATTGAGTTTTAGGGGGTTGTTATGAGAAAACTATATAAGAGTTTTTTAATCATACTTATAATGATAAATTTAGTTTCACTTACAGGGTGTGGAAAGGAAAATAAGGTAAATACAAGTAATACTGAAAAAATAAAAAAATTGAAATTAGATAACTCAGATGATGCTTATCTTAATTTAAATATATATTTTGATGCATCGAAAAGTGAAAATGAAATTGGAGTTGCAAAGGAAGAAAGAATAATACAAAAAGATGAACTTATAGGAGAAGTTATAATGCAACAACTTATAAAGGGACCTTCTGTTAAAAGTAAATCAAAGCCTGTATTTCCAAATAATGCAAGAATTTTAAGTTTTTCTATTAAAGATAATATTGCATATGTTAATTTAAGTTCAAATGTTAGGTATCAAATGACTTTAGGTAGAGAAGAAGCTTGCCTAAGAAGTATAGCTTTGTCATTGACTGAATTACAATCTATTGATAAAGTTAAGATTATGGTTGAAAATAAAAATATAGAATCTTTAGGTGGAAATTTTAATATATCCAAACCTTTTAATAATGATGATATAAATTTAATAAAAATAAAAAAGAAATAGTATATAGTTAGAGTTTAAAAATTGTAAAAAATGTAACATTGAAAAAAAAATAAATGTTTATTATAATATTATGAGGTTATAGTCTAATATAGTACAGAAGGAGAAGGGAAAATGAGTTTATATAAAGATTGGACAGATATGGTTGTTGATTATGTAAAGCATAAAGGGGAAGCAGCGTTTTGGAAAGAATATGGAGAAATGGAGAAGAAGATATATACAAGTATATTAGCTAATCACAAAGAAGTTGTTAAAGGAAAGGTAGAAGATTTAGCTAAAGAATATGATACTCCTATAAACTTTTTTATGGGATTTTTAGATGGAATTAATGAGAGTCTTGTAGAAACATTAGACATAGAAAACGTTGAAGCTGATACAGAAATTCAGTTAAACATAAATTTAGAAAAACTATATTTTAATATGCTAGATGCAAAAGCTGATTATTTATATGAGCTTCCACAGTGGGATGGAGTATTTTCTCCAGAAAAGAGAAAAGAAATAACAAAGGCTTGGAGAGGGTCTAAAACAATAGTTAAAGAAAATAGAATAGGAAGAAATGATCCTTGTATATGTGGAAGTGGTAAAAAATACAAAAAATGCTGTGGAAAAAACGCTTAATAAAAGAAGTTTAGGAGTTTAACCACTTCGTTGAGTGTAGTCGCTACCGCTGAGAGTAGTCGCTTCGCTGAATTAATAAAGATCAGCGAAAATAAGGAAAAATAACAAATATAGAAATAAAGATACGTAAAGATAGACATTATCTATATTTACGTATCTTTTATGTATTTTATCTTCTTTTTCCTTCAAACTTATTTTTAAGCAGTAAAGCGTTTAAACTCAAGGTCGTGACTATACTAAGTGCAGCGCCTACACTCTCTAAACTTCTTTTGGTTAGTAGGTTTAATAGAGGGTGTGATAAGTATATGAATATAACAATTATTTGTGTGGGAAAGTTAAAAGAAAAATATTTAAAAGCAGCTATAGAGGAATACAGTAAGAGATTGAACAGGTACTGTAAATTAGATATTATAGAAGTTAATGATGAGAAAACTCCAGATAATGCTTCAGAAAAAGAGGAGATAATAATTAAAGAAAAGGAAGGAAATAATATACTTAAGTATGTTAAAGATAGTATGTATGTTATAGCCTTAGATTTAAAAGGTAAAATGTTATCTTCTGAAGAACTTGCAGAATTTATAGGGGATTTGGGTATACGAGGTAATAGCAATATAGCCTTTATAATTGGAGGTTCTTTAGGACTATCTAAAGAAGTTTTAAATAGAGCGGACTATAAGCTTTGTTTTTCAAAAATGACTTTTCCTCATCAGTTAATGAGAGTTATTTTATTAGAACAAGTATATAGAGCGTATAGGATTAACAGTGGTGAACCTTATCATAAGTAATAAATTACTTGTGATTAAATTTTCTTAAATATTAAAAAGACTTTATCTACAAAATATTCTATAAGTAGAAAAACATATGTATTGACAATAAGCATAATAATTATATAATTTTGTTAGAAATATATTAGAAATGGGGAATGGAGTTGGATAAAAACACTAATAATAAGATAAAACTTTATGGGTTTAATAATTTAACAAAGTCTCTAAGTTTTAACATTTATGATATTTGTTATACAAAAACAGAAGAAGATCGTAAAAAATATATTGAATATATAGATGAGCAATATAACTCAGAAAGATTAACTAAAATTTTAACAGATGTTACAGAAGCTATAGGTGCAAGTGTTCTAAATGTTGCTAAACAAGACTATGACCCACAAGGTGCAAGTGTAACACTTCTTATTTCAGAGGAAGAAGTTCCTTTATATGTTCTTGATCCATCATGCAATAGAGGAATTTTAACACCAACACGTGAGAATATAGTAGGACATTTAGATAAAAGTCATGTAACAGTGCACACTTATCCAGAAAGTCATCCTGAAAATGATATAAGTACATTTAGAGTGGATATAGATGTTTCCACTTGTGGAACAATTTCTCCTTTAAATGCTTTAAACTATTTAATAGGAAGTTTTGATTCAGACATTATTACTATAGACTATAGAGTTAGAGGATTTACTAGAGATATTGATGGTAAGAAGCATTTTATAGATCATGAAATTAACTCTATACAAAACTTTATTGCAAAAGAAACAATAGATAAATATAGTTTAATAGATATGAATATATATCAATCTAATATATTTCATACAAAGATGAAGCTTGGAGATATTAAACTTGATAATTATTTATTTGAGATCAAAGAAGAAGATTTAACAGAGCAACAGAAAAAAGAGATTGTTAAAAAATTGGACAGAGAAATGACAGAAATATTTTACGGATTAAATCTTCCTAATGTATAGTTTTAAATTTTTAATATGAATAAATTACATTCAACTTAGTATGAGTTCAGTAACTAGTTTGCTGGACTCATTTTGTATCTATAGATACTAAACTTTAAAATTTGAAGTTTAGTATAATTACAATATATTATACTTTATTTTAATAAACTGTATTTAAAATTTGAATTTGTTTTATATAGTTTATAATAAAAGTATGATAAAATAATAACATAGAAGTATCTTATATAAGTTAGGGCAAAATATAAGTATAAAATTCTCTAATATGTAAGAATAATGGGAGGGATTTTTTTGACTGTTAAGAGACTGCTTAATAAAAATGAAGATATAATAAATAAGTGGAAGATATTTGTTACAGAAGGTATCCTCAATAGAGAAGGTATTCGTGATGTTATTGCAGAATCATGGAAGAGAAGTAAGGCTTATGGAATAAATCCTTTTGTTGAAGATTTTTCAGTAAGGCTTGGAAAAGATGAATTAGATAAGAAGTACAAAGAATTTACTCCCTTGTTAAATACAGCAAAACCTTTTATGGACAGTCTTTATAAAATTGTAAAGGATACGGATTTTATCATTAGATTAACAGATAGAGATGGTTATGTTCTTGAACATATTGGTGAAGAGAAAATTGTAAGTATGTATAGCTCTCTTGGATTGTGTGACGGGTATAATATAAGAGAAGAGATTAATGGAACTAATGCTTTAGGAATTGCTTTAATAACTGGAGAACCTATACAGGTTTTAGGCGGAGAGCATTATATACAGCAATATCATAAGCTAACTTCTTCTGCGTGTCCTATAAAAGATAAAAACGGACAAATATTAGGAGTATTAAGCATAACAGGTAATTATGAATTAGTTCATCCTCATACTCTAGGCATGGTAGTGGCTGCTGCTGAAGCTATTGAGAAAGAAATTAAACTTGAAGAGAGAAATAGAGAGCTTAAACTTATTAATGAAAGATTTTACCAAATTACAGAATCTATTTTCGAGGGGATAATTAGAATAGATAGTACAGGAAGTATTGTGAGCATAAATAGATTTGCTAGAAAATTATTATCCTTTAAAGAGGAAGATATAATAGGAAAAGATTTTAAATACATTTTAAGTTCTGATAATCGTGGCGAAATTATTAAAGGAATAAGTACTTGTAGAAAATATGAGGAAGAAGAAATTTATTTTAAGACGAGGACAGGAAGAAAAAAAACATGTATAGCAAATGTAACCCCCATTAAATCTATTAATGGTAAAGAATTGGATGGTGCAGTTATTACCTTGAGAGAGGTAAAAATGGTTCACAGCTTAGTAAATAAGATTGTTGGGGCAAATGCTAAATTTACTTTTAATGATATACTTGGCAATAGTGATTCTATAAGACAAGCTATAAAGATGGCTTCAATTTCTGCAAATACTAATACAACCATACTTTTACAGGGAGAAAGCGGTACTGGTAAGGAAATGTTTGCCCAGGCTATTCATAATGAAAGTGACAGAAGAGATTATCCCTTTGTATTTTTAAATTGCGGAGCTATACCAAGGGAATTAGTATCAAGTGAACTTTTTGGATATATAGAAGGTGCTTTTACAGGAGCTAAAAGAGGAGGTCATCCAGGTAAATTTGAACTTGCAGATGGAGGAACTATTTTTCTAGATGAAATAGGTGATATGCCTCTTGATGCACAAGTAAGCTTGCTTAGAGTATTAGAGGATAGAAAGATAGTGAGAGTTGGAGGACATGATGTTATTTCTATTGATGTTAGAGTAATTGCTGCTACCAATAAAGATTTGAGTGAAGAAGTTGAACTTGGCAATTTTAGAAAGGATTTATTTTATAGAATAAATGTTATGACTATTAATACTCCTTCTTTAAGAGAAAGAAAAGAAGACATTAGAATTTTTATCGATTATTTTCTAGATAAGTTTAGCAAATCTATAGGGAAAAATCTCAAAGGTGTAGGTCAAAGTTTTTATAAAGGTATGGTGAATTATAATTGGCCTGGAAATGTTAGAGAACTTCAGAACGTTATTCAGACAGTAGTAAATGTAGCAGAAAATAATTCAGTTTTAACATATAAAAATATACCAAGTTATATAAGACCAAAAGAATTATCTGAGGATAGTAATTCTAAAAGGCCATTACTTACTCTGGGTGAAATAGAAAAAAGTGCCATTTTAAAAACTATTCAAGAATTAGATGGAAATATTGCCGCTGCGGCAAAAGTACTAGGCATTGGTAGAAGTACAATGTATAGAAAGATGAAAAAATATAATATAGAGGAGGTATAAAGAAATCAAGTGTATCATAATGAAGCTAATGAGCCATTATGGCACACATATTTTAAACAAAAACAAGAAAGTGTATCATATTAAAACAAATTCCTGAAATATTCTAAAAATTAAGCAGTCTTTTAAAAAAATATGCAATAAGTTGATGAATAAACACAACTAAAATCAAGGTTTATAAGGGAATGATAAAAAAAACACAAAAGTGGCATGAATATTGCTAAATAAGGTTTATGTAACTAACAAAGGAGGTGTTAAAAATGACATATGGGGTTATTTTAATGTATATAGTATTTTGGATAATACTATGTGAAAATACAAGTATAGAAACAATAGTTATTGGAGGTATTTTATGTTTGGGTATAACTCTATTAAACAAAAAATTCTTATCTTCAAAAGATGATAAGCAAGGTTATTTCCTGAGTAAAATGGGATATTGGGTTGAGTATGTATGTACATTGATAAAAGAAATATTTATAGCAAATTTTAATGTTGCAAAGGTTGTATTAAGTCCAAACATAAATATTTCACCTGGTGTTGTAAGTTTTGAAACAAAACTAAAATCTAAATTTTGTAGAACAGTTCTTGCAAACTCTATTACTTTAACTCCAGGTACTATCACAGTAGCTATGGAGGATAATGTAATTACTGTTCATTATTTACAAGAAGAGTATGCAGATGGTTTAGTAGATTCAACATTTGAGAAAATTCTTTTGAAAGTAGAGGGATAAGATACATTATGAAATTATTGACTTTTGCAATCTTGTTTTTATCAGTAACCATTTTTTTGTGTATGTATAGAGCTGTCAAAGGACCGAGTGAAGCTGATAGGTTGGTTGCTATAAATGTTGTGGGAACAAAAACAATTATTTTAATTCTTATGGTTTCTTTTATAATACATGAGACTTATTTTGTTGATGTATCATTGGTTTACGCTTTAATAAGTTTTATTGCATCTATTGTTATATCAAAGTTTGTTAAATTATAGGAGGTTACAATCGCATGAAAACGATTTTAATGGGAGCTTTCCTTATGGGAGGACTGTTCTTCTTTATGGTTGGGACAGTGGGAATGTTAAGATTTCCAGATGTTTACACAAGAGCCCATAGTGCAGCAAAGTGTGATACTTTGGGTGCAGTATTATCATTAATTGCACTTATAATCTATAATGGGTTAAATATAATAAGTTTAAAGCTTTTACTTATCATAATATTTGTATGGATTACTAATCCAACAGCGACGCACCTTATAGTAAAAGCAAAACAAGAAAACGACAATAAAGAAATATTAAAGGCTGGGGTGAAAAATGAAAGTATTTAGTATTATTATGCTTCTATTCTTAATAGGGGCTTCCATAGCAGTTTCATTAATAAAGAATTCACTTTCTGCAATTATTGTATTTATGGTGTACAGCTTAATAATGGCTATTTTATGGCAGCTGCTTAATGCTCCAGATGTAGCAATTACAGAGGCAGCTGTTGGAGCAGGAATAACTACTTTATTATTTGTGCTTACACTAAAAAGAATAAAAGGAGTAAAGAAATGAAGAAGTTAATTGCATTTGTATTGACTGCAAGTTTAATTATGATTTTACTATTAGGAGTTAATGAACTGCCTAAGTTTGGAAATGAAAATAATCCTGCTAATAATGAAGTTTCAAAATATTATATAGAAAATTCAATTAAGGATACAGGGGCTACAAATATAGTAACAGGAATTATACTGGACTATCGTGCCTTTGATACTTTTGTGGAATCAAGTGTTTTATTCACTGCATCCATTACTGTAATTATTTTATTAAAGAAAGATGAATATAAGAAAGAGCTAAAATAAATCAATAGGAGCGGTTTTATGAGAGATACAATTTTAAAGGAAATAAGCAAGATAGTTATTCCTTTTATACAGATTTTTGGTCTTTACATCATTTCGCATGGACATTTAAGTCCAGGAGGTGGATTTGCAGGGGGAACCGTTATCGGTGCTAGCCTCATATTATTTAGGATAGTTTATGGTAGTGAAGAGGTAAAACAGAAGTTAAAATATAAAACTTTAACTAATTGTACTTGTACTTCAGTAATTCTTTATGGAGTAATGAAAGGATATAGTTTTATAACAGGTGGAAGTCATATTGATTTACCTCAACCACCACTTGGTACTCCTGGAAATATACTAAGTGGAGGATATTTATTGCCACTTAATATATTAGTTGGAGCTATCGTTGCAATAACAATGTACTTTTTTTATACTTTGTTTGATGAAGGAGAAGTTTAAAATGGAAGGCTTGATACACAATTACTACGAGACAGCAGCAATAATTTTGTTTGGCATAGGCTTTGCAACACTATTACTGCATAACAACATGATAAAGAAAATAATAGGTATGAATGTTATGGATACAGCGGTCTTTTTATTCTTTATAGCAAAAGGATATATAGAAGGTAAAGAAGCACCTATTGTTGTAAATGGATATAAAGGAGTTCATGCATATATAAACGCTATTCCTACAGGTCTTATGCTAACAGGAATAGTTGTAGCAGTTAGCACGACAGCTTTTGCACTTGCATTAACTATTAGGTTGTTTGAAACTTATGGAACCATCGAATTAGATGAGATCTTAAAAAAAGGGGAGATTAATATTGATCATTAAAAGTTTTCCACTAATAGGTATACTGATTTTGTTTGTAACTTCTTTTACTATGCCAATAATAAATAAGAAGAACATTGTGAAAGGAATAAGCTTGATTTCTATGCTTGTATCATTAGTTCTTTCAGTAAATACATTGGTATATGTTTTAAAACACGGAAAGTACTTTTATTCAGTAGGACATTTTGAAGCACCTTTTGGGATTGAATTTTATATAGGAAATATAGAAGCTATATTGGGGGTAATGTTTACCTTTGTAGCAAGTATGATTATATGGTACTCGATTTATAGTATTGATAAAGAAATAAAAGAAAGTAAAATCCCTTTATATTATCTATTAGTAAACATTTTAGTTGGATCTTTACTAGGTATTGTTTATACAAATGATATATTTAACAGCTTTGTATTTATAGAGGTAGGAACTCTGGCCTCTTGTGGAATAATCGTAATAAAAGATAAGAAAGAAAATATTAAGGCGACAATAAAATATTTAATAATGAGCTGCTTGGGATCAGGACTTGTACTCATGGGAATTGCATTTTTATATTCCATGACAGGACAATTAAATATATCTTATATACATGAAGTTTTAGTACAAAATTATACTAATTATCCAAAAGCGATATTAGTAACCATTGGATTATTCACTATAGGACTGGGAGTTAAAAGTGCAATGTTTTTCTTACACACATGGCTTCCAGATGCCCATTCAAGTGCACCATCAACCTCAAGTGCATTACTTTCAGCTCTTGTTTTAAAACCTTTTGTGTTATTATTAATTAAGGTTTTATATAGAGTTTTTGGAATTGATATCATAAGGCAGTTTCCTGTTTTATATATTATAATGATTATGGGAAGCATAGGTATGATTATGGGTTCTGTACTTGCAATATTCCAAAAAGAAATGAAGCGTATAATAGCATATTCAAGTGTAGCTCAAATGGGGTATATATTTTTAGCCATTGGTTTTGGAACAGAGATAGGTGCTGCAATAGCTATTTTCCATATGATTGGACATGCTGTAACAAAATCAGCCTTGTTCTTATTAGTTGGAGGCATGATTGAGAAAACGGGTCATAAGAAAACCTATGAGCTAAAAGGAATAGGTAGAGAAATGCCACTTACTGTAGGACTTTTCTTCATATGTTCCTTATCTATGGTAGGTATACCTGTATTGCCAGGATTCGTGAGTAAATGGTATTTAGCTTTATCAAGTATTAGCGCAGACAAACCTATTTTGATTGCTATCATATTATTAAGTAGTTTGTTAAATGCTGTATATTATTTCCCAATTGTAATAAATGGATTCTTTGGAGAAGAAAATTTAGAGGGGAAAGTATTTAAATCAAAGTGTAAACCTTTAAAAGAATTATTACCTGTTATAATTTTAATTATTGCAATGATCGGTGTTGGCTTTGCTTCAAGAAATATTATGAAACTTATTGAAGCAGGAATAGTATAGGAGGAGGAGCTGGAATTGAATAATACTACAATTTTGCTTCCTATTTTTTTCCCGGCTATTTTAGCAATTTTTATAGCTATTTTCAAATTTGAAGAAAAGGAAAGAAATATTTTTGTAAGCGTAGGAGTAATTTTAAACTTTATTTTTATAGTTTGTATATTTAGATATATAGGAGAATCTAGGATACATTTATTCAAATTTAATGAGTTTTTAGATATATATTTTAAGATAGATAAATTATCAATGCTTTTTTCTTTGCTAGTGTCAGTATTATGGATATTCACTACATTTTATTCTATGGAATACATGAAGCATGAGGGAAAAGAAAACAGATTTTTTACTTTTTTTACATTAACTCTAGGAGTTACAATGGGAATTGCTTTTTCAGGAAACTTAATTACATTATATGTTTTTTATGAACTTCTGACTTTAGCTACATTTCCATTAGTAATTCATTCAGGAACAAAACAAGCTTTAAACAGTGGTAAAAAGTATCTCATTTATTCTTTTGGTGGAGCAACTTTTGCTTTATTAGGAATGATTTTATGCTTTAGTATTACAAATAATTTAAATTTCATTCCAGGAGGAATATTATCAGTTAAAGATGGTAATATGGGTTTATTACTTGGTATTTATGTAAGTATGTTCGTTGGTTTTGGTGTTAAGGCTGCATTGGTTCCATTTCATTCATGGTTGCCAGAAGCCATGGTTGCCCCTACCCCAGTAAGTTCTCTCTTACATGCAGTAGCTGTAGTTAAATCTGGTGTATATGCTCTTATAAGAATGAGTTACTTTGTAGTTGGAGCAGATGTTATAAGGGCTACAAAAGGAAATATATACATGAGTGTATTGATTGGTATAACAATCATAATGGGATCTTTTTTAGCACTACATCAACAAAACTTAAAAAAGAGATTAGCTTATTCAACAGTAAGTCAATTAGGATATATATTACTAGGAATAGTGCTTTTAAATGAAAATGCTTTTGTAGGAGGATTGCTTCATTTAATCAACCATGCTGTTATAAAAATTACATTATTCTTCTGTGTTGGAACAATAATGTATACAACACATAAAACAGATATTAGTCAGATAAAAGGTATAGGTAAACAGATGCCTGTAACAATGTGGTGTTTTGCAATTGCTTCCATATCTCTTATAGGAATTCCACCAAGTAATGGTTTTGTGAGCAAATGGTATTTAGCTTTAGGAGGACTTGGAGCAGGGAAGGTATATTTTGTAATAATATTATTGCTAAGTGCAGTATTAACAGCATTATATCTTATGCCAATTGTAACAGTTGCTTTCTTTAAAAAAGGAGAAGAAGAAGTTGTAGAAGTAAAAGAAGCTCCTATGAAAATGCTTATTCCTATAGTTTCAATAACTGTAATTGTTGTTTTATTAGGAATATTTCCAAATCCAGTTGTTTCTTTTATACATGAAATTGCTGCTGAATTGATGTAAAGGAGGGAGAGACTATGAATCCTAAAAACTTATTGATATTTATTATGATTTTCCCATTTATAGGTTCTTTCATAGGTTTTGCGTTAGGAAAAAAAGATGAAAGATATAGAAAGATTTTTAATATAATAATGACAGGGAGTACTTTTGCAGCAGTAGCTTATTTATATAAGTATGTTGCATTAGAACCCGTGGAAATATCAGTCCCTTATATTATGGGAACAGGACTTCACTTAAAGCTAGACGTTTTTAGATATATATTTGTTTGCATTACTTCATTTGTATGGTTTTTGGTTACAATTTACGCAATTCAATATTTAACAAGCTATAAAAATAGAAATAGATATTACCTTTTCTTTATGCTTACTTTATGGAGTACAATAGGTATTTTTGTATCAGAAAACCTTTTAAATCTATTTACTTTTTTCGAAATAATGTCTTTAACTTCATATGCATTAGTTATTCATGATGAAAACGAAGATGCTCATGAAGCTGGAGAGACTTATATAGTAATGGCTGTTACTGGTGGCTTGATTCTTCTTATGGGACTATTCCTATTATATAATTATACTCAAACTTTTGAAATTTCAGAGTTACAATATGCGGTTGCTAACTTAGGAAACGTAAAGTATCTTATAAGTATATTGATTATAATAGGATTTGGGGTAAAAGCAGGAATGTTTCCACTTCATGTTTGGCTTCCTAAAGCTCACCCAGCTGCCCCTGCACCAGCAAGTGCGATTTTATCAGGAATACTAGTTAAAACTGGTATTTTTGGGATTATAATTGTTGTTAATATAATGATGGCTGGAGATGTTTTATTATCTTCTGGGATATTAGTTATGGGATTTTTAACTATGTTTATAGGTGGATTTCTAGCTATGTTCCAGAGAAATGTTAAAAGAATTCTTGCTTACAGTACTATGAGTCAGATAGGATATATATTAGTAGGAATCGGTTTAATTGGGGTATTAAAAGAGCATAAAGCTATTGCTATTTATGGAACACTATATCATATTATAAACCATGCAATTTTTAAAGTGCTTTTATTTATGGCAGTTGGCGTTGTTTATATGGTACTGCATGAATTAAGTATAAATAAGATTGGTGGTTTTGGAAGAGATAAGAAGGCGCTTAAAGTTATATTTTTAATAGGATTGCTTGCTATTATAGGTATGCCTGGTTTCAATGGATATACTGGAAAAACTCTTTTGCATAGTGCTCTTTCAGAGGCTCACCATATGTATGGGGGAATTTGGTTTACTATTGCGGAAGTTGTATTTACTATCAGTAGTAGTTTTACAGTGGCGTATCTATTAAAGATATTTGTTGCAGTATTTGTTGAGAAGAGTGATCATAACATTGAGAAAGCTAAGGGTATGATTACAAAGATGGCACTTTTCCCTATAGGGGTTTTAGCAGCGGTAGTTGTTTATATAGGACTTCAACCGGAAACAGTTTTACATGTTATAGAAAAGGCTGCAGAACCTTTTGGAAATACACATCACAATGTACATGCTCACTTTTATTCAGGTTCACATGTTATGTCGGCAATATTTACAATTTTACTTGGAGTCTCTGTGTACTTCTTATTCGTAAGAAAATTCTTGAGAAAAGGTACTGGAGAACACTGGTGGTATGAAAATCCTTCACTAACTTGGTTTAATGTTGAAAACCATGTGTATAAACCAGCATGGAAAATAATTTTCCAAATCAGCTCAGTTGTTTTAAAGGTAATTGATGTTGGGCTTATACAAACTGTTACTTTGTTTAGTAATGGAGTTAGAGCATTAACATTAAAAGAAATAAATCATGGAGAAGCTATTAAAGGAAAGGTTAAAGAAACATTAGATGCTGCTATAGGACTTGATGATTATGCTATAAATAAAGGGCAAGAAAAAGTGGACGAAAATATAGCAGCGGCTAAAAATTTAAGACAAGGAGCACAGCAATTAAGTCATAAAATGAATAGTATAACTTATTCTATATTTATATTTGCTGTTGTTCTTGTAGCTTGTTTATTTGTTATGATTCAATATTAATAAAAAAATGAACCCATTGATAAAAAAATGGGTTCATTTTTTTATTTTCAAATTATAGGAAACAAAATTCTAGACATATAAACTACAAAAACTAAGGTTATGGAACTAAGAAAAGTGGAAGTCATAACCACTTGAGATGCAAAATCTGGTCTGTTATTTCTCTCAACTGCAATTAATGCAGTGTTGACAGCCGTAGGAACTGAGGAAGAAATTAAAATAGCCTGAGCAGTAATTCCTTCTATGTTTAGTATGATAATAAGTATATATGCAAAAACAGGTCCACCTAATAATCTTAATATATTAGATATATATCCATATTTATTTTTTAGGTTAAATTTAGTTTTAGAAAGCTGAACACCAAGGGTTATTAGTGCAATAGGGATAAGTCCATCTTTAGCATATTTAAGGGCAGGCCAAATAGCTGTTTCTGAAAGATTATAGGGTATATTCTTAAAAAACATTGCTAGAGGTATAGCATATATTGTAGGCATATATAGGATGCTTTTAATTGAATCTTTCCAATGCATGGTTCCTTGGCCTGCATTAAAAAACCCTAAAGTGTTTGTAAATATATTTTGAATTACTAATATTACTATTTGAGTTGTCAAAGCAAGACTTAGATAAGGAGTCCTGCCATCTATGATAAAGGGATGATTGCTAAATACTAAAGTAATTAGTGGAACTCCTATATTTCCAGAATTATAAAACATCACAGAATTAATAAAAGCATTCTTTAGTGAAAGATCAAATTTAAGAAATTTAGAAGCTATGCTACTTATAATGTAATTTAATAACAATAATAAAAGAGCATAGGACATAACTTTTAACATTTCTTTAGGAAACTCAGTAGTGTAAAGCTGTATAAATGTAAATACGGGAACAAAAATATAAAAATTTAGTTTGCTTAAAGTGTATATGTTTAAATTAAATTTTTTATCTAGAAGATATCCTAGAGTTATAAGAATAAATATTGGCAGAATATTATTGATTAAGATATATACGAATATTTGCATTAGTATAATTCCTCCTAAGATATAATAAAATGAAGTTTATTATTAAATATTATAATAACTTATAAGTTGTAACTAAGATACTATACAAAACACATTTTTATTAATATTAGCAGTTATTGTTTGGTTTGTCCAACTTGTTTTTTATCTAAATACTAACAAGTTTAGTGTTACCTCTGAATTAAGTTTTACTTTACTAGTTATTAAAGTTACAAAGTAAATTAGTAATTGCACACTACAAGTAATAATAGCATATAGATAGTGACTAAGTTATCGGATAAATTATAAAAAAAGCGAAAGAATAATATAAGAAATAAGTAGGGAGGGTATGTTAATGGAAGATAAAAATATGATTTTTAAAATATTTGATAAACACTTAATGGAAGATGAACAGCCGTCAAAATATTTTAATGAATTGATAGAAAAAGGTGAGTTCCCTAATATTTATCCATTTACTTTATTAAAAGAATTAATAGATGTTCCACAATCGCTAAAGCATCATCCAGAAGGTAGTGTATGGAATCATACAATGCTAGTAATAGACAATGCAGCTGAAAAAAAAGAATTAAGTGAAGAACCCCATGCTTTTATGTGGGCTGCTTTATTGCATGATTTAGGAAAGAAGCCTACTACTAGAATGAGAAAAGGAAGAATAACCTCCTATGACCATGATAGACATGGACAAAGAATAGCAAGGAATTTTTTAGAGGAACTTACTGAGGATAAAGAATTTATTGATAAAGTGGCTTATTTGGTAAGATGGCATATGCAGACACTTTTTGTAGTTAAAGACTTACCTTTTGCAGATATAGAAAAAATGATTTCTCAAGTTTCAGTTGATGAAGTTGCATTATTATCCTTATGTGATAGGTTTGGTCGTGGAGAGATGACAATAGAAAAATATGCAGAAGAAGAAGAAAATATAAAAACCTTCGTACTTAAATCCAAGGAATATATAAAACATTAAATAAAATGAATAAAATATCATGTTGACAAGAATAAAGTCATGGTATAACATATCATATATTGTAGGTATTAGTGTTAATTTTCGCAAAAAAGGTGGTTAAAAATGATAAGAAATCAGAACAGAACTCCATTATTTGATGCTTTAAAAGAATACAATGAAAAAAATGTTATACCTTTTGATGTTCCAGGACATAAACACGGAAAAGGATTGCAAGAGTTTGCTGACTATGTGGGGGAGAAAGTTTTAGAAATAGATGTTAATTCTATGAAATGTCTTGATAATATAAGTAACCCTATAAGTGTTATTAAAGATGCAGAAGCATTGATGGCAGATGCATATTGTGCAGATCATGCTTTTTTCTTAGTAAATGGAACCTCTTCTGGTGTTCAAGCTATGATTATGAGTGTATGTAAACCAGGAGACAAGATTATAATGCCAAGAAATGCTCATAAGTCTGCTATAAATGGGTTGATACTAAGTGGAGCTATACCAGTATATGTTCAGCCAGAAACTAATGATGAACTTGGAATAGCTATGGGTGTATCAGTAGAAAATATTGAAAAAGCTATTGCTGAAAATCCAGATGTTAAAGCTGTATTTTTAATTAATCCAACATATTATGGTGCTACATCGGATTTAAAAAAGATAATTAAAACAGCTCATAAGCATGGCATGGCAGTTTTAGTGGATGAAGCACATGGAGCACACTTTAGATTTCATGAGGAGCTTCCAATGGGTGCAATGGAGCTTGGTGCTGATATGTCTGCAGCTAGTCTTCATAAGACCGGAGGTTCACTGACTCAAAGCTCTGTTTTATTGCTAAACGAAGGATTTATTGATAAAAATACAGTTAAAACTACATTAAATTTGACTCAGACAACTAGTGCATCTTATCTTTTGATGACAAGTTTAGATATAGCCAGAAAAATGCTGGTAATGGAAGGTGAAGAAGTATTTTCAAGAATATTAAAACTTACTAGAGCCGCTAGAGATGAGATAAATCAAATTAAAGGATTATATGCTTTTGGAAAAGAGTTAGTAGGACAACAAGGGGTATATAATTTTGATGAAACTAAACTTGGAGTATGTGTAAAAGGTCTTGGAATTACTGGTTTTCAAGCATACGATATACTTAGAGATGAATATAATATTCAAGTTGAGCTTGGAGATGTATTTAATATATTAGCCATTATAAGTGTGGGGGATACAGAAGATTCTATAAAGGCTCTTGTAGATGCTCTTCGTGAGATAAGTATAAAATATAGAGGCAGTGAAATGAGATTTGATAAAGTAGCGTTGAAAAATCCTAAAATTATAGTTTCTCCAAGAGATGCTTTTTATGCTAGAAAAAAAATTATAAAGCTGGATGAAGCTGAAGGAGAAATAAGTGGAGAATCAATTATGGCATACCCGCCTGGGATACCTATAATTACTCCTGGGGAAAGAATAAGCAGAGATATTATAGAGTATATAAAATTCTTGAAAAACCAACATAGTATGTTGACAGATACAGAAGATCCTTATGTGGAGAATATTAAAGTTTTAGGAATATAATATAAATTAAAGATAAAGCCGTTAAATACTAATTTGCGAGCTTTGTCTTTTTTTTATTTATTTTAGCATAAATTGCTATAAAAATTTTAAAAAATGTATTGACAATTTTCAAAAAAATAGTATATTATATAGTGTATTTACTATAAATAAACATAAAGTTTAGAAATAGTAAACAAAAATATATATAAACATAAAGTTTATTCATAGTAAACAAAGCTATATATAAACTTGGTGTTTATATATAGTAAACAAATTTATTATAAACGTAAGAATTATTATATAAGTATTGCAATGCATTAAATGATGGTAACTTAAAAGGATATTAAATTTATATTAGGATAAACTAGAAAAGGAGATATGGGGATGAAAATAGAACAATTAGGAAGACATATTTTGGTTGAATTTTACAATTGTGACAAAGAAATCTTAAATGATCATGCTTTAATAGAAAAATATATGAATGAAGCTGCAGAAGCGGCTAATGCTACTATTGTAACTAGTTGTTTTCATATGTTTAATCCATGGGGAGTTAGTGGAGCAGTTATAATTCAAGAATCTCATTTAACAATTCACACATGGCCAGAATACGGATATGCCTCAGTAGATTTATTTACTTGTGGAGATTCTGTAAATCCATGGATAGCTTTTGATTATCTTAAAGATAAGCTTAAAGCTGAAAAGGATGAGGCTACAGAAGTTGCTAGAGGTCTTGTAGATAGAATACAACGTTATGCTAAAGAAGATTTTGGTGAAATAAAATTTAAGCCAGATACAAAATAAAAGTTTTAAATGATGTTAAAATGCAGGAGGAAATAGATATGGAATTATGGTATACAGAAGAGCAAACAGAAAATGTTAGACTTTCAATGAAAATTAAGAGACATCTTTATTCTGAAAAAAGTGAATTTCAACAAGTTGACGTTTTTGATACAGAGGGATTTGGGCGATTGCTTACAATAGATGGACTTGTAATGGTAACAGAAAAGGATGAATTTATATATCATGATATGATAACTCACGTTGCTATGGCTACTAATCCAGAAATTAAAAAGGTTCTAGTAATAGGAGCTGGAGACGGTGGAACAGTAAGAGAGTTAACTAGATATAGCTCAATAGAAAAGATTGATATGGTTGAAATAGATGAATTAGTTGTTAAAGCTTCAAGAGAATACTTGCCTTTTACAGCATGTAAACTAGATGACCCTAGAGTAAACTTATACTTTGAAGATGGCATTAAGTTTGTAGAGGGAAAAGAAAACTTATATGACTTAATTATTGTGGATTCTACTGATCCTATAGGACCAGGAGAAGGACTTTTCACAACAGAGTTTTATACAAATTGCTATAATGCTCTTACTGAAAAAGGTATATTAGTAAATCAAAATGAAAGTCCTTATTATGAACACAATGCTAGAGAAATGAAGAGAGCTCATAGCAAAATTAAGAAAATTTTTCCTATAACTGAAGCTTATCAATATCATATGCCAACATATCCATCAGGACATTGGTTATTTGGATTTGCGTCAAAAGTATTACATCCTATCAAGGATTTAAATGCAGAAAAATGGAATAGCTTAGGACTTAAGACTAAATATTATAATACAGACATACATGTAGGAGCTTTTGCACTACCTACTTACGTTAAGGAGATGCTAGAAGATGAAACTGTCTAAGAATGTATCAACCTTTTTAGGCTTTGAAAATGAATATGAAGAATCAGGAATAGTTGTTTTTGGAAGTCCTTTTGATGGAACAACTTCTTTTAGACCAGGAACTAGATTTGCATCAAACATAATGAGAAGTGAATCTTATGGTCTTGAAACTTACAGCCCATACTTAGACAAGGATTTAGATGATGTAAATGTATTTGATGCAGGGGATTTAGAATTTCCTTTTGGAAATACACAAAAAGTTTTAGATACCATTTATGATTTTGCTGCTGGAGTAGTAAAGGATGATAAAATTCCTGTAATGATAGGTGGAGAACACTTAGTGTCTCTACCAGCTATAAGAGCTGTATATGAAAAGCATAAAGATATGTATTTAATACATTTTGATGCTCATACTGATCTTAGAGATGACTACATGGGTGAAAAGCTATCTCATGCATCAGTTATAAGAAGATCATGGGATTTTATGGGCGATGGCAAGATATATCAATTCGGCATAAGATCAGGAGAAAAGAGAGAATTTGAGTGGGCTAAAGAACACACGAATTTAACAAAATTCTCTTGTGAAGGGCTTGCAGAAGCTGTTAAAGAAATAGGTGATAAACCAGTATATATAACTATTGATTTAGATATTTTAGATCCATCAATTTTCCCAGGAACAGGTACTCCTGAACCAGGTGGAATAACTTTTAAAGAAATGATGGAAGCTATAAAGACTATGCAAGGTTTAAATATAGTAGGTGCTGATATAGTTGAGCTTGCACCACAATATGACACAAGTGGAGTTTCTAATGCTGTTGCTTGTAAGATACTTAGAGAAATGGTTTTAGCTATATAAAGGATATTTTTGCAAACTTTATGTAAAGTATTTTGATAATTGAGTCATTATTATGCAATTGTTTATACCAAAAGAAAGAAACCAACCATAGGATATTTTTAATATCATAGTTGGTTTCTTTTTATAAGCTTAAAAATCTATTCTAGGTTTATTTATGATGTTTTTATCAACTTAAAATATATAAAACTTAATATTAAAGTTATAGATGATATTATAATTGTAAAGGTTATTTTTCTTTTATTTATAGGATGGTTAAGAGAATATCCTGATTGAATCACCTCTAATTTATCACCATGAAAATCCATCTCTCCGTCATGTTCTATACATGAATTATTAAATACAGTGTTAATTCTAACTATATCTCCTTTATTCTTGTAACTGCCCCAAATAGTTATTTTTTCTGCTTCAACATTATTAAGCCATACTCCTATACAAGTGCTACCATCGCTGATATTAATCCAGGTATGCTCTCCTCGTTTCATAGGTTCACCTATAGCTTCACCTTTCACAGTTATATAGTGTCCATTTAAAGTTTTGTTATTTTCTATTATATTTGAAAAATTTGTGTATTCCTCTGCATTACAAACAATAGAAATAAATAAGCTTGTAATTAAACTTAATATTAATGTTTTACATATTTTAAACATACCTTTTTAATTCCTCCAACTAAAAATCCTAATAGGGCAAAAACTGAAATAAATTCAAGCCTTCCTAAGTACATTGCAATAATATAATATACTTTCATAGTAGAAGGCATACTTGTAGATGTAACCCCAATTGATAATCCAACATTTCCTACTACAGATGCAGATTCAAAAGTTGATTCTGATAAAGAATAGCCATAGTATGTGCTTATGCCTGTACCTATAATAAATAATATTATATAGCATAATGCAATAATTGATGCTCCTTTTATCATTGGGTCTTGCAAAACTTGATCTTTGATATAATGAATTTTTAAAACTTGCACTTTTCTATCAGAACTTAAATTTTTTCTTATATCTGAAAAAATTCCTTTGAATATAATCCCAACTCTTAAAGCTTTAATTCCTCCAGCTGTTGAACAAGCACAACCACCAAGAAGCATTGCTATAACCATAACGAAAATTCCAAAATCACCCCATTCAAGGATAAATTGTTTTGAGTATATATTAGCAAAACCTGTAGTTGTATGAGCAGATAATAAATTATAAACTCCTCTCCTAAATAAAGACAATGTACTAGAATAGTTACTAGATTTCGGTAATGCCAAAATAATTAAAATAGATGTTAATGTAGCAGTTATAAAAAAAGTTCTAGTTTCAATGTTTTTAAATATTTCTTTTCTATTTCCTCTCCAAATAGCAAAGTGAAGTCCAAAGTTAAAAGAACCTAGAATAAAAAATATAATTGTCCATATTTCATAAGAAAAACTATGATAATACAGTAAATTTTGAGACATAGGGGCAAATCCACCTGTACTCCAAGAAGACATAAAAATAAACATTCCATGGAAAAGTGAGGATATTGGTGTAAGTCCTATGATAATACCGTTAATCCATAAAGCAATTGTGCCTATTAATAAATAAAGTATACTAATTATCCATATTATTTTTGCTGTATTCTTAACATTTGGAAAAAGCTCTATGTCTTTTCCTTCACCAACATACATTTGATATGCACCTGTAGTATTCTTAACAAGTAAGGATAAAGTAAGAACTACCATACCTTGTCCACCTACAAAGGTTATAATGTGTCTCCACATATTTAATCCATAGGAGACATGTTCTAAGTCTTGTATTAAAATAAGTCCTGTTGTAGTAAATCCACTCATTACATCAAAGCAAGCATCTAAAATTGAGTTTATATGTCCACTTAATAAATAAGGAATAGCACATAAAAACGTTAATACTATCCAAGAAAAAGCAGAAATAATTAACCCATGTTTCCATTGAAATCGTTTATTGTTATTATTGTGACCAAAAAATATAAATATTAATCCTGCTGATAATACTATGTTTATGCTAATTAAAAAGTCTATAACCGTAGCCCATTCTCTAAAGGCTATAGATGTAATTATAGGGATTAGCATTAAACCTCCAGTACCTAATATAACGTATCCTGTGTAATATAATATAATTTTTATATCGTTAAAATTTCTGTTTAAGTTTTTCATAATACAATATCACCTTAACATTAATAAATTTATTCCATAAAGTATGAATATAAATATAAATATAAATCCAACTTCAGATAAAATCCCTTCCAGTGCTTTTTTTATGTTTATCATTATTTCATCTCCTAAAATAAAATTTAGTTATTATATAAATTTTTTAATTTCTGCTTGATTATTAATTGTAGTGACTAAAAGAAGATTATCTCCTTCTTTTAATTCAATATTACCTTTAGGAAAAATCACTCTTCTATTTCTTATTATAGAAGCTATTACGCAATCTTTGGGAAAGTCTATAGAACGTATAAGTTTATCTTTCCAAGAGCTGTTCTTATTAATAGTTATTTCAACTAAAATCATCTCTCCTCTATCTAAAGTTTGAACTATATTAATATTTTCACTATTAAATTGTCCTTTTATTAGGTTTGCAATAACTTCTGTACTACAAACAATTTTATCTACACCAAGAGCCTTAAAAACAGATCTGTTTTTAGGATTATTTATTCTTGCTATTGTATTGTTTATATTAAAATTTAGCTTTGCCATTTGGCATATTACCAAGTTTTCTTCATCTTTCCCTGTAACAGCTGCTACAATGTTAGCATCAGATATTTCGGCATCATTAAGAACATCAATATCGGACCCATCTCCACAAATAACATTTCCACCAGTCTCTTCTGCAATTCTAATACAACGATTTTTATCTTTTTCAATTAACACTACATCATATTTTTCTTGTATTAAATCTTTAAAAATGTAATATCCAACCTTTCCACCACCAACAACTATTGCTTTCATGAAAGCCCCTCCTTTGACAACATATTAGATAATCTCTTACAGTCTTCTTTGGATATAGTACAAATGATTTTGTCATCTTTCTGTAATAATTTATTTGATACAGGGGAAATTGCATGTCCATTTCTTATTATAGAGGATATTATACAGTGGAATTTTTCTTGAAATTTATTTACTGAATATTCTTTTAAAGTTAAAATAGGTACTTCAATTATACGGGTATTTTCGTCTAAAACTAAAAGTAGTTGTAATTTATTTTCAAGAATTCTAGTTTTAATAACATTTGTAACTAATTCAATGGTACTTATTGTTTCTAATCCTAATTGTCTATAAGTAAATTCCCTATTTGGATCAAATACTCTTGATATTACATGTTTAACCCCAAAAATATTTTTTGCTATTTGGCTTGCCAAAATATTTGTATTATCATCTTGAGTCATAGCCAAAAATACATCTACATTGCTAATTCCAGCTTCTATAAGTATATCAGTATCAAATTCTACGCCTTTAATTCTAGTTCCATTAAAACTAGAACCTAACCTATCTAAGCTCTCCTGAGTATTATCTACAATAACTACATCATGACCCTCTGAAGATAATTCTCTAGCCAAACTGCTACCAATTTTTCCACAACCAATAATTAATATATACATATTAATCCACCTTTACTTTGTATTAATAAAACCTATTAAAAATATTTATAAGCTGCTTAATAAATATTTATTTTAAACTAAATTTTCAAATGAAATATCTTCTAAGCTAATATCCTCATCTGTTACTATTTGGAAAACGTTTCCTTTAAAATTAAAATAATTTTCTATTCTGTAATTAAAATTTGAATCTTTATGGAAAATACCAGTTGCAACCATGAAATCCTTATCAAAACTGCAGTCTAGTTCTAATTTTTTTCCAAAGTAATTTACATAAACGAAAAACCAAGGAAATTTAACCAATTTATGTGAAAAAATAGAAGTGTTATCTATAACATATTTAAACTTAATTGAGCAATCTATATCATTTATTTTTAAAATAGAATATAATAGCATATTTTTACTAAAATTATTTCCTCTACCCATAACGTAAGTTTCGGAAGCAGTTTGAAATTTTGGGGAGGTCAAATCAAATTCAATGGTATTTTTTATATCATTAAAAATTTTATTTATCTGAAAAATACCATAAGTATCTTCAGTTAAATTGGCGGCATAATTAATTAAGTTTTCATTATTTAATTCTGAATAATGATTAAGCATAGTATTTCTCCTCTTTTTATTTTATTTATAGGAAATTCATTCTTACATAGTAAACACATATTATCTATTTTTCACATCATTATTCTATCATTTATATGATTAATTACAACTTGTACTATTTCAATTTAATTTGATTATCTTGTTTACTTAAGACAATTATGAATAAATAGTATACTTATATCTTATGTTATATATGTTTTTCTCTTGTTTAAATAAAATATTACAAATGAAAACGATTACTAAGATTTGTGGTGAATTAATTTTTTCAATGTTTTACTTTTAGGATTAATAAACTTATAATATCTTTATAATGACTGCTTATCATAATAGTATAACTTACTTTATAAAATCGGGATGGTGAACTATGGTTAAATCATTAAAAACTAAAAATACTCTAATTTATTTATTTTTTGCAATAATATCTACTATTGTAATTATTTTTTCCATAAATAGTATATATGAATTAAATAAATCTATAGATAAGTTCATGGCTAATAATTATAAAAGTATTATTGCAGCTACCAATATGTTAGAAGCAATAGAAGAACAAAATAATTCAATATACATGTATATTTATGATAATAAAGATAAAAGTTTAGATAAATTTATATACTATAATCAAGAATTTAATAAATGGTATAATATAGAATACAATAACATTACGGAAACCAATGAGAGGGAGCATGTTATAAATATTAGTAATCATTATAGTAATTATTTTAAATTTTTTTATAAAATACAGGAAGTAAAAAATTCAAAAGGTAATTATGAAGCGGTTAAGTATTATAATTCAACTATTTATCCTCAATTTAGTATTTTAAAAAGTGAGCTTAGAAATTTATCAGAACTAAATCAAAAGGCTATGTTTAAAAGTAGAACAACTTTAATAACCAATATTAATAAATCTATAAATACAATTATAGCTTTAACTATTAGTTTAATACTTAGTGGATTCGCTTTACTGAAATATCTTACTAATAAAACTTTAAAATCAGTAGATGCCCTTATGAAAACAATAAAAGATGTAGATGAGGAAAACTTACCTACATTAACTCCTATACTTTCAAAAGATGAAATTGGACAGTTGGCTAAAGAGTTTAACAATATGACATACAGATTAAAAAAGTTTGAAGAAAATACCCTTGGGAAGCTTTTCATAGAAAAAACAAAATCTATAACTATAGTAAAAAGTATTCCAGATCCTTTAATTGTTCTTGATAATAATTACAAAATATTACTTTTAAATAAAGCTTGTGAAAAACTTTTTTCAATAGAAGAAGCAAAGGTTTTAGATACATATTTTTTAGATGCCATTGATAATACAGTTTTATTTGATTTTATTTATTCATCTTCAAAAGCTGAAAATTTAGATCATAAACAGAAAATTATTTGTATTAATTGCAATGGATTCAATGATTATTTTGATGTTTTAGTTAAATGTGTAAAGGATGAAAAAGAAAGAATGTATGGAGTTGTTGTTATGCTTCAAAATATAACTAAAACAAAAGAACTTGAAAGAATAAAAAGAGACTTTGTATCTATAATTTCTCATGAATTTAAAACTCCTCTTACATCTATAATGATGGGAGCAACATTAATGGAAGAAACTAATTTAGGAGTACTTAATGAAAAGCAAAAACAAGTTGTTAAAACAATAAAAGAAGAGGGAGATAAATTAAATAATTTAGTAACTAATTTAATAAAATTATCTAAGATAGAATCTAAAGAAGCTATTTTTACTATAAATACTTGTAATATTGAAGATATAATTAAAAATTCAATTAATGATTTTACAGAACAAGCTTTTAATGAAGAAATAAATTTATATTATAAAGAAAGTAATGATTTACCATTTGTTAGAGTAGATTCTGACAAAATAAGCTGGGTAATCAACAATATTATTTCTAATGGGATAAAATATATAGGTAATGGAGATAGAATAGAAATAAAAACTTTTTTATATGAAAATAAAGTATGTATATCTATTACTGATAATGGTAGAGGAATTCCGGAAGATTACATTGAAAATATTTTTGACAGGTTTATACAAGTAAGAGATGAAGATTCGGAAAAAGGTGGAACTGGCTTAGGTCTTGCAATTGCTAAAGAAATAGTAGAAGCTCATGGTGGAGAAATTTGGTGTGAAAGTAAGCTTAATGAGGGAACGTCAATTACTTTCACACTACCAATTGTAGATAAATAGTAAATAGGCAAACTAAAAATAATATTTTGTAAGGGTGAAAAAATGAAAAGAGCATTAATTGTAGATGATACAAAAAATATTAGGATGTTACTTACAACTTGTTTAGAAGTTATGGGATATGAGGTTGTAACAGCAAATAATGGGCAAGAAGCATTAGATTTATTTGAACATGATATGTTTGATTTAGCTTTTATTGATATAAAAATGAGTAAAATAAGTGGTACTGAGGTTTTAAGAAAAATAAGGGCTAAAGGTATAGATGTTCCTGTGATTATTATGACTGCCTTTGCTACAGTAAAAAATGCTGTTGAGTGCACTAAACTAGGTGCAGTAGCATATCTTCAAAAACCTTTTACTTCTGATAAAATCAAAATGATTTTATCAGAAGTAGAAGACTATAATAAAATAGATAAAGATGTAATGAGGCTTATATCGAAATCTAAAGAAATGATTGATAACGGGAATATTAACCAAGCATTAAATAATTTAAAAAAAGCTTTAGCTATTAATCCTGGTTTTAATGAATGCTATAGATTAATTGGAAAAGTATATGAATTGAAAGGGGATATTAAAGAAGCTGAAAAATTTTATAAAGCTTCTAAATGTTTTGATTAATTACTTAAATTTGTATAAAAATAAAACTTATATCTCAGATTGTTCAAAAACCCCATGAAAAACATGGGGTTTTTGAACAATCTGAGAAAATTACTTAGTAATTTTCTTATATGGTATAACATTAAATTTTTTTAATAACTCTACATGGATTTCCTACAGCAATTACATTATCAGGTATATCTTTAGTTACAACACTTCCTGCTCCTATAGTTACATTATTTCCAATTTTAACTCCAGGACATATTATTGCTCCGCCACCAATCCAAACATTATTTCCTATAACAATTGGTTTGCCATATTCTTTGCCAGTGAGTCTTTCAATAGGATCAATAGGGTGAGTAGCAGTATAGATTTGAACATTTGGTGCTAAAAGTACATTATCCCCAATCTTAACCTTAGTAACATCTAGTATAGTACACCCGCAGTTAGCATAAAAATTTTCACCAACTTCAATGTTATAACCATAATCACAATTAAACGGTGCTTCGATATGAAATGAACCTTTAGCGGTAATCAATTGCTTTAAAATTTCCTGTCTTTTCTCTTTTTCAATTGGTTTTGTATGATTAAATTCAAAAGTTAAATTTTTGGCGTAATCTCTTTCGTTAATCAACTCTTCATCACATGCATTGTATAAGTTACCTGCTAACATTTTTTCTTTTTCACTTTTCATCATGTCCAGCCTCCTTTAAACCTAATACTAATTTTCTTAGTTTTCTTCTTATACATATTTTTGAATTAACAATTCTTAAAAATATACTTTCTTATGATTATGTAATACACATTTGCTGAAATTCTTAGAATTATTATAGTACATAGTTACCCTGAATACAAAGAATCAAATTTATTACATATAATAGTTGATTGTATTTAATATTAAATACATATATTTTATGCTAGTTGATAGTAAGCAATTCTAATATGAAATCACCCAGTTTACAGTAAAGAATAATGTTGAGACACAACATTATTCTAGTTTAGAGTTTACAGTGGACAGTTTACAGTTAAGGATATTTTGCTAACGCAAAATTTAAAATGAAGTATAAAACCCTAGTATAGCCAAAGGCTACACTAGGGTTTGT
>JAVBWC010000045.1:0-2607 GCA_036677675.1 Clostridiaceae bacterium | reverse complement strand
AAGGATTCTTAATGATAATTTCAGTCCTGGCATATTTTTCATTATTTTACCCAGCGGTATCAAAAATCAAGCAATCCCTTTCTCTTGAATTGTCCACCTTATAGGGTACATTATATTCCTTATTTTCCTCTCCACGTGCTCTTGAACCAAACAAATATGCAAATTTAACTTTATATTCTTTATCTATTTCATCCATAAATTTTAAAGCTAATTTTTTCATTTCCTTATCTGGCATATCCAATCCTCTCTTTTACAAAATATACTTATTACTATTATATCATATTAGCATTTTTAACTAAAAAAATACTCTAATAAACCTAATTAAAGTAAAAATTAAAACTATCAAAATGTATTATTACATCTTAATAGTTTGTTAAGTAGTTTACTTATATAATTACGACTTTTTTCGAGTGGTACCTGGTACCCTTTCGAGGGAGCAATGTGACTGAGCTTGCTTTTCCGCGCTTGCTATTGCTATTAATCAAATGATGAATTATAATAAGCTCTTATAAGAGTCGGTAATGGCTCATAGTATGCACTTGAATTATAGTTATCAATAATCTCACAAATCTCATTATTATACACTCGTATAAGACCTTGTATGTAATCCTCATTCTTATCTAATGTATTCACTATTAACCTCTTATATACCTTTCCCATTTGAGTTTCTGAAGGTATATTCACAACTAACTCCTCATCTACATCTAATATATTAAAGTTTCCTTTTTCTAACTTATATTCCTTAATCCACTCATCAACTACTTTAAGTGGATTTTCACAATGCAATACACTTGCAAGACTAATATTCTTTACAAGTTCATCATATCCAATTGCATTAACTACATCTTTATTTCTTACGTGAAGATTTCTAGCCACTTTTTCAATCATATAACACATAAAGTATAAATCATCTTCTTTAATTTCTTCGTCTTTAAAAAATATATTCATCATAAGGAATAGCTCCTTTCATACTTCAATGATCTTAATGCCTTATCAGTACAAAAAACTATTTGATGTGTTGGGTGCTTGAATTTTACTAATACCCAAAATGCTTCTCTCGTAATAGTTCCTTCTATATAATCTTCTATATAATCCCAAATTGTATCATCAGCCATAGGTCCCTCTACTATATCATATCCATGGCTAACTCCACTTCTACAACCAACAACAAAATCTAACCACTCCTCTGTCATTTTTTCATATTTAAGTATTTTTAATGTGCTATCCTCAACATAAGAATATACATTAACAATATGATTTGGTTTCTTAACTAAAGCCCATCTTTTAGCTTGCTTTTCTATGTTAGTACAATAAAATCCGAATCCAAAATCTTTATAAAATCCACTTACTAAAACCTTAGGCTTTTCAACTTTCATGCAACTACCATGGAATAGCTCTATATTATTTTTCATACTCCCTCCAATAAATATACCATTTCTACTTTATATATATTTATATTATTGTTCTCAAACATAATATCTTTTACTTTCTTATTTTAATTATATCATACACAGTTTTCCTTTTAAACACACTGAATTGCTGTGTTTTTTTATTTGAGTTAATTATCATTTAACGTAGCAAATCCACCAGGACTTTAATTCGTCCTGCTGGATCTATCTTTACATTTCCCTCAAGAGTCTGCCCACTCCCCTTAACGGCTTCGCCTTTTTATCCCATTAATTCCCTACTTTTATCTTTTCACCTTCTTGCTGTCCTGCCAAACCCCGTGGCAATTCCTTTTCGCCACTCCTTACAGGTTTTTCCTAGGGACCCGTCCCCTTAGGAGATGATTGGAAATCAGCTCCTTGCTTTTGCTTCTAAGCCCTATCGCAATTAAAATTGCTTGATCCCTTACAGGTTTTTCTGTTAGTCATGACCTTTTTGTTTATTCTATTAATTCCTAAATAAACTAATATTCCAACAGTAGCTCCAGCACTATCAATAAATACATCCTTCACTCCTGGACCTCTACCTGGTACATAAAACTGGTGTAGTTCATCTGATATGGCATACAGTACACAAATCAATAAAGCTATAGATTTATATCCAATTACCTCACTTCTTCTTAAAGCATTAACAACCAACATACCAAGAATGAGGTAAGCAAAAAAATGTGCATTTTTTCTTACTATATGGTTACTTATATCAAAATTAGCATTAGGAATAACTTTCTTTACGGTTTTTACAATAACCTCTGTAATTCCTGTACTTAGGTGATTGGACTGCTCCGCTACTTGGGATGATAGGTTAAAAATGAGTATCATCCAAAGAAACACAGCTATCCATGAAATTAGCATGTTTATTTGTTTTTTATTCATTTATTATATATTCCTCTTTCATTTTTCATTTCTTAAACTCTCGACAAAATCCGGGTGGTACCTGTTACTCTTGCGAGGAAGTAATGCTACCGAGCTTGCTTTTTCAGGGATTTCGACTTTTTTCGGGGGGGTACCGCGTACCCTTGCGAGGGAGCTTTGCTACCGAGCTTGTTATTGCTTGCTACTTCCCTTTTGAATGAAACAACTCTAAGGGTTCTTCAACTTCTGACAAACTATATAATTCAAATGGATCTATATCTAAACATTCTGTTGTATCATAATTTCCACT
>JAVBWC010000044.1:0-3911 GCA_036677675.1 Clostridiaceae bacterium | reverse complement strand
TTAAAAGTTTAATCTATACTCATGTTTGAATTGACTGACTTTGTTATCTTACTTCTGTTTAATTTTCAAAGACCAATTTTCTTGCTGTCCTCGTGACAGCTTATTCAGTATATCATCTGAATTTCTTCTTGTCAACAACTTTTTTTGAATTTTTTTAATTTTCTCAAATCATTTAAATTCATACTTTGTTGTTTCCTCACCGCCGCTCTCGCGACGACAAGGAATATATTATCATGAATCTTAGACTAACATAATGAAATATATCTCACTACATTAAATTATATTATATTTTTTATGTTTTTCTTCACTTTTCTACATTATTCTTATACTGATACGCAAGGATGAGTATACTTTATTATAGAATAATATTATGGACTAATTGAACAAGAAGTTTGATAACAAATTTCAACTATTAACTTGCTATCAAGCTCCTATTTGTAAAACAAAAATGTATGTTTTGTAGGACTATAATTTTAACTCTTCATAGTAATTTTTCAAGTGTGGCGGGAGTGGAAAACTTTTAATATGTTTAAATTTTTCAACTTTAGTTTTAGTTGAACTTACTCTAATAATGATTTCATCAATTCCTATAGTATTGTGTGCTCCAACAAATGGGTCTACTTGAAGCTTAATTAAGAAATTGAAAGCACGATATGTTGGTCTTTCTATTTCTTAAAATTCTATAGAAAATAAATCATACTGAAATGATTTACCATAGTATTTACTTATTTCATTGGTAATGTAAGGTTGAAGAAGAGTTACAATTATATCTTTATATAGTTCTTCTACAGAGCCTTCAGCAGGGGTATATTTATAATGAATGCCTTGTTTACCATTATTATCTGGTTCAGTAGTAAATGCATAAGCATTAGTAGAAAAGTATATTAAATACATTATTAAACAACAAATAGCAAATACTTTTTTCATTTTATTATTACCTCTAAAATAGTTGTTTTTAATAGTATTTCATATTATATGTTTTATATTAGTTTACAACATCACAATATTCTTATATTATCTCTTTAGCAATTCCCTCTCTAAATTCAGTAATATATCTTTCTCTTTCTTTCGAGCTTTGAATTTTATTAACCACTAGTATTGGTATATCATCTACTAATACTGATGTAACTCAATTTTTATCCCATTTAAAAATAAATAGTCCATAAATAAACTAAGTGGTATAATTGTGCAAATATATCTTGTAATATAATAATCATAATGCAAAAAATATTACTTCTAATGATGATTACAGTCTTATATGGTAATATAAAAAATAGTACTAATATTTATACTAGATATGCAATGGAGGTTTAAACATGACTAAATATGAATTTGAACAATATTTACACAAACAAATACCTATTACAAAAGCAATGAAATTTAGTATTTTAGAATTTACATCATCAAGGGTAAGAGTATCAGCAAAGCTAGAAGCAAATACAAATCATATGTCTACAGCATTTGCAGGAAGTATCAACAGCTTAATGACGCTTTGTGGATGGGCAATGACATATATAAATATTAAGGAAATTGATACAAGTGCTCATGTCGTACTTCAAAAAAGTAATATAAATTATTTAGGTCCAATTAATAATGATTTTGTTGCAGAATGTATTTTATCAGATGAAGAAGATAAGATAAATTTCTTAGAAATGTATAATGAACGTAAAAAATCAAAATTAAACCTTAACGTTTCTTGTTATGATGGGCAAACCCTAGCAGCAGAATTTCAAGGACAATATGTTGCATTTAAGTAAAAATTAAAATAGGAATATACCTTTTCGTTATATAGCTATCATATTGGGGCATGACGTAACAGTTGGATATTGCAATTCTCATAAATCAATACTTTAAGGAGGGGATAATCATTAAAAAAAATGCTATGTTGTCTAATATCACCATAAACTACAAAGGAAAACAAGTTAATCTATCTACTAAGTTTAGAAACAGTAATAATGAGCTTATATTTCTAATTCATGGATTAGGTTGTTCCAAAGAATCATTTGAACATATTTGGGATTGTTCACTATTTCAAGATTATTCAATATTAACCCTTGATTTAATTGGTTTTGGTAATTCATCAAAACCCAATGATTTTTCATACACTATGGAAGAACAAGCAGAAATCTGCAAACTGTTATTAGATGAGTTTGAACATCCTAAAATTCATATAGTAGCTCACAGTATGGCGGGAGCAGTAGGTTTACTACTAGTTGAGAGTCTAAAGGATAGATTAATAAGCTTTATTAATATAGAAGGAAATTTAGTAGGTGAAGACTGTAGATTAGTAAGTAAGAGAGCTATAGGTTTCTCTTTAGAAGATTTTAGGAATACTATGTTTCATAAAATGAAATCTTCCTGTAAAGCTTCTGAAGATTTTAGTGCAAAATTATGGGGAGAAATGCTGGAAAATACAGATCCTTTAGGATTTTATAAAAGTGCACAATCTCTTGTAAAGTGGTCAGAGAGTAATGACCTATTGCGAATGTTTAATAACCTTGAATTAAAGAAAGCATACATCTACGGAGATAAAAATTCCCAAATGGATGCTATTAAACAGCTTGTCTCTATAAAAAAAATTTCTATCTCAAACAGTGGGCATTTTGTTATGAACGAAAATCCAGATGAGTTTTACAGAAAATTATATGCAATATTGGCTACATAATAGCTTTTCAACCAAAATGAGGTGTAAAAGTAGATATCTTCTACATTTACACCTCTATACTTCAATATATTATTTTATTTCAGTTGGATATTTTTTCTTTAATTCTTCTGTAAAAGTCATATATTCATTAGCTTGCTTTTCTTGAAGAAGTTGAGCTTGTATCATACCTTTAACTTCTTCTAAAGATTTTTGTTCTGCTTCTTTTTTGCTTTCAACTTTTATTAAGTGATATCCAAATTGAGTTTTAACAGGCTCACTTAAAGCTCCTATTTCTAAAGTAAATGCAGCTTCCTCAAATTCTGGAACCATTTGTCCTCTTCCAAATTGACCCAAATTTCCACCTTGAGCTTTTGAAGGGCAAGTTGAATATTCTGTTGCTGCATCTTCAAAAGACATTCCATCATTTACTTTTTCTTCAACTTCTTTTGCAAGCTCTTCTGTATCTACAAGGATATGTCTAGCTGAAACCATTTCTGGCATTTTAAACATATCTTTATTAGCATTATAGTAATCTTCAACATCCTTATCTGTTACTTCAACTGCTTTTAATACATCTTCTACAGCTAATTGAGTTAATATTTCTTTTTGTACCACTTCTAATCTTTCTTTATAAATAGGTGATTCTTCTAATCCCCTATCTTTTGCATGGTTATAGAATAATTCAAAGGCAACTAATTGCTCTACTAATTGTTTTTTTCCTTGTTCAGTAGCTAACACACTTTTTCTGTTTTCAGGGAATCTTGCCATTGCTAATTCTAAATCTTTTTCTGTTATATCTCTTCCATTAACACTCGCTAAAACTTTATTTTCCATCAGTATTCTCCTTTAATGTTTATTTGCAAGTCAAGCACTTACCTATCTATAATAACATATATAACCATGTTTCAACAAAAACTTTTTACATTGCTCATCTTTTTTATAGCTATTCCTTATACCGTTCCCAATTATAAAACTTATAGTACACTCTGAATATACATCTTTAATTCTCATTTACCACCTAATTTCCAACAAGCCTAAATCCTTGCTTAGCTAATATTACAGCCATTAATTCATTACATGTACATGGAACTTTAAGTTTTATATGTAAATTTTCAATATAAAAAAACACATCTCAGAATTTGAGATGTGTTTTGGTGATCCACCGGGGAATCGAACCCCGGACAACTTGATTAAAAGTCAAGTGCTCTACCGACTGAGCTAGTGAATCAAATGGCTGGGATAGCAGGATTCGAACCTACGCATGTAG
>JAVBWC010000043.1:0-106206 GCA_036677675.1 Clostridiaceae bacterium | reverse complement strand
TTTGGCGACCTAGAAGGGACTCGAACCCTCGACCCCCGGCGTGACAGGCCGGTACTCTAACCAACTGAGCCACTAGGCCAAATTGTTTATGGTGGGCACAACAGGGCTCGAACCTGTGACCCCCTGCTTGTAAGGCAGGTGCTCTCCCAGCTGAGCTATGCGCCCATAAACTAATGGTGACTCCTAGGGGAATCGAACCCCTGTTACCACCGTGAAAGGGTGGTGTCTTGACCGCTTGACCAAGGAGCCATGTTGTCTTTTGTTTAACATCCCTGCGAACTTGTTTCGCATTTCGTTACCCAACGAAGATTATAATACATGAATTTTGATCAAGTGTCAACAGTTTTTTATATATTTTTTTATATTTTTTCATTTTTTTATTATTAGCCTTGATTTTTCTTTGTATTTGCTATTTTTTGTCGGAACCATAGCCTATAGAATTCATTATTATTAAAGCAGTATCCTCAATAGCTCTCTTAGTTACATCTACAATTTTACAACGTGTTCTTCTCATTACCCTTTCAGCATAGTCAAGTTCATCAAATACTCTTTCTGCATTTGCATATTCAATTTCTTTATAATTTCTAATTTTACTTAATCTGTGCTTTCTAATTTCCATAAGTTCTATAGGATCTATAGTAAGTCCAATTATCTTCTTTTTATCAATTTCAAATAATTCTTCTGGTACAGGTACTTCAGGCATCAACGGAATATTTAGTGCCTTTATTCCTTTATTAGCTAAATACATGCATAAAGGTGTTTTTGAAGTTCTTGAAAGACCAATTAATACAACATCTGCATGTTTTATACCACTATGATTCTTACTGTCATCATATTGCATTGCAAATTCCATAGCCTCAATTTTTTTATAATACTCTTCATCCATTTTCCAAACAGCACCGGGAGTATATTCAGGTTGTTTTCCAAGCATTCTTGATAAAGTACTTACGCAAGGTCCTAATATATTTATTATGTTTATTCCTTTTTCTATACATCTTTGTACTAAAAATTCCCTAACTTCAACTAATACTAGAGTTGAAACAACTGCAGCATTTTCGGGATCTTCTATACCATTAATAAATTCATTAACATCCTCTGCTGTTTTTACATAAGGTACTCTTTTTACTTGAATATTTCCTCTAAATTGATTAGCTGATGCCTTTGCAACTAATTCAGCTGTTTCACCTATTGAATCTGATACTGCATATAGAGTTAACATAAATTTTCCTCCTATCCTTTAGTAATTAACCAAAATCCATCCTATATTTGCATAATACCCCTATTTTCAGTACATTTCAACTTTTTTTTCAGAAAATTAATTATATTTTATACTATCTACAATTTTTATTTTTACATTCTTTTAAAATTTTCAATTAGTAGCTCAAAATATATGTTTTAAACTGCTTTTATAATATTATTTTGCTTCTATTCAAAAAATATATGATAAAATATACACATATTTATATACAAGGAGAGATCGTGGTGAGACATGAACTTATAATAATTGGTGCAGGCGCTTCAGGTATTACAGCCGCTATAACCGCAAAGAATTTAGGCATAGATACTGCTTTAATAGAAGTGAATAACAGAATTGGGAAAAAAATATTAACTACAGGTAATGGAAGATGCAATATAACCAATACATGTACTAAACTTGAAAGATATCATAGTGATAATAAGAACTTTTTTAAATCAGTTTTAAATACTTTTACTGTTACAGATACCATAACTTTTTTTAAAGAACTTGGTTTACCTCTAATAACCTTAGAGGAAGGGAAAATGTATCCTATGTCCTTGCAAGCTTCTTCTGTTTTGGATATATTAAGAGCTTCTTTAGAAGAAAAACAAATTCCTGTTTATTTAGAAACAAAAGTTACTGATATAACTGCTTATAAAAAAGGTTTTAAAATTATAACTACTACTCAAGAAGAATATGAGTGTAAAAAATTATTACTTTGCTGCGGTGGAAAATCAGCCCCTAAAACGGGCTCAGATGGCTCAGGATTTAATTTAGCTAAAAAACTAGGTCACAGTATTATTGAACCACTGCCTGCTCTTGTACAGCTAAAATTAGGCTATAAAAAGTTAAAAGCATTATCTGGTGTAAAATTTGATGGTACAGCTGAAATTTTTGTAGATGATACACCTGTAAGAAAAGAATTTGGCGAAATACTTTTTACTGACTATGGTATATCAGGTCCTCCAATTCTTCAGCTAAGCAGAACAGCATCCTATACTTTGTCCAAAAGTAAAAAACCATTTTTAAAATTAGATATGATGCCTAATTTATCTTTAAAAGAATTAGAAGAGTTTTTTGAAACTCATTGGGGTATATTTGGATATAGAAGTATCCATGATTCCCTTATAGGAATTATAAACAAAAAAATTATACCAATTCTTTTAAAGGAAAGTGGCATAGATAATATGCATAAATCCTGCTGGGAACTAGAATGGAATGAAAAAAAGAATATTTATAACTTATTGAAAGAGTGGAAATTTGAAATCACTGGAACAAACGGATTCAATAATTCCCAGGTAACTGCTGGAGGTGTAAATACAAATGAAGTAAATTTCGAAACCTTACAGTCTAAAATACATCCTAACCTTTATTTTGCAGGTGAAATACTAGATGTAGATGGTGACTGCGGTGGATTTAACCTTCAATGGGCATGGGCTTCTGGAGTTGTTGCTGGTAAAAATGCAGCTAAAAAAAATTAAATTTAAACCTAAACCTATAAAATTTGACATACATTTATGGGTTTAGGTTTAATAATTTTAAATCTTATTTTTTTTCCAACTTGTTTGTCCTAAAGTAAGTTCTTCTTTATCCTTTACTATTTTATGAATAAATACCATTTCATCTTCGATCTCATTTCTTTGGGTTAGCACTTTTATATTTTCGCCGTACTTAGTTTCCTTTTTATAAGTTATTTTTATATTTGTTAATGTATAGTTTAAAACTACATCCAAAGGAATACTTTCAATCATCCATGCAGCATATTTTTCATTATTTACATGTCCATTTGTATCTATGTCGCTGTATCTAACTTTAAATAGAATTTCATTATCTATTCGCTGTACTTTGTCTACATTTTCAATTTTTAAAATTTCACCAGCGCTATTCTCTAATCCATAAGCTTTAATAATTTCTTCATTAATTCTTATAGGTCTTTTATTTTTGATATCTATCATCATCCATACAGAATTTGCCTCAGCCATAATTTTACCCTCAGAATCTAATATGTAAAATTTTCTATAAGCATAAAATTTTCTTAAAGAATAGGGTATAGTTCTAACTTTTATCTTATCTCCAATTTTAGGATACTCTCTTATAGTTATATCCCATTTGTATAATACCCAAGCCACGTCTCTTTCCAATAAATACTCTAACCCTACCCCTAATTCTTCACTCTGGTGTATGGCAATATCATTAAAATAATCTATTAAACTTGTCATAAGTGCTTTTTTCTTATAATTAACTTCGTAAAAATGTATCTCATATTCTTTTTCGGCTAATACTCCACTCATAATTAACCTCCTTACTAAACTTCAAATTATATAACTCCTTATCTATCTTTAATTATATATTTCTCCTATATATTTTTCTACATATTTTATAATTAGTTCTATTATTTGTATGTAGAATAGATTAAAATAAAAAACACTACAGTTTATTTCATTAAACTGCAGTGTTTTTTATTTACTTTTTAAAATTAAACACCTTTATTTAATTCTTCTAATAATTTTTCAATATCCATTCCATGAACCATAGCTGCTTCTTCAAGAGTTTCTCCTTGTGCAGATGGACATCCAACACATCCCATACCAAAGCTCATTAAGATTGCAGGACTCTTAGAAAAATTTCTAACTATTTCTCCTATTGTCATATCCTTTGTTATTTTCATTCTAGTCACCTCATTTCTTTTAATAACATTAATATATCAAGATTATATCAAAATAATACTAATTAATAAAGGTTATTCATAAATTCTTAATATTATAAATACAAATTAGAATAATGTTGCGACACAACGTTATTCTAGTTTAGAGTTTACAGTGGACAGTTTACAGTTAAGGATATTTTGCTAACGCAAAATTTAAAATGAAGTATAAAAAGCTAGTATAGACTTGGCTATACTAGCTTTTGTTTTTTTATTATTAGTTTTTCTGTAAGAAAAACTTCCTTCACTGTAAACTGTAAACTGTCATCTGTAAACTAAAGAAAATTACTTCGTAATTTTCTTATAGTTCGTCTACCATCATAGTCTGATCTCTTTTTGGTCCTACTGAAACTATAGCAATCTTAGTTTCAGTAAATTCTTCTATTCTCTTTAAGTATTTCTTTGCATTTTCTGGAAGTTCATCGTAACTTCTAGCATCAGCTATACTTTCATCCCATCCTTCAAACTCTTCATAAATAGGTTCACATTTAGCTAAATCTTCAAGACTTGCTGGGAAGTAATCTATAACCTTATCCTCAAATTTATATCCAGTACAAACCTTTAACTTTTCTATACCTGCAAGTGTATCTACTTTTGTTACTGCAAAGCTTGTAAGGCCTGAAATTCTTGCTGAGCTTTTTAGTATTACAAGGTCAAGCCATCCGCATCTTCTTGCTCTTCCTGTTGTTACTCCATATTCATGACCTTTTTCTCTTATTAATTCTCCCATTTCATCCTCAAGCTCTGTTGGGAAAGGTCCTTTACCTACTCTTGTAGTATAAGCCTTTGCTATACCTACTGCACTATTTATCATAGTAGGTCCAACTCCTGCACCTGTGCAAACTCCACCTGCTATAGTACTTGATGAAGTAACATATGGATATGTTCCGTAATCTATATCAAGTAATGAACCTTGAGCTCCTTCAAATAATACATTCTTATTAGCTTTTATTTCATCATAAATTCTTACAGATATATCTGCAACATATGGTCTCATTCTTTCTGCATAGGCTAAATATTCATTATATATAGCTTCAAAATCTAACGCTTCTCCACCATAAAGCTTTATTAAATCATTCTTATCTTCTATATTTTTTCTAAGTTTTTCTTCAAAAACTTCTTTATTCATTAAGTCACAAACTCTTATTCCGCTTCTTTCCGCTTTATCTGTATAACATGGTCCTATCCCTTTTTTTGTAGTTCCAATGTCATTCTTTCCTCTTGCTTGTTCTTTTAAGCCATCTAATATTCTGTGATATGGCATTATAAGTTGTGCTCTATCACTTATTAAAAGCTTTTCTGGAGTAATCTTTTCTCCCAAATCCTCTAAGTAATCAATTTCTTCAAACATAGCTTTTGGATCTACAACAACACCATTTCCTATTATGTTTAATTTATCGTCATATAATATTCCTGAAGGTATTAAATGCAGCTTATACTGTTTATCTCCAACTTCCACAGTATGTCCAGCATTATTCCCCCCTTGAAATCTAACAACCACGTCTGCCTTTTCTGCAAGATAATCTGTCATCTTTCCTTTACCTTCGTCTCCCCATTGAGCTCCTAATACAACAAATGCTGACATAAAAAATTTCCTCACTTTCACAAATTAAATTACAAACAAATATATTTTAACACTTTCTCTTAAATTCAGCCACTTATAACTAAATAAGATATAACTAAAATCACTTAATTTAGTCAGGCATCCATAAATCATATAAACTTATCTATTTTATTTAATCTTATTTTTACTTTTCTTCTTCTTTTTTTAAAATATCTCTTCCAACTATAACACCAGTAACTGAAGCTTGCATAAGGCCTCTAGTAATACCTGCCCCATCCCCTATTGTATAAAGATTTTGTATATCAGTTTCAAAATTATCATTAGTTTCAAACTTACTTGAGTAGAATTTAACCTCTACACCATATAGAAGGGTATTTTTGCTGTAAAGTCCTGGAGCTATTTTATCAAAAGCTTTAATAGCTTCAACAATTGATGTTAAATGTCTTTGTGGAAGCACAAAGCTTAAATCTCCTGGAACTGCTGACTTTAAAGTAGGTCTTGTAGTAGATTTCTTGAGTCTTGCCTCATCTGTCCTACGTCCACTTAACAAATCCCCAAGTCTCTGCACCATTATAGGTCCACCAGTTAACATATTTCCAAGCTGTGCGATATATTTACCATAATCTATCGGTTGATTAAAAGGTTCTGTAAATGTAGTAGATACAAGCATAGCAAAGTTTGTATTCTCTGTTCTAAGCTCTGTTTGAGAATAACTATGCCCATTTACAACTGCAATTTTTCCATCATAATGCTCTTCTGATACAACTCCACCTGGATTCATACAGAAGGTTCTAACCATGTTATCAAATGTATCAGAATAATAAACAAGCTTTGCTTCATATAAGTCCTTTGTTAGATGATCCATTATAGAATTGGGTACTTCTACCCTAACTCCTATATCAACGGCATTGTTTTTTGTCTTCATACTATGTTTTTTAGCTTCCTTTGAAAGCCACTCAGCACCACCACGACCTGGGGCTACTACAACATAATTTCCTTTTATCTCTTTATTTCCGTCTTTAGTACTTATCCTTATTCCTAATACTTTGTTATCTTCAATTATTAATTCATCTGCTTCACTTAACTCACTAAAGTCTGTCTTTGTATTTTCAATTAAATGATGATACATATCACTTAAAACATCATAAGCAAGTTCAGTTCCTAGGTGTCTCACAGGACACTCAACTAAACGAATATTATGTTTGCTTGCTTCATACTTTATTTCTTCTACTCTTTCATTATTTAAACCGTGGATAGTTTCATTAGCTCCAAATTGTAAATAAATTTTGTCACAATAATTTATTAATTCTTGAGCCTCTTGCTCTGAGCGATACTCAAGTAATCTTCCACCAACTTCTGGACTTAATGAAAGCTTCCCATCTGAAAAAGCACCTGCACCTGACCATCCGAATGTTATTCCACACGGTTCACAGTGTACACACTTCCCAGTGTCTCTTGCTGGACACTTTCTCTTTTCAATATTTCTTCCTTTATCTATTATTAAAATCTCCAATTGCGGATTTAATTTTGTCACTTCTAAGGCTGTGAATATCCCAGCTGGTCCTGCACCAACTATTATAATATCATAATTATTTTTCAACATTCATCCCCTCCCTATCAATAGTACCAAAGCTATACCCTTTAGTCAATAAAAAATACGAATATTTATGACTGTGATTTTTTAAAAATTCGTGTTTACATTATTTAATTCATAATTTTTTGATAATATTATCTTTTACTCTCAATTTAAATATATACATGCATAAGAGCAAAATACTGCTATTATATTTTTCATATGAAAGGGAATACTCATTATATAAGCTATTTAAAGGCGGTAGATGATATGAATATACCTAATATGCTAACTTTAATGAGATTATTTTTAATACCAATCTTTATTTTGTTCTTTTTTTCTGGAACTGATACCAGTTTAACAAATGCTACACTTGTTTTTTTATTAGCAGGTGTTACTGACGTTTTAGATGGCTTTATTGCTAGAAAATATAATCTTATAACAAAATGGGGAACTGTATTAGATCCTTTAGCTGATAAACTAATGCTTTTAACTGTTCTAAGCTGCTTAGTATTGAAAAATTATATTCCTTTATGGGTTCTAATCATAATGACACTTAAAGAATTTCTAATGATAACTGCAGGCATAACATTATACAAGAAAGATATTGTAATGCCTGCTGATGGTTATGGCAAAATAGCCACCTTAGTTTTTTATTTAGCCATATTATATTTACCTTTTAATTCAATTCTCAGTAATTACTTAATATATCTAGCAGTTGGAAGCTCTATTTTTGCCTTTACAAACTATCTAATGAAATATAGCGGAAAATCTAAAGCATAAATGTTCTTTAATTAAAAAGTATAGATTTAATCTATATAAAGATTTAATCTATACTTCTTATATTTATATTATTTACTTTTTTCATTTTTATTTATTCATGTTCTTGGCTTTTTCAACACACTCTTCTATAGCTTCTATAACAGCTGCTCTTAAACCACTTTTCTCTAAAGAATACACCGCTTCAATAGTTGTTCCCCCTGGTGAACACACATCATCCTTTAGCTGTCCAGGATGTTTTCCTGTTTCCAATACCATTTTTGCTGAACCATAAACAGCTTGTGCTGCCATCTTATAAGCTTTTTGTCTTGGAAGTCCTTTAAGTACTGCTCCATCAGCTAATGCTTCAATAAACATGTAAACATATGCTGGTGAAGATCCTGTAAGAGCTGTAACTACATCCATATATTGTTCTTCTACAACCTCAACCTTACCAAAGCATTTAAATATACCTATAATTTTTTTCTTTTCTTCCTCTGTTATAAGTTCATTTAAACATAAAACACTCATACCTTCTCCAACTAATGCTGGTGTGTTTGGCATAGTTCTAATAATTTTAACCCCTTTTTCGAAATGTTCTTCAGCCTTTGCTATAGTTATACCTGCCGCAATAGTTACAATAATAGTGTCCTGTTTAACCTGGTCCTTTATTTCTCTTATAACTTCCTTATACTTATTAGGTTTAACAGATAAAAATATTATATTTGAAAATCTTGCAACTTCTATATTGCTATTTGTAGTGTTAATATCGGTTTCCTCTTTTATTTCTATAAGCTTTGTCTCAGTAGGATTACTAGCTATTATGTACTGAGGACTAATTAAATTAGACTTAACTATCCCTCTTATCATGGCACTAGCCATATTACCGCATCCAATAAAACCTATTTTATTTTGCATAAACATACCTCCCATTTCATTGAATATATAAATATTTTTGTGATATAATTTGTTAAATTCATATATTTTTATTATACACCTACATTATTATTTATAGTTAATAATGTTAAAATATATTAGAATATATTATCATAGAAAGGAGTAGACTGTATATCAGTCACACTTAAAAATGAATGCAAACAGAAAAGAACAGCTGAAAAATGTAAAAAGAGTTGTTATAAAGGTTGGAACTTCAACTTTAACTCACTCAACTGGTTTGTTAAATTTAAATCGCATAGAAAACTTAGTAAGACAGCTTTCAGATATACACAATCGTGGAATAGAAGTTATTCTCGTTTCTTCTGGTGCAATAGGTGCTGGAATAGGGAAACTTGGACTTAAGGAAAAACCTAAAACAATTCCTCAAAAACAAGCAGCAGCGGCTGTAGGCCAAGGCATTCTCCTACATATGTATGAAAAACTTTTTTCTGAATATGGAAAGATAGCTGCTCAAATACTTTTAACAAGAGATGATATAGCCCACAGAACTCGATTTTTAAATGCCTCAAATACTTTCTATGCACTGCTTGAACAAGGTGTCATACCTATTGTAAATGAAAATGATGCTATAGTTGTAGATGAAATAAAATTTGGTGACAATGATACTTTATCAGCAATGGTAGCAAGCCTTGTAAATGCTGATTTGCTTATATTATTAACTGATATAGATGGATTGTATGATTCTAATCCAAAAATAAATCCCAATGCTAAATTTATTGATTATGTTGAAAATATAACAGATGAAATAGTAGGTGCCGCTGGTGATGCTGGAAGTTCCCTTGGTACTGGGGGAATGATAACAAAAATAAATGCTGGTAAAATCGCTACATCCTCTGGTTCATCAATGATTATTGTTAATGGAGATGCTCCTAACGTTTTAAGTGATATATTAGATGGAAAAGATATAGGTACTTTCTTTAAAGCTACGGAACGACCTCTTCAAGCAAAAAAACATTGGATGGCTTTTGGAACTAAACCTAATGGAAGTATAACAATAGATGATGGTGCAGAAAAAGCTTTAATAGAAAATCACAAAAGCTTACTTCCTAAAGGAATTGTAAGTATTGATGGAACTTTTTCAGAAGGGGAAGTTATTTCTATATTAAATAATAGAAATGAAGAAATAGGACATGGAATTACAAATTATAATTCCTCAGATATTAACATAATAAAAGGATTAGATTCTTCTGAAATTGAAGAAAAACTTGGATATAAAAACTATGATGTTGTAGTTCATACAAATAATCTAGTAACATTTAACTAAGGGGGTAAAAAAATGGGTGCAAAACAACATGTAATTGAAAAAGCCTCTCTTGCAAAAGAAGCTTTTCGTAAACTATCAATTATTGATACTGTTACTAAAAATAAATCTCTAATTGCAATGGCTGATGCATTAATTGAAAATATGGATGTAATACTAGCAGCCAACTCAAAGGATATACAAAATGGAGAAGAAAAAGGTCTTTCAAAGGCTCTACTTGATAGGCTTTTACTTGATGAAAAAAGAATTAACTCTATGGCTGAAGGATTAAGAGAAATTGCATTTCTTGATGATCCTATTGGTGAAGTAATTAAAATGTGGAAACGTCCAAATAACCTTCAAATAGGTCAAATCAGGGTTCCTCTAGGAGTTATAGGAATAATATATGAAGCTAGACCAAATGTTACTGTAGACGCTGCTGGACTTTGTATAAAGGCAGGTAATGCCGTAGTGTTAAGAGGTGGTTCTGAAGCTATAAACTCCAATACCACAATAGCTAAAATTATTTCTGAAGCTGCTGAAAAAGCTGGTCTTCCTAAAGGTTCTATTAACCTTATTGAAACAACAGATAGAGAAGCTGCAAATGCAATGATGAAATTAAACGGATATATAGATGTGCTTATACCAAGAGGAGGAGCTGGACTTATAAATGCAGTAGTTCAAAATTCTACTGTTCCAGTTATTGAAACAGGAGTTGGAAACTGTCACATATTCGTAGATGAGTCTGCTAATTTAGATAACGCAGTAGATATAGTAATAAATGCAAAAACCCAAAGACCTGCTGTATGTAATGCAACAGAAACTCTTCTTGTACACAAAAATATAGCAAAAGAATTTCTTCCTAAATTAGCAACAAAACTAGAGTCTTTAGGAACAGAAATGAGAGGGTGCCCTACTACTCAAAGCATTATATCAAATGCCAAACCAGCATCTGAAGAAGACTGGGCAACTGAATACCTAGATTTAATTTTAGCAATAAGAGTTGTTAATTCCCTTGACGAAGTTTTAGAGCATATTTATAAATATGGAACTAAACATTCAGAAGCAATACTTACAAATAACTACGAAAATTCTCAAAGATTTTTGAATGAGGTAGACGCTGCTGCTGTATATATCAATGCATCTACTCGTTTCACAGATGGAAGTGAATTTGGTTTTGGTGCAGAAATTGGGATAAGTACCCAAAAGCTTCATGCAAGAGGTCCAATGGGACTTAAAGAGCTTACTACTACTAAATATATTATTTACGGTCAAGGTCAAACTAGATAGTTTATAAATTACAGTTTACAGTCTTCAGATATATTTATCTAAAACTGTAAACTGTAATTTTACACTGTAAACTATTCTTTAAATAAATCTTCAGTAAGTTTTTCTATTTCTTTTTTTCTCTTTTCAGTTTCCTCAAAATTAATAGTTATTTTATCAGTTATATTGAGTACATCTCCTTCTTTTGCTTCTTTAGGCAATATATCTGCTTCTATATTTATTATAGTACCCTCATCAAATTCAATAACAGCATACTTTCCCTCAAATCTGTCTATTGTTCCAAGCATAAATATATTTCTCTCCTTTCAATTTTTATAACCTCGTTAGAGTTTATATTACCCTCCATATCTGTACCTAATCCAATTATCGTTGCTATACTCATACTTTCGTTAATCTTTAATGTTTTATTATACTTGCTTGAAAAAAGTGCCATACTCATTCCTCCTTATTACACCAACTAAAATCAAGCACCCTTGTTTATTTCAACATAGGTGCTTGATTTTGTATTAAACATATCCATTTAGTCCCCTGACAGAAATTTCTCCAGAAATGATCTCTTCTAATTTACCATCTTCATACTGTACAATCAACTTGCCATCTTCACTTAAATCCAAAGCTTTTGCTTTTCTCTCTTTTTCTCTTTCAATTATCCTAACTTGTTTTCCAATCAGAATTGATTTTTCCCTGCAAATTTCTATAGATTTGTCAATTTTTCCTTCATTAATAAACTCATTATATAAATTCTCAAAATTATTTAAAACCTTGCTAACTAATTCCTTCCTTTTTACATATTGCCCTTTTTCAATTTTAAGTGAAGAAGCTATAACCTGCATTTCCTCTGAGAATTCTTCCTTTTCTATATTTACATTTATACCTATTCCAATTACTACATAATTCACCTTAGTTAATTCTCCACTCATTTCTGTTAAAATTCCACATACTTTTTTACCATTCATAATTATATCATTAGGCCATTTTATAAATGCATCTATACCCATTTCTTCTGCTGCCATAGTAACGGCTGCTGCACCTATTTGAGTAACTTTTGATACTTTCATGGGATCTATGTCTGGTCTTAATATAATTGACATCCATATACCTTTATATTTAGGTGATGTCCAATTTCGTCCAAGCCTACCTCTTCCCATAGTTTGTTCTTCTGCTATAACTACTGTTCCCTCTTTGGCTCCTTCTCTTGCTATCTTTTTAGCTTCGTTATTCGTAGAATCTACAGAATCAAAATGTACTATATTGTTGCCTATATATTTTGTATTTAGATTATTCTTTATCTCTTCATACGTAAGTAAATCTGGAGAAGAAACTAACTTATATCCTTTTCGTGAAACAGATTCTATTTCATAACCATCTTCTTTTATAGAATTTATATATTTCCATATAGCTGCTCTACTAACTCCTAAACTTTCACTAATTTTTTGGCCAGATACAAAAGTATTTTCGTTTTCTTTAAGCAAATTTATTATTTCTTCCTTCATCGTTTATCTTTATCGAGATAGTTTATAATTAAGTACACAATCTCGATAAACACCTCCTTTTTTATACTATTTATTCTATGTTCGTATACTTTCTAATACAAATCAATTACAAATTAAACCTATCTTTATAGTATACCATAATCATTTTCATAAGTTATTAGTCAACAAAGTAACTTTAAAACAAGTTTTTTATAATTAATTTTGCCTATATCCTATAGCTTTCTTAGGACAAGCTTTTGCACATTTCCCACATTGGATACAATCAGGATGATCTAACCTATCTCCTTTATAGCTATAGGGTTCAATTCCCATAGGACATTTTTTTTCACATAGTTTACAATAAACACAGGATGAAGATACATTAAGTACTTTTTTATCTTTCTTTAAATAAGATATAAATGCCGCTATACTTCCCATTGGACAAAAATGGCACCAAGTTCTATGATTAAAGAAGAATGACAATATTATTCCAACTAGAGTAGTAAGTACAATCATTCTATAGAACACCATTCCTATCCCTGCCACACTTCCCCAATTTTCATTTATTCCACTTACAAACATGTAAATCATAAATACAATTACAACTATTCTAAATCCCTTTGATTTTAAAAGCTTAGGTACAGGTTTCTTTTTGCTAAATTTATAAACCATATTATCATAGAAATTTCCTCTTGGACATATATTGCCACACCAAAATCTACCTTTGCTAAATAAAGCAACAATTATAGGCCCTACCATACAAATTATTGCAGTCAATGCAATTCTTTTATCAAACAATCCTGATATTAAAAAAACTATTAAAATGCTAAACCCATATTTTTTCCAAAAATTTAAAAAACCTTTCATTATCATTCCCCCCTTTTTTATATATACCACCTACGGGTATATATAATTATATGATTACATATAAAAAAATGTTCCATTTTTATATATGAAAATAACCTCTGGTATTAATCCTGAGGTCATTTGTTATTTCCATAATTGTTCACTGGATAATTATACTTACCAAACATAAAAGATAATTTTTCACTATTAGAATATATTTAAAAGTTCTTATCATCGGAAATTTGAAATTGATTTGTCTTTCCCATAATATAAGCCAACTTGATTATCTCCTTTTCTTCTTCAGACATTTCTCTATTAAACATTTTTTCAAATTGCTTGATTAATTTATCGGTATCAATTTTTTTCTTTTCATTATTAAGTGGTTTTAACTTCTTACCTTTATGTGGATTATATATATTAAATTTAATTGTTTCATTATAAATTTTCTTAAAAATTTCTGCTGTATAATAAGCATCATGAAATGCATCATGAAATTGCCCTTTAATGGGAATATTTAATAATTCTACTGCATTACGCAGCCCAACATTAGTCCCTTTTGGGCAATTAAGATATTTAGATGCATAAAATTGGATATTAATGTATTCTTTAGGTATTAATAATGAAGATAACTGATGATATTCTATATTTCTAAATAGTTCTTTCATATCTGCTACTCCCCATACACCTAAAACACTTCTCTCACCTTTAATAAACTCAATAAATTCTTCATAGATTTTATTAAAAGTTTTTGCAGTATTTAATTGCTCTATTGTTATGCCTGTAATTTCTTTCACAAAAGGATGAATGTCAGTATATATTTCAGGCTTTATTAGTCTATTTAAAGTTGAAATCATCTCAAAATTTTCATCAAGCTTTACAGCACCTATCTGAATTATTTCAAAAGGACATTTTGGAGTTGTTAAATTTCTATTTCCTTTTATAGAATTGTAGCCTTGATTAAATTCTAAATCAAATATTATGTAATTCATTTTCTTCGCTCCTAAACGTAATTGCTATTATTTAGTATGCCACTGGTTATAGTAAAAAAATTCTTGTTTAATATTGAATATTTTTTGTTCCTTTGGACATAATTCTTACTAGATACACCAAAACTAGCTTGTTTTTATTACTTTATTTAATCCCCCCCATAGCTTATAATAACAAATTTTAAAATTAAAGTTTGTTATTATAAGCTTTTTAATTATTTCCTATTTTCATTTATTTAAAAATATTTTTGATATTTATCAAATATTATATAATATTATATGGGAAAGCTATATAATAAAACTAGATTTTAAGCTTAGTACTTGGTATATAAATACTGATTACTATTAAAAACGGGAGGTATGTTATGAATATACGAGACTTTTTTAATTATAAAAATTGGGCAGTGGTTGGTACAGTTTCAGATCCTTCAAAATTTGCATTTAAAATATTAAAATCATTAAAAGCTGGTAACTTCAAAACGGAAGGTGTAAATCCTAAAGATTCCACTGGTGAAATATATAAATCATTATCAGAAGTTCCTTATGAAATTAATGTAATAGATTTATGTATAAATCCCACTATAGGTATAGAGATAGTTAAAGAAGCTAAAAAATTAAATATAGATAAGATATTAATACAACCAGGTGCAGAAAGTGAAGAAATAATAGATTATTGTAAAGCTAATGGAATATTAGCAATAGAAGGTTGTGCTCTTGTTCAATTGTTAACTCATTTTAATGTTGATATAAATCAATTTTAAAATTATTCTAATATAAAAATAAGGATGAACCAGATAGTTCATCTTATTTTTATATACCTTTTCTGAATTTTATTTCATATTTTTGAATATGAATAAATGTAGTAATTTTTTAGGGTGAAAAATTTGAAAGGTTTATTAATCTATTTTAGCGGAACTGGTAATAGTAAATTTATAGCAACATGCATGAAAAATGCCTTTACAAGATATAACCATGAAGTAACTCTCTACTCAATAGAAGAAAAGCTGAACATAGATTGGAATTCCTATGATTTCTTAGTTTTAGGTAGTCCTAAATACTATGAATACCCTCCATTATTTTTTATAAATTGGGTGAAAGATAATGTCCCAAAGCTATCTAATCCTATTAACTGTATAATTTATTGTACTGGTACTGCACCAGTTGCCACAAGTTTTAAAAAACTTGAGAAAATTTTACAAGAAAAGAACTGCCATGTTGTTACTACTAAAACTTTTCAGATGCCAAGTAATTACTTGATAGGTGCTTTTGGCGGTACCCCAAAAGAGAAACACGAGATTTATTCTAAATGGAGTGGCGAAAAGGTTTATTTACTGGTAGAAGATTTTTTAGATGGAATTTATAGCATAGAAAGAATAAATGGATTCATAGGATTTTTATGTAAAAATATAAGCCATTATTTCTGCAGTTTTAATAAACACAAGTGTAAAAATTTCTCAATAAGCTCCGATTGTATCAAATGTAAGCGGTGTATAGATAACTGTCCAACCAATAATATTGAAATAGTAAATAATAAAATTATTTTTAAAAACAACTGTATTTTATGTACCAGATGTATAAATAATTGCCCTCAAAATGCAATTTTATATAAAGGTAAAAAACCTAAACAATATAAAGTGAACCTTAATTCAGATGGAGTTTTTACTAGAGCTGAATTTTAGTTAAACAAATCCCGCACCTAACAATTCTAATATTGGAAAGAGTATTAGAATTGTTAGGTACGGATAAATATACAGCTATCTAAATTTTTAATAAACTGCTTAAAACTAAAAAATAGAGTAAGTATACACAATTGCTATACTTACTCTATTAATTTATTGCATTTAAGTAATACCATAACTTTATTAATACTACCTTTGTTTCCTATCTAATACACATAAATTATAAATTCAAAATTTCTTTAACCTTAAGCTTCATTTCATCCTTTTCACAAACTGTATTATGAAGAACTTCTCTTTTTTGTATATCCTTTATAGCTGTTGGTTCCTCTTCTTTTATCAGCTCGCTCATTTCCTTAACCAACTTAAAATCATCAAAATCACTATATTTAGAATCTATAGAATTCATAACTGAATAAGGGAACTTATATGGGCTTGCTGTTGAAGCAATAATAGCTTTAGTAGAATCATTAAATTCTTCTTTATATTTTTCATTAACACTATATGCTACTGCAGTATGAGTGTCTATTAAATAGTCATACTGTTTATGCACTTGTTCTATAGCATCTTTTGTATCTTCTTCTGAAGCAAAGTTACCATAAAAATCTTTAAGTGCATTTTTCATGTTATCATCTATTTCATAAATTCCTTTAGTCTGCAATTCATTCATTAGCTCTTTTACTTTTGAAGAATCTTTTTCACTCAATAAATGTAATAATCTTTCTAAATTACTTGAGATTAGAATATCCATAGATGGAGATATTGTTGTAAAGAACTCTCTGTTTTTATCATATACTCCTTTATCCATAAAATCGTATAAAACATTATTCTTATTTGATGCGCATATAAGCTTGTTTATAGGAATACCCATTTCCTTTGCATAATATGCTGCTAGTATATTTCCAAAGTTTCCTGTTGGAACAGTAACATTTATTTTTTCTCCGTCTCTTATATCACCATTCTTGTATAAATTTAAATACGCCTTAAAGTAATATACTATTTGTGGCACAAGTCTTCCTATATTAATTGAGTTTGCAGAAGAAAACATGTAATTATTTTCTTCTAAAACCTTTGAAAATTCTTTATCAGTAAAGATTTTTTTAACTCCACTTTGTGCATCATCAAAGTTACCTTTAATTGCAACAACATAAGTATTATTTCCCTTGTGAGTTATCATCTGCATTTTTTGAATTTCACTAACCCCTTCTTGTGGGAAAAATACAATAATCTTAACTCCTTCAATATTTGTAAAGCCTTCTAGTGCAGCTTTACCTGTATCACCAGATGTAGCAGTAAGTATAACAATCTCTTTATCTAACTTCTGTTTCTTTGCAGAAGTTGTTAATAAGTATGGTAATATAGATAATGCCATATCCTTAAAAGCAAGAGTAGGACCGTGATATAACTCTAAGAAGAATACATCTCCTACTTTCTTTAATGGAGCTATTTCCTTTGTATCAAATTTATCATCATATGCCTTATCTATACATTGTTTTAATTCTTCCTCAGTAAAATCAGTGAAAAACTTACTCATTACATAGTAAGCAAGTTCTTTATAATCCATCTCTGCTAAAACGCTAAGTTCCTTATCTATTTTAGGTATCTCACTTGGAACAAAAAGACCTCCGTCCTCTGCAATTCCTCTTAAAATTGCTTTAGATGCTTCTATTCCTTCTCCACTTCCTCGTGTGCTTTTATAATAAATCTTTTTCACAGCGTTACATCCTTTCCTAATTAAACTTATCCTTAATTATATAATTTTATATTTTTTAATTTGCCTCTCCATTTTCTACTCTTATAATGTTTTCTATTTTATCAACGCTGGCTAGCTTTTGTATCTCTGATATAGAGGCATTCATATTACCTTCCAATGTTTTATGTGTTACAAACACTAATGTAACATTCTCTTGAGCTTTACCCTTTTGAATTACTGATAAAACACTTACATTATTATTAGCTAAAATAGTAGTTATTTCAGCTAATACACCTGGCATATCTTTTACAGTAGCTCTTATATAATATTGAGTTTCTGTATTTTCCATATGGTTGATTTTCTTAGCAGGGAGTTTTCTAACCTTTTTTTGTGTAGTTTTTATTTCTAAATCATTCTTAAGAATAGAAACTATATCTCCAACTACTGCACTACCTGTTGGAAGGTCTCCTGCACCTCTACCATACAGCATTAAGTCACCAACAGCATTTCCTTTAAGTAATATTGCATTAAAGGAGTCATTAACATTTGCTAGCGGATGTCTTTCTGGAATCATAGTAGGATGAACTCTTAGTTCTAAAACATTATCTATATCTTTTACAATTGCTAAAAGCTTTATTATATACCCAAACTCTTTTGCGTATTCAATATCTACAGGTTTTATATTACAAATTCCTTCTCTATATATTAAGCTGCTGTCAACCCTTGTTCCAAAAGCTAAAGAAGTCAATATTCCAAGCTTATAAACTGCATCATAAGCTTCTACATCTGAAGTTGGATCTGCTTCTGCATAACCCTTTGCTTGTGCTTGTTTTAGAGCAGTCTCAAAATCCATATTCTCTAAGTACATCTTTGTTAAAATGTAATTTGTTGTTCCATTTATAATTCCAACTATTTTTTCAATTTTATTAGCTGTTAAGCTATCATTTATTGCATGGATTATAGGAATTCCACCTGCAACACTAGCTTCATATCTCAACATTACTCCTTCATTTTCTGCTGTTTCAATAAGTTCATCGCCTAAAGTAGCAATAGCAAGCTTATTAGCAGTTACAACGTGCTTTTTAGCCTTCATTGCTCTTATCATATAATCCTTAGCTGGCTCAGTACCACCCATAACCTCTACAACAATCTTGATACTTTCATCTTCAAATATTTCTTCTGGATTTGATGTTACAATTTCATTTGGTACATCTACCAATCTTTTTTTCTCAGTATCTCTAACCAAGATTTTAGCTATTTCTATATCATAGCCTGATCTTTCTCTTATTTCATCTCTGTTAGCATTTACAATCTGCCATACTCCTCCACCTACATTTCCTAATCCGAGTATAGCAATCTTCACTTTTTTCATACTATTTGCCCCCTCTAAATTTGTAAATTATTTTGCCCCTAAGTCATAAATTCATAATTATAATTTTATGATTTAAATCTTATTATACTTTTAATTTTAAAAATAATAAAGGGCTTATAAATATTTTTCTGTATATTTAGACTTTTGAAAACGTATACCTATAATATTCCCTATTTTAGGTAATATAATTAGTTCTTAACCTATAAAAACTAACTTTAAAATTCTATGAAAATAAGTAATTTTTTTTAAAAATACACTATATTTTTAAAATAGTTAAATACCCTATTTAAAAATTTACAAAACAAAAAACCTGAAGATAAATCTTCAGGTTTTTATTAGTCTAATAAAATTAGATTACTGTAATGTTTTCAGCTTGAGGACCTTTAGCTCCGTCAACAACATCAAAACTTACTTTTTCGCCTTCTTCTAAAGTTTTGAATCCTTCTTTGTTGATTTGTGAAAAATGAGCGAATACGTCATTTCCTTCATCTGTAGTAATGAATCCAAATCCTTTGTCTCCGTTAAACCATTTTACTGTACCTGTCATATGTTCTTACCTCCGAAATTTTTATTCCTTTAATTCTTTGTAAAAATAAATCATCAATAAAAATTTCGAAATCTATGTATTTAAGTTATTCTTAATTGATACAATTTCAAAAATATTCATATAATAAATCATTTACTTCTGAATCAAGGTTCTATATAAGTATACACCATACAGGAAATAGTTCAAGTGTTTTTTTTATTATTATAATCTTAATTATTAACTATTTTTAATACAATCAGTATTTCCTGTACAAACTAATATAAATTCTAGCTTAATTCTAGAATACTATATAGTTAATACCTGTTTTTATTATATGGAAAGTATGATATACTTAGCTGATTTATGTAAATAATAAGAATTAATCTAAAATATATTTAAAAATCGAAAGGTGAATTATAATGATAAAGTTTAAAGAACTACAGCTTGGTAGTAATATACTAAAGGTGCTTAAAGCTCAAGGCATCAGTGAACCAACTCCAATTCAAGAGCAAAGTATAAGATTAATAAAGGATGGTAATGATGTTATCGCCGAGGCACAAACTGGTACTGGAAAAACCCTTGCATTTCTACTGCCAATGTTTGAGAATATAAATCCTAATATAGACACAATCCAAGGTTTAATACTAACACCCACAAGAGAGCTTGCCATTCAAATAACTGAAGAAGCTATGAAGTTAAAAGAAGCTAAAGATTTAAATATCTTAGCTGCATACGGTGGTAAGGATATAGGAGCACAACTAAAAAAACTTAAAGGTAATATTCATCTAGTAATTGCAACTCCAGGCAGACTTTTAGATCATCTTAGTAGAGAGTCAATTAAGCTTGACCATTTAGAAACCTTAGTATTGGATGAAGCTGATCAAATGCTTCTTATGGGATTTAAAAATGAGGTTGAGTTCATTATAAAACAAACACCAAAAAACCGTCAGACTCTTTGTTTTTCAGCAACAATGAACTCTCAGGTTAAAAAACTAGCTTATAAAAATATGAAAGATCCTAAATTAGTAGTAATAGAAAAAGAAGAAGTAACGCTTAAAAATATTGAGCAGATTCTAATAGAAACAACAGATAGAAGAAAACAAGACGACTTATGTACAATTTTAGATGAAGAAAATCCATTTATGGCCATAATATTTTGCAGAACCCAAAGAAGAGTGGATAATCTTGAGACTGCTCTTTACCAAAAAGGTTATAATTGTCAAAAGCTACATGGCGGTTTAACTCAATCAAAGCGAGAAAGAGTAATGAAATCCTTCAAAAATACGGATATTCAGTACTTAATAGCTACTGATGTAGCAGCCAGAGGACTAGACATAACTGGAGTTACCCATGTATTTAACTACGATATACCCGAAAACACTGAAAGCTATATACACCGTATAGGTAGAACTGGAAGAGCTGGTGAAAAAGGCTACACTTTTCTGTTTGCAGCTCCAAAAGATCAAAACATACTAGATACCATAGAAAAGGAAATTAAATTTAAAATTCCTAGAAGAGTTTTAATAAAATCTAATGATAATAACAAATAGTTCTAATAAATATTAAAAGTGATAATTTAGGTTATCACTTTTAATATTAGCTTTTTATATCATGATTTTTGCTATTGTGTCTTAACTAATTCTTTGACTTTTAACCTTTTGTATTATAATTTAAGAATAATGAGTAATAAATGTAATATAAATTATTGTCATGTCATATTTAAAACAAAATTATTTAGAAATATATTCATATAAGTTAAAATTGAAAAGTTATTCTATCTTTAAAATTATTTCTGTAATTCCTGTTACGTGCTCATCAAGAGCATTTAAATCTTCAGTAGTGAGAGATGCTATTTTTTCTACCAAATTATTCTTTATTACTTCTTCTTGTTCTTTTATAAATTTATAAGCTTTATCTGTTAACTCAACTCTAAGGACTCTTCTATCATTTGGATCATTATATCTATTAATCATGCCTTCATTAATTAATTTATCAATAATAGGTGTCATGTTAGGCCTAGATATAGCAAGATTTTTAGATATCTCGGAAATAGAAGAAGTACCCCTACGTTTAAGGTAAATTATAACCTTAACATGTGAAGGAGGGATACAAAGATTCTTCATAGTATCATTTGGATGAAAAATTTTATTATGTAAATATATCATTAAATTATATAAGTCTCCGGACAGTTTATTAAGTTGATTAGTACTCATTTTATCCTCCTTAGAAAAATCCCGTAATTTTATTTATGTTATACCTCATTTATACCTATTATACAACATAACAAGTTATATTTAAATAATAGTTATTGACATATAAATATTATTTAAATATAATAGTTATAAAATTATAACTATTATATAATTGAGAGCAGATAAGAAATAGTTAGAATTAATTACAAGAGAATATAAGAATAAATTAAAATCTAACAAAGATTAGAAAAATGAAATGAGGAGATGAATTAAATGCTAAAGATAATAAAATACTTAAAACCTTTTTTTGTATCTATACTGGCAGTTATATGTCTTTTATTCGTACAAGCAGTATGTGATCTATCACTACCAGACTATATGTCTAATATTGTTAATGTGGGTATTCAACAAGGTGGAGTAGAAAACGCAGTACCTAAAATAATTCGTAAAAGTGAGTTTGATAAACTTACTCTATTTATGAATGAAGATCAGAGGGAAAAAGTAGAAGACAACTATGTGCTTTTAGATAAGAAAAATCTTTCTAAAAATGAACTAGATACCTATTTAAAGGATTATCCACAGCTTGATAAAGAAGCCCTTTATAAGCTAAATACAAAGGATAAAAATACAATTAGTGAACTTAACAACATTTTTGGTAAACCAATGTTAATTACACAAGGAATTGAAAAAGGTGGTTTATCGGCTTTAACTCCTTCTATGCCTGAGGGAGTTAAAGGAGCTAATGGCGACAAAACATCCATGAAGCTTCCAGCAAATACAGATCCCTTTACAATAATTTCTAAACTGCCTCAAAGTCAAATCAATGCAATGAAAGAAAAGGCGGATGAAAATTTTAAAAACATGCCAGGCAGTATGATAACACAATCAGCAGTTACCTTCCTTCATAATGAGTATACAGCAATAGGCATAAATACAGATAAGCTTCAGTCAAATTATATTCTTATTGCAGGTTTTAAAATGCTGCTTTTAGCTCTAGTAAGTATGGTAGCCACAGTTATAGTTGGTTTACTTGCTGCAAGAGTAGCTGCTGAATTAGGTAAAAATCTTAGAAAGAAGGTATTTAGAAAGGTTACAAGCTTTTCTAATGCAGAATTTGATAAGTTTTCCACCGCATCCTTAATCACAAGAAGTACCAATGATATTCAACAAGTGCAAACACTTATGGTAATGTTACTTAGAATAGTATTCTATGCACCAATTTTAGCTATAGGTGGAGTTATCAAGGTCCTTAATACAGACCTTTCAATGGGTTGGATTATAGCAGTTGCAGTTATGGCAGTATTAACCTTAGTTATTGTTCTGTTTAGCCTAGCTATCCCTAAGTTCAAGAGTGTACAAAAGCTAGTAGATAAGATAAACCTAATAACTCGCGAATCCTTAACAGGTATGCTAGTTATTCGTGCTTTTAACAATCAAAAGTATGAAGAAAATAAGTTTGAAAAAGCAAATCAAGATTTAACGAAAACTAATTTATTTATAAGTCGTCTAATGACATTAATGATGCCATTAATGATGTTTATAATGAATGGAATTACTCTACTGATAATTTGGGTGGGAGCACATCAAGTTGATGCAGGAAACATGCAGGTTGGTAACATGATGGCATTTATGCAATATACAATGCAAATAATCATGGCCTTTTTAATGATTTCTATGGTGTCAATTATGCTTCCTCGTGCTTCTGTATCAGCTCAACGTATAGCAGAAATTTTAGATACTGAAGTTAGCATCAGTGATTTAGAGGAATCAAAAAAATTCTCTTCAGACAAGAAGGGTTACGTTGAATTTAAGAATGTTAGTTTCAGATATCCAGGTGCAGAGGAAGACGTACTTTCAAATATCAGCTTTACTGCAAAGTCGGGAGAAACTACAGCTTTCATTGGAAGTACAGGTAGTGGTAAATCAACACTAATAAACTTGATTCCACGTTTTTATGATGTAACAAGTGGAGAAATATTAATAGATGGTACTAATATTAAAGAAGTATCTCAAAAGGCATTAAGAGAAAAGATTGGTTATGTACCACAAAAGGGAATTTTATTCTCTGGAACTATAGAAAGTAATATTAAATACGGTAAGAGAGATGCAACTAAAGAAGAACTAATAAATGCAGCAGAGATAGCTCAAGCTATGGAATTTATTAGCTCTAAACCTGAAAGCTTCAACACCGAGATATCTCAAGGTGGTACTAACGTTTCAGGAGGTCAAAAACAAAGACTTTCTATTGCTCGTGCTCTTGCTAATAAACCTGAAATATTCATTTTTGACGATAGTTTCTCAGCTCTTGACTTTAAAACAGATGCAGCGTTACGTAAGGCTTTGAAGAATGAAATTTCAGCAAGCACTGTCATAATTGTTGCACAAAGAATAAGCACAATAATGAATGCTGATAAGATCATTGTACTTGACGAGGGTACAATAGTAGGACTTGGTACTCATAAAGAGCTTATGGAAAACTGTGAGGTTTACAAGCAAATTGCTTTATCACAACTTTCAAAGGAGGAACTTTCATCATGAGTGATAGAACAGTAGATAATAAAAGACCCGGTGGCTTTGGTAGAGGTCCTATGGGCCACATGGGAAAAATAGAGAAAGCAAAAAATTTCAAGGGCACCATGAATAAGTTAATTCAATACCTAAAACCATACAGACTATCAATAATTACTGTAATTATTTTTGCAATAGGTAGTGCCACTTTTTCAATAATAGGTCCTAAGATTTTAGGTAAAGCTACAACAAAACTTTTTGAAGGGCTAGTAAGCAAAGTAATGGGAGCAAAAGGTGCTGCAATTGATTTTGCCTATATAGGAAACATTGCAATCTGGCTTCTTGGATTATATATATTTAGTTCTATATTCTCAATTATACAAGGATATATAATTTCGGGAGTAGCACAAAAGGTATCTTATAATTTCAGAAAAGAAATTTCGGAAAAAATCAATCGTATGCCACTTAAATACTTTGATAAGAAGACACATGGAGAAGTATTATCTAGGATTACTAATGATGTTGACACTGTGAGCCAGTCCTTAACTCAAAGTATGTCACAAATAATAACATCAGTTATTACAATAATCGGTGTATTAATCATGATGTTATCAATAAGCTGGCAAATGACACTAGTAGCACTTTTAATATTGCCAGTATCTATGATGCTAATAATGGGAGTAGTAAAGAAATCTCAAAAATACTTTAAATCTCAACAGGAGTATTTAGGTCATGTTAATGGTCAGGTAGAAGAGATTTATAGTGGCCACAATATAGTAAAAGCATTTAACAGAGAAGAAGAAGAAGTTAAAAAATTTGAAAAGCTTAATGATATACTTTACAAATCTGCATGGAAATCTCAATTTTTGTCTGGGATGATGATGCCTATTATGACTTTCATCGGTAATATAGGTTACGTGGCCGTATCTATTTTAGGTGGATGGCTTGCTATAAAGAAAACTATTGAAGTTGGAGATATTTTATCCTTTGTTCAATATGTTAGAAGTTTTACGCAACCAATAGCTCAAGTAGCTCAAATAGCTAACGTACTTCAATCAACTGCAGCAGCTGCAGAAAGAGTTTTTGAATTTTTAGAAGATGAAGAAGAAGTTCAAGAAGCAGAAAATCCAGTGAAGCTTCAAGAAGTTAAAGGAGAAGTTACCTTTAAGAATGTTCATTTTGGATATAATCCAGATAAGATTATAATAAATGATTTCGGAGCTCATATTAAATCAGGGCAAAAGGTAGCTATCGTGGGACCAACTGGCGCAGGTAAAACAACTATAGTTAAGCTTTTAATGCGTTTTTATGATTTAAATAGTGGGGCTATATTAATTGATGGCCACGATATAAAAGACTTTACAAGAGAAGATTTACGTAATATGTTTGGTATGGTTCTTCAAGACACGTGGCTATTTAATGGTTCAATAATGGAGAATATACGCTATGGTAGACTTGATGCTACTGACGTTGAGGTTATTGAAGCAGCTAAGTCAGCTCATGTTCACCACTTTGTAAAAACTCTACCAAATGGGTATAACATGGAGTTAAATGAAGAAGCAAGCAACGTATCTCAGGGACAAAAGCAGCTGTTAACTATTGCCCGTGCACTTTTAGCAGATCCTAAAATATTAATACTTGATGAAGCAACAAGTTCTATTGATACTCGTACAGAAGTGCTTATTCAAAAGGCCATGGAAAACCTAATGGAAGGCAGAACAAGCTTTATTATCGCCCATAGATTATCAACAATACGTGATGCAGATTTAATTCTTGTAATGAAAGATGGGGATATTGTAGAACAGGGTAATCATAAAGAGCTGTTAGAAGCCAATGGTTTCTATGCTTCACTTTACAACAGTCAGTTTGAAAATGCAGATGCTTGATAATTAAAATAACATTAAAAAGAACGCTTCTCAATTTTGAACTGAACCATGTTTGATAAACACGAAAAATAAATAACTATAGTAGAATATCTTGAATTTATACAAGCTGACATCGTTTTTCATATGGTGTCAGCTTTGTTTTTAGTTGAATATGTTCATAATTTAGTATTACCCTAAAAAATAAAAATTACTACAAGAGTTCTACATTTGTATACTCTTTAATATATACCTCTTATATCCATTTAATAATTTAGTTTTTTTCAATGCTCTCTCAACCTTCTCTAAATCATCAAATATTATTGCCATTAAATCTCCACTGTGAGCACCTAATACTCCTAGCCCACCTGTAATATCCTTTTGTCTTATAACTTCTGATAAAATATCATACTTTAACCTATTTTGATTTCTTATAATACTCTCAGTAGAAACTTGTGCTATCTTTTTAATGTCCTTTTGCCTAATTCCATCTTTTAAATCATCTATAATATCATCTATAGAACTTAAAGGAACAGACACTTTTTTATTAAACTCTACTGTATTTACTGTATTCTGTCCTTCAAATACCAATAAATAAAACTCTAAATAATCACCAACACAGTCTTTAAAGATTCCTTCCTTATAATCAAAAATAGTCATCTTGTTAAAAATTATGCTGTCAGTAGGCTCAATCTTTATACATTCTCTTATAAGTTCTTCTTCATGAAATTCTCGGTTAAATAGTTTTATCAAGGAGTGATATGTTCCACAAAGATCTGCAGTGCTACTGGCAAAGCCTTTTCCTTTAGGTATATTTGATTTAATTTCTATATCAAGCTTATTTATATATTCTTGTAAATTCCACTTTTTAAGAAGATTTTCTAACAACATAATAGATTTTGCATTCAATCCTTTTTTTACTGAATTACACTCAAAAACCCTAACCTTTGTAAAAAGATTTATTGGACAGGACATCAATATATCTATTCCTTTGTAATTTCCCTGAATTATTTCTCCAATACTTCCTGGGTAATAAGTTAAAGCTTCCATATATTCTCCTCAATTATATTTTAATCAATTTGCTTTTAAAATAATTTGCTTAAGGAAATCCTTAAGCAAATTATTTTTATCTTAGTATAAAATTCTATATACATAAAACTAATCCAATTAAGGCAAAATTGTATATCAAAATACAGGATAATCGCTTTACAGAAAAATCAAATTCCTTTTCCATATACGGCATGTATCCTTTATAGCATCTGCTGTTTATACCGTCTCTAATTTCAATCCATCTTCTCATGGTATTTACAAATAAAAGTCCTGCCATTTTCCCTGTATTTTTTACTTTAAGAGAAAAAGTATCAAAACCCTTTCTGGATTTTATAGCCCTAAAAAGGGTAATGTACTCATCCTCAATAAGTATAATAAATCTCTCCATACTTTTTGCAATATCACATACATCCCTTAATGCCTTATGCTTTGAACCCAAATATAAAATATCATCCATAGGTGTTGATAATGCCATAAATGAAAGTCCTATTCCTCCTGATATAGATCTAAGCAAGATAATAATACAATACTCTATTCCATAGTCAAAAGCAAAAGTTATTGATGAAAATAATGCAAATAATGTTGTAGCAAGCATAAATTTAATTACTATCTTTATAGGATTTCTACAAATTATATGTATTAAAATAAAAGCTAATATATTTAATATCAATGGAACAGGTTTTAATGCAAAACCACCAATTATAATAGGACCTAATGACAAAAGTATTTTTTCAATAGGATGTATGTTTGAAAGCTTACTTGCCTTGGATAGTGCTATTATTAGTCTTAGCATCGCTTTTCTTTCCTACATAGAATCCTATAAATCCAGCTCCTATTGCAGCTTGTAGTGCAAATAAAAGACTTTCAATTTCTCCTGATGGCGGTTCCCAAATGCTGCTGAACCAAGGTTCATAGTTTTGATTTATTTCAGATATAGTACCTTCTATTTGGTCATCAGCACCTCCAAATTCACCTTTTCCTCCTATAATAAGTGAGCCTATAATTATTGCAATACAAAGAAACCATAGTGTTTTATTATTTTTCTTCATACCTATTCCTCCCAACTTAAAGCTTTTAGCTCTGATATAGAATGTTTGTATATAAAATCAAAGATTATCACCGTAATGATTCCTTCTATAATTGCAAGTGGAACTTGAGTTACCGCAAATATAGAAATAAACTTTATAAAAGAAGCTGCAACTCCACCATTGGTAGCTGGGAAAGAAAAAGCAAGCTGTACAGAAGTAGTAAAATATGTTGCCAAATCTCCAAGCGCTGCTGCAAAGAAAACTGCTGCTCTTTTATTCTTATTTTTTAACAGTTTATAAATTATAAATGATACTATAGGTCCCACAATACCCATAGAAAATACATTTGCTCCAAGAGTTGTAAGTCCTCCATGGGCAAGTAAAATGGCTTGAAATAGTAGTACCAATGTTCCAACTACAGCCATAATGTTAGGTCCAAAAATTATTGCACCAAGTCCTGTTCCTGTTGGATGTGAACAGCTTCCTGTAACTGAAGGCATCTTCATTGCTGAAAGAATAAATGCATATGCCGCAACAAGCCCCAAAAGCATCTTTAAATCTTTGTTTTTTGCTGTCTTTTTCTTAATATCTCTAAGTCCTAAGAAAATAAACGGTGCAGAAATCACAAAATAAACCAAACACCATTTAGGTGGTAAAAACCCCTCTCCTATGTGCATAGCATAAACAGTAAAATTCATACTTAAGATTAAAAGTAATAACAATAAAATAAAATGTTTCTTTTTCATTAAATTTTCTCCTCTAAATTTTATTTTTTATATACTTAACTAAATTTTTTTCATCAGAGTACACATTTTCTTCTTCCAATTTCTTTCGCTTTAGAACAAAAGCATATATTCCTAAATCAACTGCAGACAACAGTTTTTCTTCTGTACCTCCTTCCTTACCACTATCTTTTAGTATTATTGCTTTTGCATCATACTCTTTTATAAAAGCACGGTTTAGTTCATAGCTTACAGGTCCTTTAATAGCAATAATATCCTCTACTTTTATTCCTTGTGAAATGATATTTTCCATGACTTTTGCCGATGGGAGTACTCTGTGAATTATTCTGTTATCTAAATTTAAGTTTTTAATTTTTTCTATATTCCTACTTCCAGTTGTATTTAATATGCAGCCTTTAATATCGAAAAGTTTGTCCTTTAATTCTTCATAACTTTCTACTTGAATAATTTGTTCTTGATTTTTGTATTTTTCAATTATGGAAGGTCTCTCATATCTCACATATTCAACAGAAAGCTCCTGACAAGCCTTTTTTGCATTTTGTGTAATCTCCTCTGCATAAGGATGAGATGCATCTACTAACATGGTAACTCCATTGTCTATTAAAGCCTTCTTAAGAGCATCATAATCCAGCGGTTTTGTATTTAAAACCTTATACTTATAATTCTTTAGCAACTCCCCACCATAAGCAGTGGCAGTAGTTATAAATATATCCTCTGTATATTTGTTTAACAATGAAAGTATCCTTTTACCTTCCGAAGTCCCCAAAATCAATCCAATCATTTTTTTCTCCCATTTTTATTAATTTTTAGCACCTAGCACCTAGCACCTAGCACCTAGCACCTAGCACCTAGCACCTAGCACCTAGCACCTAATGATTATGTCCTTTCTATTAATTGCTTGTCTACTGTTTTCTAGTTACTGGCTACTATTTAAAGAGTATCCTCTTGGTGTTACAAAATATCCATCCTTTATATAACTCTCACTATTACCTACAATTACTATGGAAAGCATATCTACAATACTTTCATCAAAGGTATCTAAAGTAAATACTGTTGATTCCTGTCCTTCTCTTAAAGCATTTTTAACTATAGCAATAGGTGTACTTCCCTTTCTCCATTTTCTTATTATGTCTATGCACTCTCTTAAATAATAAGGTCTTCCTTTGCTTTTTGGATTATAAAGAGAAATTACAAAATCACCTTCCGCCGCAAGAGCTACTCTCTTTTTTATTAATTCATAAGGTGTCATTAAATCACTAAGGCTTATATTGCAATTATCATGCATAAGGGGAGCTCCTACCACAGAAGCTGCTGAAGAAGAGGCTGTAATTCCTGGAATAATCTCAACATCTTCATCCCTCTTCATTTCCAAAATTAACCCTGCCATTCCGTATATTCCCGAATCACCCGTGCTTACAATTGATACTGTCTTATTCTTTGAAAGTCTTAATGCTTCTCTGCATCTTTCCTCTTCCTTCTTCATTCCTGTTGAAAATACTTCTTTTCCATTAACTAAAGGCTTTATAAATTCTATATACTTCTTATATCCAACTATAACTTCACTTTCTTCTAAAGCTCTTACTGCTCTTGAAGTCATATGTTCCATACCACCTGGTCCTATTCCAACTACATATAATTTCCCCAAGCTTACTCCTCTCTTTCTCCAATACATATTGTCATGCCATCACAAACTAGCTTACCAGTTATCAGCTTTCCACCGCTAAGCTCTACAGAAGGTTCACAAACAGCTCTTACTCCTATACTTTTTTTAACAAAATCACTGCCTTTATATTTATCTTCAATCTTTTTTATTTCATCCAAAGTAAATATTCTTAGTTCTGCATTCAAATTCTTAGAAAGTTCCAATATTGCTTTTTCATCCTTTTTAATCTCTACAGTTGCCACTATACTTACTGCTCTTATATCAATATTGTTTTCTCTTAACACCTTAATAACTGTTTTATGCATTTTTTCCACATCAAAGTCTTTTCTGCAGCCTACTCCAAGGATTATATCTTTTCTTATTAGCTTTAAGCTCGTAAAATTCTCATTTTGCCAATTTCCTTCAAGCCTGTTAGTAACATAAACTACTCCTTCTGCTTCTTCTGCATTGTTTGTATAGCCTTTTGGAAGATGTATACATCCTTTGTCATCTATAAAAGCTACCTTTTTGCCATCTACCAGCTTTGCAGCTATATACTTTGCTTTTTTTAAATCCTCTATCATCAGGTTATTATGTTTTGCAATAACATCTGGAGCAGTAATCCCTAAATTATCCGTAGCTGTAGTGATTATAGGTTGTGCTTTCAATACTTCAGCCACTTTCAAAGTAAGTTCATTTGCACCACCTAAGTGTCCGCTTACTAGGCTTATTACAAAATTAGCACAGCTGTCTATAACTAAAATAGCAGGATCTACAGCTTTTCCCTTAAGAAAAGGAGCAATTGACCTTACAGCAATTCCTGTAGAAGCTATGAAGATTACTTCCTGACAGCTTTTCATAAGCTTTTCTGTTATGTTGCTAATATTAAAATCTTCTATGCTGTTTTTAGAAAATACTTCTGCACCTAAAAACTCTTTAAGCTTATCTGCTATTAAATCCCCCTGCTTTGTAACACTTATAATTCCTGTCCTCATATTTCTTACTTTCCTTGTCTAAACATATGAGTAAAGCTTTTATCATAAAGAAGACTCTTTTCATATTTACAATCAATAAAATCCCCTACTAATATTTGTGCACATTTTACTATATTTGCTTCCTTAACCTTTTCAGCAATATCATCAAGAGTTCCTATTATTGCTCTTTCACCCTCCCAAGTAGCTCTTTCAACTACGGCTATTGGTACATTTCTTCCATAACCTTTTCTAAGCTTTTCAACTACTTTATCTATCATACTAACCGAAAGAAATATAGCCATAGAAGCTCCTATCTTTGCCAGATTTTCTAAGTCTTCTGTTTTTGGTACAGGAGTTCTGCCTTCTGCTCTTGTCAAAATTACTGTTTGAGTTACATTTGGAAGAGTAAATTCCTTTTTGATAACTGATGCTGCCGCTGTAAATGAGCTTACTCCAGGCACTACTTCAAAAGGAATATTAAGTCTGTCTAGTTCATCCATTTGTTCTTTTATTGCTCCATAAATAGCTGGATCTCCAGTATGAAGCCTTACAACGTCTTTATTCCTACTATAAGCTTTTTTCATAACTTCTATAACTTCTTCCAGTGTCATAGATGCTGAATTATGAACTTCTACGTCTTCCTTACAAAACTTCAAATGCTCCTTACTTACAAGAGAACCTGCATATATCACTACGTCTGACTTAGATAAAATGTCTCTACCTTTAACTGTTATTAAATCTACATCTCCAGGTCCTGCTCCAATAAAATAAACCATTCATATCCCTCCATTCTTACTGCATTACTTTCTGCTGGCTATAATCAATGCCATGTATTCTCTATTCTTAAGTATCTCTTCTCTATCTCTTAGAATCTCCTGTCCTTCTCTTCCTGCTTTTTTTATATAAACATATTTAAAGCCCTTTTCCTCAAGAAGGTTTATAACCTTTTCCTCCTGTTTATATACCTTCATAATCACTAAGAATTTTTCATCATTAACAATTTCTATTTTATTTCCTGGTAATATTAAAAGAGGTTCATCACCTATTACTAAAGGTTCCTTAGAAAGACTGGCACAGGCACAAAAGGAAGTTATCCCTGGTACTGTTTCTGTTTCAAAGCCCCTTTTTTCTACATGCTCTAAAAGATATATGTATGTACTGTATACAAAAGGATCCCCTATAGTTAAAAATGCTACATCCTTGCCTTGCTCTAGCTTCTGTGCAATAGTCTCAAAAGCCTTATATATTTTTTCCTGCTGCTCTTCTCCACCCATAGGAAAATGCTTTACTAATACCTCTGTATCTTCTCTTATAAAATCTGAAGCAGTATCCAGAGCAATACTTTTGCCTCCATCTACAGCACTTGGTGCCACTATAACATCACAGTTTTCTATTATTCTTACTGCCTTTAAGGTCAATAATTCCTTATCTCCAGGTCCTACACCTATTCCATATAACTTAGCCATTTACTTCCTCCCGCTTAAAATGAATATTGGATTATTTGCGAAAAGCATATAACTCTTACCTTTAGTTTTATTTATTGATACCTGAGTACATTCAACCTGAAACTCCAGTTGTTTTAATGTATTCATAGCCTTATACAAATTATCGATAGTAATAAAGTTTAAAACGATTTTTCTATCCTTCTTGAGTTTTAAGCTGTATTTTCTTATTATTTCTTCTATATTTCCCCCACTGCCACCTACAAAAATTCCATCAAAACTTCCTTCTATTTTACTTTCTGCCTCTAAAGCTTCACCTTCTATAATTTCTAGATTATCTACTTGAAACTTCTCTTTGTTTTTATATAAAACCTCTATAGCTTCTTTATCTCTTTCAACAGCTATTACAGAGCCATCTCTGCAAATCTTACTCATCTCAATACTTACAGAACCTGTACCCGCTCCAATATCAAGAACTCTGTAATCTTCCTTCAATTCTAATTTAGCTGTACTTAAAATCCTAACTTCTTCCTTGGTCATAGGACAATTTCCTCTTATAAATTCTTCATCCTTTATGTAAATCATTAATCTTCTCCTAACTTTTCTATAATAACTACAGAAAGATTACTAAACTGCATATCCTTTAACTCCGCTGGATATCCTATAGTGATTTTTTCATCTGAATAAGACAGGTTTTCACCTACATATACTTTTGCATTAAGATTTTTTTCTAAAAGCTTTCTACAAAGAACATCAGGTGAATTTTTTCTATCAGTAAGCCATATGGAAAGCTGGTGTTCCTTAACTTTATTTAAGAAATCTTCTTCTCTACCATGAAGACTTCCCAAAAAACTTTCCTGCCATGCTTTATTAAGCTTTGCCACCATATATTGAAAAGAACTGATTCCTGGTATTGTTTGTACTTGTCCACCATAGTTTTTCCCTACATATTCTCCTATTCCATAAAAGCAAGGATCTCCTGAAGCTACTATGGAAATCTCCATATTTTTATTATCATCAATAAAGTTCAACACTTCCTTCAAGCTGTTAACCCTCTTCTTATCTACACTTAAAAAACTTAAGCTCTCCAAGGCTCTATCAAACCCAAGAACTACCTCTGATTTCTTCAGTATTTCCAAAGCCTTAGGAAGTATATACTCTCTACTCCCTGGTCCAAGCCCCACTACATTTACCATGTCTCAGCCTCCCTAACTCACTATCATTAACTATTTAATGCTGGTTTATCTGGTTACTGGTTACTAGTTACTGCTCCCCGCTTCCTAGCACCTAGCTCATTGTACTCGGTTTCTGTCTACTTGTAACTGGCTACTGATTACTGGTTACTGCTTCCTGCTGTGCCACAACATCCCCTTATCCATAGAAAACATTACAACTTCTGCTTTGATTTCATTGTAGGTATACTGTTCTATTCTCTCTTTTATTTTTAAACCTATGTTTTTGTATATGCCATTATAATTATCTCCAAGAAGCTTTACTGCTCCTTCTGTAGTTTTTTCATTGTAAACAGCTTTAACAACGCTGATGTCAACTCCCATAAGAGCCAATTCCAAAGCTATTACCTCCAGCCTTACATCACAAACCTTGCTGTGAGTATTAAAACATCCTGCTGCTATCTTACATAGCTTTCCTATATGTCCTACTATTAAAATTCTCTCTATGCCTTTTTCTACACAGCTGTTTAATGAGAAGCCTACAAAGTTTGAAATGGTAACAATTTTATCTTTATCTACTCCATGCTTTACAGCAAATTCTTCTCCCATATTTCCAAAAACCAAAATTAAATCCTTATATCCCTTAGCAGCCTTCTGAGATATTTCAAGATGTATGGATTCTTTCAATGCCTCCTCAGACATAGGGGTTACAATTCCTGTAGTACCAAGTATAGATATACCTCCAATTATATTGAGTCTTGGATTAAAGGTTTTTTTTGCTATTTCCTCTCCCCTTGGTACAAATATAGTAATTTCAACTCCACAATTTTCTGGAAGAACATCTTTTACTTCTTTCTGAATCATAGCTCTAGGTACTGGATTTATTGCTGGTTCACCTTTTTTTACATAGAGGCCTTCTCCTTTAACTATACCTACTCCAATACCGCCTTTTAAGCTGTATCCACTTTCTTTTTTCTCTGCTCTTGCCCATATTTCAAGACCAGTTGTAATATCAGGATCATCCCCACCGTCTTTTATTACACAGCACTCAACCGTATCCTTACTTCTAACTGTTTTTTCTACAGATAGTGTAAGCTGTATTCCTTTAGGGGTATCTATGGTTATTTCCTTAATGTCTTCACCACTATACAGCATGTAAACTGCTGCTTTACTTGCTGCAGCTGCACAAGAGCCTGTAGTGTATCCGCATCTGAGCTTTTTTCCATAGCTGTTTACATACAAATCTAACATTTTATAATATTTTCTCCCTTTTTATAATTTTCATATTACCTTTTAACCAGTTTCAATTGCTCAATCATTGAAACCTATAGCCTAACGCTTACTTTTAGTATTTCACTTATCTTTGTATAAGCATGTACATCAGTGCATTTACTACTGCCGCTGCCACACTGCTGCCACCTTTTCTTCCTCTAACTGTTATCATTGGAATATCCAGCTTTTCAATCTCTTCCTTTGATTCTGCAGCTCCAACAAAACCAATTGGTGCACCTATTATAAATTTAGCATTAGTTTTTCCCTCTTCTATAAGCTCCTTGAGTCTAAAAAGAGCTGTTGGTGCATTTCCAAATACAAAGAACTCTACACCATCCTCTACAGCCTTCTCTACTGCAGCCATAGAACGGGTTATTCCTCTTTCCTTGGCGATTTCGGTTACTTCTTCTTGATTTACATAGCAAATAACCCTGCTGTTTAACTTTTCTAAAGCTTTCTTATTTATTCCTGACAAAGCCATATTGGTATCTGTATAAATAGTTGTTCCTTTTTTCAAAATAGCTAGTGCCTCATCTATTGCATCTTCTCTTATATAAACTAAATCCTTATATTCAAAATCAGCTGTTGTATGTATTACTCTCTTGATTATTTTAAGCTCTCTTTCACTGAAATTATGAGTCCCCATTTCCTCTCCTATAATTTCAAAGCTTTTCCTTTCTATATCCATTGGAATCTTTATATAATCCATATTTATCCCCTCTGATTTACTTTATTATATTTTTAATGAACTCTAGATTACTAAAAAAATGAATGTGTCCATAAGCTGCTAAAGTATTGTTTTTTACATATCCGCAGTTCCATTTTTTTATAGAGTTGTCATACATAGTTTTAGTAAGTTCATACACTTTTTCTTCTTCTAACTCCACATAGGATTTATGAAATTCATGACAATTTATTTCAAGTCCCTTCGGAAGACTGTTATTTTCTCTTTCAATCTGAATTGAAGCATAGCCAAAATTCTGAAGCCTGCTAGTCATATAAGCTTTGCCTTTCAAATATCCAACTGTTTCTATTCTATCTATGCTTTCTGTTAAATACATAAGTCCTCCACACTCTGCATAACACTTAAGTCCCTTTTCTAATGCTTTTTTTATACTTTTTAGCATTGATTTATTTTCATTAAGCCTCTCTTTGAAAACCTCAGGATAACCTCCTCCTAGATATAAAAAATCTATATTCTCTGGAAGCTTTTTATCTACCAAAGGACTAAAAAACTCAACTTCTCCCAGCTCCTGCAATAGCTCTATATTTTCTCTATAGTAAAAACTGAAAGCTTTATCAAATGCCACTGCTGTTCTTATTCCTTTGTTCTCCAAGTGATAATCATCTTGGAATTTCTCAGTTTCTTTGAACAAAGTTAAAAGTGAATCTATATCTACATGCTTTTCAATCAGACTACTGCATTGTTCAATTTTATCACTTAAATCTTCTATTTCACTGCTTTGAACTAAACCTAAGTGTCTGCTCTTTAGACTTAAGCTTTCATCCTTTGGAACATATCCAAAAACCTTAATTTTGCAGTGTTCTTCTATAGAAGCCTTTAAAAGTTTATAATAGCTTTCACTTATGTTGTTAAGTATTACCCCGGCAATATTTATAGCTTCAAAATTTATAAGTCCATTGATCTCTGCACTTAAAGTTGCACTCTGCGCTTTAGGAGATAAAACAAGAACTACAGGTAAATCTAAAGTTCTTGCAAGATGGGCAGTAGAATACTCAGAAGTAATTCCTTTTCCATCATAAACTCCCATAACTCCCTCTACTATTCCTAAATCTCCCTTTCCTCTGCTGAAGGAAGCCTTAACTCCCTTCTCACCCATAAGATATAAATCCAAGTTTCTTGAATAGTTTCCTGTTATTTGAGAGTGAAAAGCCGAGTCGATATAGTCTGGTCCAACCTTGTAGCCCTGAACCTTGTAACCTCTATTCATTAAAGCTTTCATAAGCCCTAAAGTTACTGTAGTTTTTCCTCCACCACTGGTATTTGAAGATATAACTATACTTTTCATTTCCATAACCTCAAAATTTCATCATTTTCTATTTTTTTAAGAGCTTTAAGCAAAATATCATTTAAGTTTCTATCCTTTATGGCAAACCTTACATTATACTCATTCAAACCCTTAAAATTATCAGCTTTTCTGATTACTATTCTCTCTTTTAAACAAAACTCATACAATGTGTTACAATCTATATTTTTCAACTTGCAAAGTACATAATTTGAGTAAGTTGGATAGACCTTTTCTATAAAGCTAATATTCTTAAGATTTTCAGATAGATATTCTCTTTCCATCTGAATCCACTTAAGAGACTCTTCTATGTACTTGCTGTCCTTAAGAACATATTTAGCCGCAGTTTCTGCAAAACAATTTATATTCCAAGGATTCTGCCTTTTTTTCATTTTTTCTATTATTTCTTTGTTGCTGCTTATTCCATACCCAAATCTTATTCCAGGAAGTGCAAAAAACTTAGTTAAAGCTCTTACTAAAAATAAGCATTTATACTCTTTAATTTCTTTTATAAAACTCATTTCTCTATTGCCTGTAAATTCAATAAATGCCTCATCAATTATTATTAATTTGTTTTTGTACTCACAATAATTTAAGATTAGTCTAAAAAATTCCTTATCTATCACATTTCCATTTGGATTGTTAGGATTCCCTATTATTAGCCCCTGCACACCTTCTAGTTTTGAAACAATATCTTCATAGTCATAGGTCATATCCTCTTTTAAATAAGAATATTTCACTCTGCATCCCCATTTTTCTGCATCCTCATCATACTCTGCAAAAGATGGTACAACAATCAATATGCTTTGTAGTGTGCTTACAGCTAAATCAATTATCTCTGCAGCTCCATTTCCAAGTATCAGATTATCCTTGCTTAAATTATCTTCTCCTATATAATCCCTTATTGTCTTATATAACTCTCTATACTGAATATCGGGATATCTAACTACACTATCCAAAGCTTCTCCTATGTTTTCCCTAAAGCTACCTGGTACCCCTAGAGGATTTATATTAGAACTGAAATCTATCAAGCTTCTTCCCTTTAAAATTCCCTCTGTATATATATCCCCTCCATGAACTATTAACTCACCTTTCTCCACTACAACCAAATCCTCTCTTTATGCATAAAACCCTTAAAATTTTAGTACCTAATAACTACCCACTGGTTACTGGTCACTTATTCCTAACACCTTGTACCTAGTACCTGTTTCCTAGTACCTAGCACCTTACTACTTTCTCCTGGTTACTGGCTACTTAAAAAATAAATATCAAGCAATAAATCATCATCGTTAGTATTTCCGTTCCATACATAAGCTTAATAGTATCTACTATGTGCTCTCTATGAAGCTCTTTTTTACAGTCTCCTATAGTAGGTTTATATACCTTTTGTCCAAAGTAGATATTTGTTCCCCCAAGCTGAACTCCTAAGGCTCCAGCTGCTGCTCCTTCTGGGTATGCACAGTTAGGACTTTTGTGGTTCTTTCTGTCTCTTATCATTATTCTAAGACTTTCTATTATATCTCCCTTTACTAGAGGAGCTGCTATACACATAAGAGCTCCAGTTACTCTTGCAGGTATCAAATTAAAAATATCATCAGTCTTAGCTGGAAAATATCCTATATATTTATATTTTTCATTCATATATCCAAGTGTTGAATCCATGGTATTTATCCCCTTATAAAGCATTGCCATTGGAGCTCCACCTATCATTGCATATATCAAAGGGGCAATTACTCCATCTGACGCATTCTCAGCTACCGTTTCCACATCTGCTCTGATTATCTCTTGTTCAGAAAGCTGACTGGTATCTCTTCCAACAATATATGAAAGCTTTAATCTTGCATCTTCTATATCTTCCTGATCTAGAGATGTATATACTTTTTTTGCTTCTTTGTCCAAACATCTTGCTGCAAGAGTTGTCCATAAAATAAATATATTTAAAGCATGATGCAGCCAAGTAATTCCTTCTGTAATCTTTAATAGTACAAAAGGAACTAAAAAACTTACAGAAGCCACTGTAATTACAATAAACAACCCATACATTTTAAGCTGATTATCCGTTTTAAAGAACTTTCTTCCCTGCATTTCAAGAAATTTTATAAGCTTTCCAATATATATAACAGGGTGTGGAAACCAGTAAGGGTCTCCAATTATCCAATCTATAACTACCGCTAAAACTATATCTATCATTTTCTCAACCTCAAAATTTATTTACTGAATTATAAATTCATACTTTCATATATCTTATCCATATCAAGACTCTCTCTCACTAAATCTGCTAACTTATCTAGTTCTGCTTCTCTTAAGCTTTCATAAGGTACGGATTTTTTCAAGAATAGTCCCCTCTTCTCTCTGAGAATATTTACTATATACTCTCTAAATTCCATTCCATCAAAAACTCCATGAATATAGGTGCCCATGACATTTCCTTTTTCATTTACAGCACCATCTGAGTAATTAACTTCTTTTCCATTCTTGTCTTTTATAGTGAAGAGTGGCTTAGCCTCTTTTCCATATGAGCTTATTCCCATGTGGATTTCATATCCATATACACTCTTATTAAGTAATGTACATTCTGCTTCCACTCTGGTAGTTACTTTTTCCTCTTCAAAAATTGTTTCAATATCTAGAAGATTCATACCATGTATTTCTTTCAAGTTTGTTTCTACTTCGCAAGGATCTTTTATTACTCTTCCAAGCATTTGATATCCACCACAAATACCTATAAGCATATTGTCCTTACTATATTTCTTTATCAAAGTTTCTAAACCGCTATTTCTAAGATACAATAAGTCCTCAATGGTATTCTTGCTTCCAGGTATTATAAGCAAATCTGGATTTCCAAATTTATCTGCCTTTTCAATAAATCTAACTGATACATCTTCTTCTATTGTTAATGCATCCAAATCAGTAAAATTAGATATATGTGGTAGTCTAACAACAGCAACATCTATTGGTGCTGTTACCTTTTTATTAAATTCTACTGCTCCATCCTCATCCTCAAGGTTAAGCCTAAAATAAGGTACTACACCCATACAAGGTATCTTTATTATGTCCTCTATCATATCAAGCCCAGGTTCTAAAATTTCTATGTCCCCTCTGAACTTATTTATTATAGTTCCCTTTACTCTCTTTTTTTCTTCCTCTTGTAGAAGAAGCATAGTTCCTGCCAAAGAAGCAAATACTCCACCTTTATCTATATCTCCAACTAAAAGTACTGGTGCATCAACAAGCTCTGCCAATCCCATATTTACTATATCTCTATCTCTCAAATTTATTTCTGCAGGACTTCCTGCACCTTCAATAACTATAATGTCAAATTTTTCTTCAAGTTCTTCAAAATCTTTTTTAAGCATATCTCTAAATTCAGTTTTTAAATTGTGATACTCCATTGCTGAACTATTGCTGTATACTTTTCCATTTACTATAACCTGACACTTTTTATCTCCAGTTGGCTTTAAAAGAATTGGATTCATATAAGCCTCTGGCTGAAGTCCTGCAGCATAAGCTTGAAGTACCTGAGCTCTTCCCATTTCTTTTCCATCTAAAGTTATGTATGAATTTAAGGACATATTTTGTGACTTATAAGGGCAAACCCTGTATCCATCCTGTTTAAAAATCCTGCACAAAGCTGCAACTAATATGCTTTTCCCAACAGATGAAGCAGTACCCTGAATCATTATCTTTGCCATACAATCCCCCCTATTGGTCTATTCCTATTCTCTTAAAACCCTTTTTTGTTCTACCTAATCCTTCATATTTACCTTCAATAGCATCTTGTATATGCTGCAAGTAAATATCCTGAAATTTCTTAAATTCTCCTAATCCATGAAGATATATATCAGCTTTAATTCCTTCTTCTTCTAATACATTTTTCCATGAGTCCTCTTCATCTCCAGCCATATCATTCTTAGCATGATCTCCAGCTACCAGCATCAATGGAGCAAGAATAACTTCATTTATGCCATCTTTTTTTAACCATCTTACTACATCATAAATAGTTGGATACCCTTCTACTGTTCCAATATAGACATTTTCATAGTCCTTATCTCTTAACACACTTTGAAGGCAAGGATAGCAGGCATTAGCTGGGTGCACACTTCCATGACCCATGAAAACAACATTTCTATATTCCTTTAAAATTTCTTCCAAAGAGTCTATAAAAATTTCATAATCATCTGGTATATCTTCCTCTATTCCTTTGAAATATAAAGCTGGTCTTCCTAATACTATTTTCTCAAAAGAACCCTCTTCCTTGTATTTATTCACTACATCAGTTATATAATCATATTCTGCACCAGGAATTAGATGTAAAGGTTGTACAATTACTTGTGTAAAACCTTCATTCTTTAATTTTTCTAAAGCTTGTTCTGGAGTATCCTCATGTATTCCATCTCTCTCCTTAAGAACTTTAATTATTATATGAGCAGTAAAAGCTCTTCTCATCTCATAGTCCTTGAAGCTTTCCTTTACTCTCTCTTCTATTCTGTCTATAGTTAACTTTCTCGTATCCTCGTGGGTAGTGCCAAAACTTACAACCAATATTGCTTTTTTCATATGATCACCTCGTTTAAATTTATCCAATAACTAACACCCCTAATACTTCATCTGAATTAAGTTTTACTTTACCTTATAACTAAAAGTTTTTATATCATGGCTGCAAACATAACTAATACCAGCATCTCAACAAGCTCATTGTTTGCTCCTAAGTTATCCCCAGTAATTCCTTCAATTTTACTTTCACAAAATTTATTAAACAAATACGTTAACCCTAAAGAAGCAGTAATTAAAATTACACCTTCTTTTATTCCAATAAACAGACAAGATATTATAAAAGCTGTAAGTACAGCAATTATACATTCCTTTTTTCCTACGTTTTCTATAAATAAATTTCCACTACCTGTTTTTTTTGCAGGTTTTCCAATAAAGGCTAGGGTAATTAAAGCTGCTCTACTTATTATAGGTACTACTATTATTATTAAAGCTGCTCTTGTATCTGTAATACAGGATAGTGATGAAACCTTTATAAGTATGTCAAAAATCAATGCAATACAAGCATAAGTACCTATTCTGCTGTCCTTCATTATCTCAATTATTCTATCCTTACCTTTAAAGGCAAAAAATCCATCACAAGTATCTCCAAGACCATCTACATGCAGTGCCCCCGTTATAAGTATTCCCGTTAAAACTATAAAAACGGCGGCAACAATCATAGGCAATTTTTGAATTAACAGATAATAAATTATCCATTGTATGCTGCCAATAACTCCACCAACTAAAGGCAAAAAGGCTGCTCCTCGCCTAAAATCTTCACCTTCACAGGGCAGATTTATATTGATAGGAATTCTAGTCATAAACTGAAGCATTAGCAAAAAGCTTTCTATATACTTTTTCATATCCCTCTCCCCTTAATCTATATGGACTATACTATCTATAAAAAAGTTTCGATACTCATATTTTATAAGGCTTATATCACCATTTCTCGATGAAAATTTCCAATAAAAGCTCAGGTTTTCATCTAATACATAAGAGTACACTGCTCTTATGACTCCACCATGAGTTACTATCAATATATTTTCTTCCTCTAATTCTTTTATATCTTCCATAAATTCTTTAACTCTTTTGTAAAATATCCTGTAGCTCTCTCCCCCATCAGGACAAAATTCTTCCCAGTTATCCTGCCACAGCTTCACTTTTTCTGGATATAATTTGCATAGTTCCTCATAAGTTTTTCCTTCAAAAATTCCAAAATCAATTTCATTTATTCTTCTATCCTTGATTAATTGAACTTCTCTGTCTTTAAGGGCTATTTGTGCAGTCTGAAGAGTTCTTACTTTTTCGCTTATAAACACCTTATTAAACTCTACCTTCTTAAATATTTTCCCAGCCTTCTCCGCCTGAGCAATTCCTTTTTCATTTAATTGAACATCCAAGCTTCCATAATAAGTTCTCTTACTATTTTCCTCAGTTTGTCCATGCCTTAAAAAATAAATATTCATAACTCACCTTAGAAACTTCTAACAATTTCTATAAATCTGTCTATATCTTCTTCTGTATGCTTTGTACTTATAAATAAAGCCTCAAATTGTGATGGTGCCATGTATATTCCATTCTTCAACATATGTTCAAAAAATGCTGCATACATACTTGTATCACACTCTTTAGCTTCTTCATAATTAGTTACCCTTCCCTTTTTAGTAAAGAATATAGTCATCATTGAACCACATCTGTTAACCACTATTGGAAGTTGTTTTTCTTTTGCTGCTGCTTCTACTCCCCTTTGAAGCTTTTCTCCAAGCATATCTATGTGTTTATATAACTCAGGATTGTTATAAAGCTTTGTAAGAGCAGCATATCCAGCAGCCATTACTATTGGGTTTCCTGACATTGTACCTGCTTGATATACAGGTCCTACTGGTGATAAGTATTCCATAACCTCTTTTCTGCCCCCATAAGCACCACATGGAAGTCCGCCTCCCATTATTTTTGCAAAGGTAGTTATATCAGGCTTTATGCCATACAAACTTTGTGCCCCTTTATATGCAACTCGGAAACCACTCATAACCTCATCAAATATTAAAAGGCTTCCATGTTCCCTGCAAAGTCTGTGTACTTCTTGTAAAAATTCCTTTTGTGCTGGAACAACTCCCATATTTCCTGCTACTGGCTCAATTATTACTACTGCTATATCTTCTCCGTAATTGTTAAAAATTCCCCTCATATTTTCAGAATCATTATAGTTAGCAATAAGAGTATTTTTTATGCTCTCTTCTGGGACTCCCGCACATCCTGGAATACCTTCTGTTAAAACTCCAGAACCTGCACTAACTAAAAATCCCTCAAAATGTCCATGATAACAACCTGCAAATTTTACTATTTTATTTTTACCAGTATAACCTCTAGCAAGCTTCACAGCACTCATAGTAGCTTCTGTTCCTGAATTAACCATTCTAATCATATCTATACTATCCAATGTATTACACATATGTTTTGCCATTTTCAATTCAAGTTCTGTTGGTGCTCCAAAAGCTATGGCACTCTCACAAGTGTCCTTAATAGCTTTTACCACATCCTCATCACAATGACCAAGAATCATAGGTCCCCATGCCCCTACAAAATCCAAATATCTCTTTCCATCCTCATCAAAAATATAGGCCCCTTCACCTTTCTTGATTACTGGAGGATTTATGTTTACATCCTTAAAAGCTCTAACTGGGCTGTTGACTCCCCCAGGCATATATTCTTTTGATTCATTAAAAATATCTAAGTTTCCCATGTTAGTCCTCCTTCAGCCATTTTGCAGCATCTAATGCGTAGTAGGTTATTATTATATCTGCTCCTGCTCTTTTCATAGATAAAAGCATTTCCATAGCTACAGCTTTTTCATCTATAAGCCCCATCTTTGCTGCCGATTTTACCATTGCATATTCACCACTTACACTATAAGCTGCTACTGGAACATCATATCTGTCTCTTGCCCATCTTATAACATCTAGATAAGAAAGAGCAGGTTTGACCATTATTATATCTGCTCCTTCAGACAAATCATCTTCAATTTCCTTCATTGCTTCTCTAATATTTGCTGGATCCATTTGATATGTTTTTCTATCACCAAACTGTGGCGCAGAATTAGCAGCTTCTCTAAAAGGGCCGTAAAAAGCTGAAGCATATTTTGCACTGTAAGACATTATTGAAACCTGCTTATATCCAGCTTCATCTAAAACATCTCTTATAACCATTACCCTTCCGTCCATCATGTCCGAAGGTGCCACCATATCTGCTCCAGCCTCTGCATGAGATAAAGCAATTTTTGCTATATACTCTAAGCTTTTATCATTATCTACTTTTGTTCCATTTATTATTCCACAATGACCATGACTTGTGTACTGACACATACATACATCTGTAATCACCCATAACTCTGGAGCAAGCTCTTTTATCTTTCTTACAGCCTTTTGCACTACCCCATTGCTATCAAAAGCACTGGAAGCTATTTCGTCCTTACTGTCTGGCACTCCAAAAACTAAAACACCTCTTATTCCACAAGCTTTAACTTGGGCTATAACCTCATGTAACCTATCTATAGAATAGTGATAATTCCCTGGTAAAGATGCTATCTCTTCCTTAATATTTTCACCTTCAACTGCAAAAATAGGATATATAAAATCTTTTGAAGAAAGCACTGTTTCTCTAACCAAATCTCTTATTGCACTACTTTCTCTCAATCTTCTGTTTCTACTAAACATAATTTCAATTCCCGCCTTTCATTTTTTCTACAATACATTTTCTTCTTTAAGCTGAAGTAATTTCCTTACAAGACCTTCATTTGAATACTCTTCACAAACAAAGCATTTTATACTATTTTTTATAAGTTCCTTTTCTGTGATTGGTCCTATAGCAACACAAAGCTTTTTCTGTATTTCTTCACGTCTTACCAGCTTTATCATATTTCTCACAGTAGATGGACTTGTAAATAATACAATGTCTACATCATTAAAAGAATTAACATTCTCTATATTCCCAACTGAAGGATAATAGATATGTACTTGATCCACCTTACATCTCAAACTTACTAATTCTTTACAAAGATAATCCCTTGAATCTCTTGAACATGGAATAAAAATCTTATCTCCCGCTTTAACTTCACTTTTTATCCTCTCAAATAAATCCTCTGCTACAAATTCCCGTGCAATAATTTCTGGTATTATTCCCCTGTTATTTATACTTCTCGCTGTAGCTGGACCTATGGCTGCTAATCTAGCTTTTAATTTTCTTATATCAAATTCTTTTTCCTTGAGATAATCAAAGAATATATTTACACTATTTACACTAGTGAAGATAATATAATCATAGCTATGCAGCTTATCCTTGTATTTATCTAGATTAGTCATTGTTTTTTGAATTTTTATAGAGTTTATCTCTGTAACCTCTGCTCCAAGTTTAAGAAGTCTTTCGCTTAACAGCCCTGCCTGTTCTTTTGAACGAGTAACACATATATTCCATCCAAATAGAGGCTTTTTCTCATACCATCCTAAATCATCACTTAAAGTTACAACCTTTCCTACAACTATTATGCAAGGAGATTTAAACGCAGCCTCTTTTATCTTTAAAGTTATATTCTCTAATGTTCCAATCATTTTTTTCTGTTTTGATGTGGTTCCCTTCATAATAACTGCGCAAGGTGTATTTTTATCCATTCCATTTAAAATTAAACTATTAGTTATATTTTCAATATTACTTAAACCCATTAGAAACACTAAAGTGCCTTCAAGCTTTGCTACTGCTCCCCAACTTATGTTCAGCTTTTCAGCACTTTTTCCAGTAAAAACATGAAATCCTTGAGCAATACCTCTATGGGTTATTGGTATTCCTGCATAATTTAATACTGATATTGCCGATGTAACTCCTGGAATCACCTCAAACTCTATTCCTTCTTCACAAAGTCTTAAAGCTTCTTCTCCTCCTCTACCAAAAACATAAGGGTCTCCCCCTTTAATTCTTCCAACTGTATGACCTTCTTTAGCAAGAGAAACAATCATATCATTTATTTCATCCTGAGTCTTATAATGACATCCTGGTGCTTTCCCACAATAAAAAATCTTACAATCCTTATTTATATACTTAAGCACATTATTACCTGCAAGTCTGTCATATAAAACTACTGTACATTCTTTAAGTCCTTTGGCTGCCTTTACTGTCATCAATCCCTCATCACCAGGACCAGCTCCAATAAGATATACCTTACCCATGTTTTTCTCCTTTATTTATAAATCTTTATTCTTACTTATATTCTTACTTGGATTTTATCCATTAAGTATCTTTTCTCCTAATGCTTCACCCAACTTAATGTAGTCCTCTTTATTTCCTGCTATGTCCTTTTTTATCAATCTATCACCCAATTGATAAATACCTACCATGTACATTAATTCCCCTTCTATTACGCTGTAAGCCCCAAGAGCTGTATGGCATCCTCCATTCAGCTTTCTCATGAAGCTTCGCTCTGCTTCGACACCGATTCTTGCTTCCTTATTATCTAGGTTTCTAAATACTTCTCTGTTACTGCTATCTGATACTATTTCAATACCAAGAGCTCCTTGTCCAACTGCTGGTAGAAATTCAACAGGATCAAAATAATCTGTTATAGTCTTCTCTAAACCCAGCCTCTTAAGACCTGCCGCTGCAAGTATGATTCCATGAAGATTTTGGCTTTCCATCTTATCTATTCTAGTCTGAACATTTCCCCTAATTGGAACTGTTTCAATATCCGGTCTCATAAGCTTTATTTGAGCTGCTCTTCTGTTACTACTTGTTCCAATTCTAGCTCCCTTAGGCAAATCAAAAAAGCTTATTTCATTCCTTGAAATAAAAGCATCTCTTACGTCTTCTCTTGAAGGTACAGCTATTATTTCAAAAATATTATCTATTTCAAAAGGAACATCCTTCATACTATGAACTGCTGCATCTGCTCTACCCTCAACTAAAGCCATTTCTATTTCCTTTACAAAAAGTCCTTTTCCCCCTATTTTGTCTAATGTAACATCAAGCCTTCTATCTCCCTCTGTTTTAATTAGAAGCTTTTCGCTTTCTGCATTAAATTTATCTTTTATCATTTTCATAACGAATTCTGTCTGTACCTGTGCTAATTTGCTTTTTCTAGTTGCTATTTTTAAATTCAAAATTATTACCTCCGTAAAACATTTTTAGTACTTTTTCATGAACACCCTTTTTATAAAAAAATTTAAAATCATCACTAGATACAAAAGCTAATATCTCATTTTTATAGCTTGTGCCTTTGATTTTCTCTCTTAACTCAACTATATAACCCACCAAGCCGTCATAATCTTTTAGTTTTTCTATTACATTATCAGCTAAAAACTGTGACGTCTTTGGACTTCCTCCTCTTGCATGTAAACTAAAAATTATATTTTTACTTTCTCGTTGCAGAGGCTTCACAAAATTTCCTTCTTTAAAATTTTCACAGTTTAGATAGAGTTTAAAATTGTTTTCACAGTCTTTTGATATTAAATTTATAAGTCTTTTATCATCTACTGCAATTATTACAATATGCTTATCTAAAATGTATTTACAAGAATAATAGTCTTCAATCAACTGTAAATTAGTATTTATATTTTCCCTGCTAATTTCTTCTCTAAGTATTTTAAAATCATCTATAAACTCCTTTGACACTACAGTTACACTACAACCTTTCTTAATAAAAGAAATACATTTTATTAAGCCCGCTTTTCCCCCTCCAATAATTACTATCTTTGTTTTATGAGATATAAGAGAAATGCATGTATACTCTAATTCTATGGGCAAAATATTCTTTCCAATATGCTCAGACATTCTTGTGCCCTTCCTTTCAACTGTTCTTCCTTTAAAACTTCAATAGCTCTGTTTATATAAGCATCAGAAGTACTCTTTAAAAGCATTTCTGCTAAAACCTCAGTATCTTTTGTAGATTTTTTGTTTTTAAAAGTAACATATCTATCCTTATAGATTTCTTCTCCGTATTTTTTTAATCTTTTAATATGAGGAGTTATCTTTCTTAATTCTTTCCATGTATAAAAATCTTTAATATATTTTTCAATAACACATTTATTTTTAACCATTAGATTTTTTCTTCTAATTCGATTGTCATCATCCATACTGCTTATTTTATCAATATCATAAATCTGAATATTATCCAAAGTGTATACACTTTCATGTACATCTCTAGGAACAGATAAATCAAAAATCAATAGTTTCTTATCTGGAAGATCTTCTTTTACTACTACACTGTCTGGTGCAGATGTGCAGGATATTATGCATTCAATATTTTTATAATATTTTTTTCTTTCTTCAAAAGGTATTATCTTAACTCTACTGTCTGCAATTTGAACAGAATTTATGTTTCTTACTGCTATATATAAACTATCTAACTCATCGCTTAATATGTACTTTGCTGTTAAACTTCCCACATCACCATATCCTAGAATCATAAAATTACAAATTCCTCTTTTTCTACTCTCCTTGATAACTATAGAAGAGGAAGACACAGGAATTTTATACAACTCTGATTTAACTTTAAATTCCTTTCCGCAAGTAATAGCTATTTGAAAAAGTCTTTGTAATTCCTTGTTTACTCCTTTTATTTCCAAAGAACTTTGATATGCTGTTTTAACTTGTCCTAAAATTTGATCCTCTCCTAATATCTTAGAGTGAAAACCACAGGCAACTTCCATCAAGTGTCGTACAACATCTCTATCTTTTAAGTAAAAAGTACATTTAATTAACTCCAAATCCCATCCCAATACTTTAAATATTTTTTCCACTATACTTTCATCATGAACATTTGATTTAAAATATATCTCTGTTCTGTTACAAGTGCTAATTATTACAACTTCTTCACAAATACTTAAGAGCTTCCTCAAATATTCCTTATTGTGTTTTTCAATTATTGAAAGCTTTTCTCTTATGCTGACTTCAATATTACTACGCAGCCCAATTAGCTGTATCATTTTATCATCTCCATAAAGTAAAACTTATCTTACATTTAACCTTACCTTATATCCACATAATGTTCTCTATTTAGTGCAGCCTCTTCAAAAGTAGCCATGTTATTCATTGTATATAAAGCAGACTCTATAATATTAAAAGCCAAAGGACAGCCTGATCCTTCTCCAAGTCTCATCTTTAAATTAAGCATAGGCTCTAATCCAAGCTCTCTCATTACATATACTGCACCAGGCTCTGCTGATAAATGAGAAGGAAAAATATAATCCTTTACTAATGAATTCATTCTATAGGCACATAATGCTGCTGTGGATGCTATAATTCCATCTATGACTATCGGCACTCTATTTTTAGCTGCACCTAAAAAACATCCACAAAGACCAGCTACATCAAACCCTCCAATTTTTGATAGTACATCTATTACATCATGTTTATCTGGATTATTAACACTAATAGCTTTTTTAACTATATTTTTCTTGTGTTTATATTGTTCTTCTGTAAGCCCTGAACCCTTACCTACAACTATATCTGAGTCTAAATCTAACAATACACTTAAAACCGCTGCTGAAGTTGTTGTATTTCCTACTCCCATCTCTCCAGTGCCTAAAAGGTCATAACCTTCTTTTACAAGTTTATCTACTATTTCTATACCAATTTCTATACATTTTACAGCTTCATCTCTAGTCATAGCAGAACCTTTTACTATACTCTTAGTACCATAGGCTACTTTCTTATTTATTATTTTAGGATTATCGAAATCAGCCTTAACACCAATATCAACTACAGTTAAATCAGCATTTACCTGCTTTGCTAACACACAAACTCCCGTTATATTTTTAGTAAAATTATTTGTGACTATAGCAGTAACATTTTGAGGGCAGTTACTTATTCCTTCTTCCACAACACCGTTGTCACCACACATTATAATTATATTTTTCTTATTAATTTTGTTATTTATCTTTCCTGTAATACCAGCCATTTTTGCTGTTATCTCTTCAAGAGTCCCAAGACTTCCTATAGGTTTTGTCAAACTATCAATTCTTTCCCAACATTTTTCTTCTAAAACTTTATTCCCTGGCTGAATTTTTTCTAAAGTTTCTTTTAATAAATCCATAAACTCACCTCACACAAAATAAAAAAACCCTGTCAAAAAGACAAGGGTATAAATATCCTCAATTTTATTTCTATAACAAAAAAACCACCATATATGGTGAATATATAATAATTTAAAGATAATTTATGCCACTTCCCTTCCCTCCGAAGGATTAGCTTGATTACAGGCAGGTCTCCTGACTCACGTGTCACTCTCCTCTAACCTTCCCAGAGCAATACTCCAGTGGTTTAGATTCGTCTACGTATACAGTAGCGGGGGCTGCAACGGATTTTCACCATTTTCCCTATTAAACTTACAAAAGTAAGTACCTATAACCATAACTTTATTCAATTATTGTTAATTAAATTATATAACGCCTTATATAATGTTTCAACATTTTATTACTAATTTAAAAAACACCAAGCCTGTTAAGCTTGATGTTTATACTTCAATTTTTAATAAATTGGAGTGCAGAAGTGAGCATATTTAGGGTTCTTTGCTCTTGTCATTGGGAAGAATAAGTCTTTAATTTTTTTGCAAACATCTCCTGTTTTTCCGTCTCCAACAACTCTATCATCTACTTCCACAACAGGTGTAACCTCCATAGCTGTTCCACTAAAGAAAACTTCCTCTGCTGCGTAAAGCTCTGTTCTTGCTATACTTCTTTCAACAACTTCCATTCCTAATTCTTCTTTTGCTAAAAGCATAACAGTTTCTCTTGTTATTCCTTCAAGAATATTATCTGAAGGTGGAGGTGTAACTAATTTTCCCTTTTTAACTATAAACAAGTTTTCTCCTGGACCTTCACATACATGACCACTTGGAGTTAAGAATATAGCTTCATCATACCCTCTACCAACAACTTCTAAAGAAGCAAGTGCTGAATTTAAATAAGCAGCAGTAGCTTTAGTTCTTGGTGGAAGCATATTATCGTTTATTCTCTGCCAAGAAGTTATAGCAACTCTCAATTCTTCTTTCCCTGTGTAACTTCCTAGTGGCATACAGTAGATAAGTAAACGATCATCATTGTCTATAAGAGTAGGTCCTAAATTATTACTTCCTTTATAAGCAATTGGTCTAATATAAGTAGTTGTTTTGAAACCATGCTTCTTTACTAATTCAACTGTTATATTAATAAGTTCATCAACTGTATATGGTAATTTTATATTTAAAGTTTTACATGATTGAAGCAATCTTTCATAGTGTTCCTTCATTCTAAAACCATAAAGCTGATTAGTCTCTTCATCCCAATACGCTCTTATACCTTCAAAACATGCAAGCCCATAGTTAAATGCCTTACATCTTACACTTATACTAACATCCTTTTCATCTAAGATTTCACCTTGATAAAATACATATGACTTATCCATCTTAATAACCCCCATTTCATTTTAACGTTAATAATGTAGTCCAATCGCCCCTAAAGACATTTTTAATTGTTAATATTGATCTATCATGTATGTTATAGATTCTCCTGGTGGAACAATTGGATATACTTTTTCTTCAGCATCTATCATACATTCTATAATAATAGGTCTATCCATTTCTAATGCCTGTTTTAAAGCCTCTTCTACTTCCTCATTTTTTGTAATTCTTATACTCTTTATTCCATAAGCTTCGCCTAATTTTACAAAATCCACATCATTATTAAAAATTGTACTTGAAAATCTCTTTTCATAAAACATATCTTGCCATTGATACACCATTCCTAAAGCATTATTATTTAACACAAGCTGTATGATAGGAAGATTGTATCTAGCAACGGTTACAAGTTCATGGGAATTCATTTTAAAACTTCCATCTCCCGCTACATTTATGACCTTCTTTTGGGTCTGAGCAACGGCCGCTCCTATTGATGCTCCAAGTCCAAATCCCATTGTTCCAAGTCCACCTGATGATATAAAAGTTCTTGGTTCCATATATTTAAAATATTGAGCTGCCCAAATTTGATTCTGTCCTACCTCTGTTGTTATAATACAATCTCCTTGTGTAAGCTCATATAATTTATCTAAAATGTATGAAGGATTTAACTTCTTGCCAATATTACATCCTAATCTATACATGTATTTCCAATGTTGTATCTGTGAATTCCATTCATTTTCATTCTTTTCATTAACTCTATCTATTAATGCTCCTAAAACATCTTTAACATCACCTTTTAAAGGTATGTCAACATCTACATTTTTTCCAATTTCTGAATCATCTATATCTATGTGAATTATTTTTGCATCAGGTGCAAATCCTTCAACATTTCCTATAACTCTATCACTAAATCTTGTTCCTATAGCAATTAATAAATCACAGTTAGTTACTGCATAATTAGAGCATCTTGTACCATGCATCCCAACCATGCCCATAAAATATTCATGATTTCCCGGGAAAGCTCCTAGTGCCATCAAACTACAAGTAACTGGCGACTTTATTTTTTCTGCAAAGTTCAACAAATCCTTACTTGCTTGTGCAGTAATTACTCCTCCACCAGCATATATAACAGGTTTTTTTGAACTATTTATTGCATTAACTGCTTCATTTAACTGATCCATAAACTGGCTTTCATATGAACTATTTGATTCAAATTTCACTTCTTCTTTTAACTTTTCTGGTTTATAATCAAGTTCTGCTGTCTGCACATCTTTAGGAATGTCAACAAGTACAGGACCTGGTCTTCCTTCTTTTGCTATTCTGAAAGCTTCTTCTATAATTTGCGGAAGCTGCTTTACGTCTTTAACTAAGTAATTCTTTTTAGTAATAGGAAGGGTTATTCCAGTTATATCTACTTCTTGAAAAGCTGCTTTTCCAATATATGATTGTGCTACTTGACCTGTAAAAATTACCATAGGTATGGAATCTCTGTATGCTGTAGCTATTCCTGTAACAGTGTTTGTAGCCCCTGGTCCTGAAGTTACAAGAACTACTCCTACTTTTCCTGTAGCTCTTGCATATCCATCAGCAGCATGAGCCGCCCCTTGCTCATGTGCTGTTAAAATATGCTTAATTTCTTTTTCATGATACAATACATCATAAATAGGAAGTACTGCTCCTCCTGGATATCCAAAAATAGTATCAACACCCAGACTCTTCAAATGTTCTAATAATACTTGTGCCCCTTTTAATTTCACTCTAATAGCCCCCCTATTATATTACTAAAATTTATTTAGAATTTGTCCATGACATCATTGATCTTAATTCTTTACCTACTTTTTCAACTTGATGCTCTGTTTCTCTTCTTCTTGTAGCATTAAATTGTGGTCTGTTAACTTGGTTTTCAAGAAGCCAATTTCTTGCAAAAGTTCCATCTTGTATTTCAGCTAAAACTTTCTTCATTTCTTTCTTAGTTTCATCAGTTATTATTCTACGTCCAACACTATAATCACCATATTCTGCAGTGTCACTTATAGAATATCTCATGTATTCAAATCCGCCTTCAAATATTAAGTCAACTATTAATTTCATTTCATGTACACATTCAAAATATGCGTTTTCTGGTGCATATCCTGCTTCAACTAAAGTTTCGAAACCAACCTTCATAAGTTCAGTTACTCCACCACAAAGAACTGCTTGTTCTCCGAAAAGATCTGTTTCTGTTTCAACTCTGAAAGTAGTTTCTAGTACTCCACCTCTAGTTCCACCGATACCTTTAGCATAAGCTAGAGCATAATCTTTAGCTTTTCCTGTGTAATCTTGATATATAGCTATTAATGCAGGAACTCCTTTACCTTCTTGGTATTGGCTTCTTACAAGATGTCCTGGTCCTTTTGGTGCTACCATGTATACATCTACATTTGCTGGAGGTACTATTTGATTGTAGTGAATGTTAAATCCATGTGCAAAAACTAAAGCGTTTCCTTCTTCAAGGTTTGGTTCAATATCTTCTTTGTATACTTTTCCTTGCTTTTCATCTGGTATTAGTATCATAACTACATCAGCTTCTTTTACAGCTTCTGCTGTTTCTAAAACCTTTAATCCTGCTGCTTCTGCTACTTCTTTAGATTTGCTACCTTTATAAAGTCCTACTCTAACATCTACTCCGCTTTCTTGAAGATTTAAAGCATGTGCATGACCTTGGCTACCATATCCAATTATAGCTACCTTTTTGTCTTGTAATAATTCTAAGTTTGCATGTTCATCATAATAAATCTTTGCCATTTTAAAAGCCCCCTATTTTATATTTTAATTTTGTTTATATATAATAAACTTTGTAATAACAGTTTATCTTTTTATCAATGTTATTATGTAATAATGTTTTTCCATTGTTTTTCTATAATAAAAAAGATTTCCTGCCTTGAGGCGAAGAAATCGCGGTACCACTCAAATTATAACTCATATTAATAACGGTTTGCACCGGCACAGCTTACTTAATTTCAGCCTGCAGCTCCAGGGTGATTTTCAATACCTATTATCTATGGGCTTTCACCTTTCCCCACTCTCTGTAAGACATATAATTATCTACTCTTCCCTATCCCAGCTTTTACTTTTAAATTGTTAATATTTAAAATATTCTTAAAATAGCATTTGTGTTACTTTTATTTTTCTTTTTTTCTGAAAGTGGTCCTATTTTTTATAAAAAAAAACATACTCTACCTCTCATGAGGCGAAATATGCTCGCGGTACCACTCAAATTTATAACTTCTATTATAACGGCTTTTGCCGGCACAGCTTACTTAATTCAGCCTGCAACTCCAGGGTGATTTTCAATAATCTATTATCTGCGGGCTTTCACCTTTTCCCACTCTCTGTAAGACATATAATTATTTACTCTTCCCTATCTTAGTTTTTGAAAATTGAAATTTATTTTTGGATTTGAGTCATAGTTTACTACTTTCAGACAACTATGTCAATACAATTTTAAAAATTTTTTATATTTTTTTAAACTTGAATTTATTTGTTACGAATATTATATTTAAAATTTATATCTTTATTACTATTTGTTATGAATAAACTCTATTATTTTCTTTCGTATTATTAGTTTTTTCTTTTTTATTTCGACACATTTCCTTCTTTTTTGAATATATTTTGCAAGTTATTTTTCTTTTATTTGTCATTTCCTGTCTTTTAAAAATATGTTTTACTGCTATTTTATTTAAAATTAATTATTTTTTCTTCTTATTAAATTAAACATTTTTTAAATTTTATTATCTAAGAATTAGGATAAATTGTATGTAAACTAAATAACATTAATTTTTTTAATAACATATAATGATGTAAAGAAATTAAAAATACCCTTTTTCATAAAAATTTTTTTGAGGTGAAATAAATGGATCAAAGTTATATCATATTAGTTATTGTTTTAATTTTAGGTCTTTTTACACAAAATAGTTCATTATCAATTGCAAGTTCAATACTAATTTTAATGAGACTTTTAAATCTAAACTCATATTTCCCTAAAATAGAAGCTTATGGTCTAAAAATAGGAATAATGATTTTAACAATAGGAATTCTTGCTCCAATAGCTGAAAGTAAATACTCACTAAAAGATATCTTAACATCTGTAAAGTCTCCTTTAGGAGTATCATCAATAATTGCAAGTATACTAGTCATTCTATTTACTGGTAAAGGATATACTCTATTAACATCTGAACCTTCAGTTGTAATACCTATTCTTTTGGGATGTATTTTAGGTATTATTTTGTTCAAAGGTGTACCAGTTGGTCCTTTAGTGTCAGCTGGTATAGCATTAGTACTATATAATTTTCTTCAATTTATAAAGAAATTGTTCTAAAAATTTTATTAATACTTTTGCATTCCTAAAACATCTTCAAGTCTATCATTCATATATTGATAAGCATCATAAACTCCTTGGTTATAAAATTCAGGTGCTAATTCTTTTATGATAAAATCTAAAATTAGATCTGAAGCTAAATCACCTAATTCTTCATCCCTTTCTTTTTGAAAATAACTTTTAATTTTCAAATTCATATGTTCCCTTTTTTCCTTACTTATTTTAAGCTTATTATTATTATTCATATTTTCTACTCCTTAACTGATAATTTATATATACAACTATACCACATTAATAAATATTTATTAATGTGGTATAACCTTCAATATTGGTTTAATTTTAATTATTTTATATACTAAATCCCTTAGGTCAATTACTACTAGTTTTATATTTAGGCATTTTAATAATAGCCTTAAACAAATCTCCATCTATCTCTATATGAAAACTTCCCTTTTGACTATCTATCAAGCTCTTCGCAATAGATAGACCTAGTCCACTGCCCTGACTGCTTCTAGACTCATCTCCTCGTTTAAAGCGCTCCATAAGTTCATCCTCTGAGATATTTAATTCGTAAGCAGAAATGTTTTTAATTGTTAACATCACATCATTTCCTAAGTCTTCAATATCTACATAAACCCTTGATCCTTTAAGGGCATATTTAAATATATTTGACAATAAATTCTCTATGGCTCTCCATAATAATTTTCCATCTGCTGTAATATATACTTTATCTTTAGGATGATTTATCTTAAATTCTAATTCTAAAGCTTCAATTTTATCATTAAGTTCTCCTAATCCCTGGGTTATTAAAGATATGATATCTATTTTTTCATAGTTTACTGGAATGCTTCCACTAGAAGCTTTTGCTGCTTCAAATAAATCATCAGTTAATGTTTTTAATCTTTGAGATTTCTGATCTAATATTTCTATATATTCCTTTAACTTTGATTGATCTTTTTCTGTTTTTAATAAATCAACATAGGTAATAATAGAAGTTAAAGGTGTTCTTATATCATGAGATACATTAGTGATTAATTCGTTTTTTAACCTCTGACTTTTCAATTCATTATTAATGGCTTCTTTTAAACCATCAGTTATACCATTAATATTAGCAGCAAGTACTGCAAGTTCTCCATCTCCTTGTATATCTATTGTATGATGAATATCTCCATTTCTTATTATCTCTACTCCTTCTTTTATTTCATTAAACTTTTTCACTTCCTTAATAGCTAACCAAATACCTACTCCTATAATTATCACAGACATGAAAGATGTTAAAGATACTAATATTGAGTATACCGTTATAATTAATGCAACCTTTGTTCCAGTTCTTCCACTATTATATACACCTTTTGCAGCTTTAAATATTTTGTGAAAAATACTATATGTTAATGTATGTTTCAGAAGAGTTTTGTTTTTGAAATGTTTAATCAATGATAAAACTAGAATTAATCCTAATGCAGCCATTAATGCAGTTACTAAAATTATAATTATAATTTTAGTACTATTATCAAAACCTAACCCTTCTAATAATAAAAACCATAAAATTATAAGAGCTAAGCATAATCCTAAATTAATGTCATTATATAATCTATCAACTAAATTTAAATTTACTTCTTTATCTTTAAAAGATTTTCTTCCTGCAACTAATACTAAATATATAAATGATAATACCAACCCTATTAAAAATGCTACCGACCTATATAAATTCTTAGTAACAATTGCTTTAGTTTCTTTCCATTTTTCTATATTTGAATTTAAATACTCATCAGAAAAACCAATATACATAATAATCTTTGACCTATCTAATGCATTAACATTTGATATATTTGAAATGTAATTCCTATTATCTTTAATTTCCTTTGGATATACCTCATCTACAGCTTCATCGAATATCATATAGGAAGGAAAGGTTTTAAAATATTCTTTAGTAATATTAGAACTATTAGTAATTTTATTCTTTCCATCACTTACATAATAGATAATACCTTGAAAATCTTTTAATTTTTGTAGATGATATTCATATTCTTTTAAATCTTGTTGTATTAACCTATCTTTAATTTTAGAAATTTCATCCTTATAAACTTCCTTGAATTTTATATAGTTTTCCTCATTAGTTAAATTAGGATTATAATAATTAGAATTATTCTGAAAACCTAAAAATAACCTATTTTCTTCTTCTTTAACATCCTCATTTGTAACAGTTTCACCCTTTAGAATATACTCTTTGCTCTTATATTCTTCTATTAACTGTGATAAACTACTTATAATATCATTACTTTGTCTTGTAAAGTGATAACCATCATAATAACTATCTTGAAAAACAATATTAAAATCAAGCTGTTGAGAGTCTATCTTATGAAAAGTATTTACAAACATTGTTATTGATCCAGTAAAACATACTATTACAATTATAAAAACCATAATTTTTGTTATTAATGAATGACTATAATTTTTCCACTTTGTATCCAATTCCCCACACCACCTTTAAGTATTTTGGCTCTTTAGGATTTATTTCAATCTTTTCTCTTATTTTTCTTATGTGAACTGCTACTGTATTTTCTGGATTGAAGGCAGGTTCCTTCCATACTTTCTCGTATATTTCATCTATGGAATATACTCTTCCAGCATTTTCAATCAAAAGCCTTAGTATCTTATACTGTACCGCAGTAAGTTGAATCTCTTCCCCATCAACAGTTACAATCTTACTTTCATCATCTAGTACAAGCCCTCCTGTTTTGTAAACATTACTTTTCGTTTCAATACTCCCTAATGTTGTATACCTTCTTAGTTGAGATTTAACTCTTGCAATTAATTCTAATGGATTAAAAGGCTTGGATATATAATCATCAGCACCCATATTTAATCCCATTATTTTATCTGTATCCTCTGTTTTTGCTGAAAGCATGATTACTGGTATATTATTATTTTCTCTTATCTTCATAACAGCTCTTAATCCATCCATTTTAGGCATCATAACATCCATTATAATAAGATGTATTTCATTTTTTTCTATTATTTCTAAAGCTTCTATACCATTAAAGGCCTTAAATATTTTATATCCTTCATTACTTAAATAAATTTTTATAGCATCTACTATTTCCTTATCATCATCACAAACTAATATATTCAAGAAATATCACCTCTACTTATAATTTTATCCATATTATAACATACCCTCCCTTATTTGCTATAAGGTTATAATATCAACTGAATCTTAACAAATTGTGTATATAAATCTTAATATTTTCTTAAAGTCAATATAAAAAAGTGCTAACAAATTAGCACTTTTTAAACATAATAAAACCTATTCATACACATTATATTTATAAATAGTTTTTCATAGGAGACATACAATGAATATTAACTGGTTAGAATGGTTGGGTTATTTAGCTTCACTTATTGTTTTAATATCTCTATTAATGAATTCTATACTAAAGCTAAGATGGATTAATTTAGTAGGTTCTGGTATATTTTCTCTTTATGGATTCTTAATTGGTGCATTACCAGTAGGATTTATGAATCTTGGTATTGTCTTAATAAACATATATCATCTTGTAAAGATATATCACTCTAAGGAGTACTTTTAGATTCTTACTATGGAAAGTAACTATCAGTATTTTAATTACTTCTTAACTTTTTATAAAAATGTGATTTAAAAAGATCTGAATCTTATTAAGTTTTTAATATATTGAGCTTCCTTAAATCACATAGAAATTCATTAAAAGTTAAAACTCTTAAAGGGTCTAATATAATCTTTGCACTATTAATCATCCTTTTATCTTCAGTAACTAAGGTATATTGCTTATTATTTTCACATATACAAATAAGATCATAGTCATTTTTGGAGAGTTTATTACCATTTATAGTATAGATATGTTTATTTGCATCATGTTTAATATCAATATTAGGTTTGCAGATTTCTGCAGAACTAACTGTGTCCTCATTAATTATATGTCCTAATAATTTTAGAAATTTATCTGTAAGTACTGGTATTCCATTAATATCTTTAAATTCTTTTATGGATAATTCTGCAGCTATATGATGATAAATTTTAAAATCAATTTCCTGATTACTTTCTATAGCTTCAAACAAACCAGGATATTTATTCCATATTTTTATAACCACATTAGTATCTAACAAGTACTCTTTATTAGCCATGTAATTTCTCTCCTTAACTTTTTCTTTCTCCACAATAATTTTAAAAGCGATATTAACTTAACCCGTAATCAACACCATTTTTATATCCTTATTACTTATGATACAATTCACTATTTATCTACACCTATGCTTTTTTATTTAAAAAATACTTTTTATATACTGGGAAATGTATAGTCCTAATTTTTCATGAGCTTCAGAATCTAAATGTAATCCATCAATTTTACTAGATCTTATAATCTTCGAAGCATCTATCAAATCACACTGTTCTTGAAGAATATTTTGAAATTCCTCTGAAAATTTTAAACTCTTTTCTATTCCTCCACACATAACAGAAATATTTTCCATACCTTTCTCCATTGGTGGCGGAATAACAACCAATACTTTTGGTGGCTGCATATTAGGACCTGTATCACTGCCTTTTATAATCTTAACCAAGGCTTCAACTCCTTTTGCCACATCTACTGCTTGTAAAGAAAATCGATGTTTTAAGTCATTACTCCCTAAAAATAATACTACCAAATCAATAGGCTTATGGCTATGAATACAAGGAAGGAGATATTTTTTTCCGTTTTTATATTCTCCATCAATAGGATCATCCCAAACTGTAGTTCTTCCATTGAGACCCTCATATATAACTTCATAATCATCTCCTAAACTTTTTTTCAAAACCGAAGTCCATATAATATCTTTCTCATATCTTGTCTTTGTTTTTGGATTATATCCCCACGTGTTGGAATCTCCATAACATAGTATAGTTATCATAAATATCTCCTTTTCATTTCCTTATATAGATAATCTTTAGTCAGTTTCATAATTATTATCATCTTTAAATTTCTTAGTATTCATATATTATATCAATTTTTTCTAAAAAATAAACTTTTTAGTTTCATCCAAAAGTTTTCAGGACACCCATTAAAATCAAAATATTACCAATCCATATATTCAATTTAATGTTGCTTATGATATAATAGGCGTAACGTATTGGGGGTGTTTTTATGAAGGTCATTGATACATTCAGCTCTAAATCAGCTTGCTCCTCGCAAAGACTACAACAAAGTCAGCTATGCTTTGTTTGGAGCCTAAGCTGTTAAATTAGCTGAAATGCGTACATGTTTTAGGCTCTGTAACACATAGCTTTTAGTATTCTTTGCTTTAATACTATGATAAGAGTGGAGGAGTAAGGAAATGAAACATGTAAAAGCACAAGATGTGTTACCAGAGGAAATTGTTAAAATAATACAAGAATATGTAGACGGGGAATATCTTTATGTACCCAGAAAAAAAGAAAATCATAAGGTCTGGGGAGAAAAGAGTGGTATAAAGAATAGTCTTAAGATACGAAATAATGAGATTTATAAAAAATATATTGATGGGGCTACTATTAATGAACTAACTCAAGAGTATTACCTGTCAGAAAAGAGTATAAGAAGAATAATAGGTCAAGAAAAACTTCTATGCTCCTAATCATTACAGAATTATTTATTAGATTGAATACTTATTGTAAACCATGTTATGATTTCATTGTGGCAATCCAATGAAAGTTATCATTTCTAATTTAAGACAAGGTTCATAAGTAAAATGATTATGAATATGTAGTATGTTTCAAATCAGGATGATTATTGTTACTTTTAATTGGAGTAATAATAATCATCTTTTTGTTAGTGAGCTAATTGTAAAATAAAACTATAAGTAAAGTAACATAATAACAAAACCATATATTGGAAAAGAGGTGCTAAATTTTATGAATGCTTTTATAAAAAAACATGAGTATAATTATATAAAAAAATGTTTAAATGATTTAAATAATACTTTCAGAAATTGTGTAGATATTAATATTATTGAAGCAACTAAAGCATATACACATGAGAAAATATTACGTATTTTTACAAATTTATCTCAAGAAGAAAAAGAAATACTTGATATTAGTAAAATAACTGACCCCTTGCACATTGATAGCTATTTATCTGAGTTGAATGAATATGTATATGGAATGCCAAAGATTACAAATGCACAAATTAGTAAATTGTTTAAAAAGGAAAAGAAACTTAAATTACCACCCCTAAATGCACAAGATTCAAAGAATGTGTACTTAGGTTGGATTGATGAATCCATTAGAAAATTATTTGTAGTTTACAATATGAATGATAAACTCATAGGTATGGCATGTAGAATTCCAAATTACAGTTCCAATAACACTCATATATGTGCTCTTTGCAATCATGTAGGCAATCAAAACGAAGTAGCTTTTGTTTCACCTATCTGTAAAACAACCAATACTGGGGAAGATGCCTATAGATCAATAGGCTTTAATATATGTTTAGATAGTGAAAAGTGTAATGAGCGAATTGTATCCATCGAAAAGCTTGAGAAACTTTTAAAGGATGTTAACAATATAAAGTGACAGTAACATGCATCTCCAAACCATCTCCATAAGTTATAAATTAAGAAATAAATTATAATTCTCTATTTTTTTCTCTCTAAAGCACCTTTATATTATGAAAATAGCCCTAACCAATTAAAATTAATGATTAGGGCTATTAACCTCACTTATTTATGATACAGTTCTCTGTAACTATTCTAAGTGAGATTTTTCCATATATACAAAAGTATCTGAAATAGGTATATATTTATTTTTTATAATGTTATAATATTATCTATTTTAAATGACCTTTTTTAACTTTCTTTAAAGCCTTTTTAGATCCTCTATCTATATCCTTATTAAGTTTTCTTTCCTTATAATCAATAAATAATTGATTTAAATCATATCCCTCTGGATATAGTTCTGATGCTTTAATTTCTAATTTTAATTTCTTATAATTTACCTGAATAAACTCTTTGTTGAATAAAATAGTTACATTGTTATACTTATCCTTTTCTTTGTAAACAATGGCACTTTCATTCCTATCAAGCCAAAGCACCTTATCTCCTACAGCTAATTCATATATTTCTACTTTACCCTCTTGAATATCTTTTTTCTTATTAACTTTGCTATCCTTTATTAATTCATAATTATAGTCCTTGCTTTCTATATATCTTCTAGTTTTTTCAATTATATTGTCTAAAATGCCCATTTTCTTTGATATATAAAGGGCATTGCTATCTCCTGTCTTTCCTATATTCAGCTTATATAACGGTTCTAAAGTTTCCTTTCTAAACTCCATAGCTGCATTTTCAAAGTCTGGATGCTGCTCTGAAAAGTTTTTAATTTCTCCATAGTGAGTTGTTGCTACTGTTATACATCCCTTATGATATACTTCCTCTAAGATAGCTATTGCTAAAGCTGCTCCTTCATTCGGCTCCGTGCCACTACCAATTTCATCAAACAATAATAATGTTGATTTGTTGCTTTCTTTTATTATATAAGCTAAGTTTTTTACATGAGATGAAAAAGTACTTAAAGCATTTTCCACACTTTGGTCATCACCTATATCTACAAATATCTTATTAAATATAGAGATTTCTGTACCTTCCTTAGCTTTTATATGAAAGCCTGATTGAGTTGCAAGAGTTAACATTCCCAAGGTTTTTAATACTACTGTTTTTCCTCCCGCATTTGGTCCTGTGATAATTAATGATCTATAATCCTTTCCTATTTCAAAATCTAATGGTACTCCATTCTTAATTAACGGATAGCTTCCTTTAACTATTTTTATATAGCCATGCTCATTTAGCTTCGGCTTTATACCTTCTATATCTTTACTGTACTTTGCTTTTGCCCAAATCATATCATACTCAGATATTACCTCAATATTAATTTTAATTTCTTTTATTCTTTCATATAGCATTTCTGTTAAAGTAGCTAAGATTTTATATTCCTCCATAGACTCTTCAACTTTTAATGTGGCTAGTTCAGAAGTATATCTCTGTACTACATTTGGCTCTATAAATACGGTATTACCCTTTAATGAGGTTTCAATAATTGCACCTTGAACTTGATTTTTAAAGGCAGCTTTTATAGGAATAGTATATCTTCCATTTCTTTGACTTATAAAAAACTCTTGTATATATTGTTTATTTGCAGAGCTTTTTAAGAATTTTTCAAGTCTTTCTTTTATTTTACCTTCACATATATCAATGTACCTTCTTATTTTTTTAAGCTCCTTTGAAGCATTGGAATCTATTCTATTCCCTACTATTGATATATTTATTTCCTCTTCTATATAGCTTAGATCTGTTATATTATTACTATATGAACTTAAAGTAGGCGCATATCCTTCTTTATCCTTCATAAATACTTTAAGCTTTCTACATCCTCTTAAAAAGTTTGCCATCATACTTAAATCCTCTGGATATAATGATGCACCCTTTTCCATTTTATCTATAAGCGGACTTACATTAAATATTCCATCAAAAGGTATGTGGTATGAAGCATCTAAAAGTGCTCTTCCCTCAGAGGTTTCATTCAATCTTCTATTTACTACCTTTATATTTGTACTTGGTTCTAATTTATCTATTATGGATTTACCCAACCCACTAGAACAATATCCTTTAACTATTTCCTTTAATTGATCATAATGTAATTTTTGTAACATTGTATTATCCATTTCTAAATTCCTTCCTTAACTTTATTCAAGTCAACGAAACCTAGATAGATTTCATTTTGGATTTATTAGTTATTTATTTAAAATAAAAAAAAGCTATGGATACTCCACAGCTTTAATTGCAACTTTAATAAAGGGTAATAAACCCGGAAGCAGTTTCGTGGACTCGTATCTAAATAGTGATTAATTCCATGCCAATTAAAGGTATTAAACCCCTTAATTTTAGAATTAATATTAAGTTACTATTTTAGATACTAAACACTCACAAAAATACCTCTCTTTATTTGAAATCTATCTATATATAAATTATATATAAAAATATATAATTTATCAACTTTATTTGAAAACCTGTAACAGTAAAAATTTATATGGCGCAATCTTTGGTTATCAAGTAATATTATCCATATTTTATTTTGGGCGAACTTAGCCCGTCATGTTTTTTTATATTTATAAAAAATATTAAACTATAAAACTGACGCCAAGAAATCAAAGGTCCATAGAGCGTTTAATGTATAGCTTGTTCTACTTTTCTTACCTTGTCCATATATTATATTCCTCTGCATGCTTTCATTTGACATCATCAAATTCCATTTTATTTCCAGATAATGGCTCGCTTGCTAGTATCACCCTATACTAATTACACCATAAATTAATAATACATGCAATAATTTATATAGATGTCTAAAAGAAAAGAGAGCTTTTCCATCTCCTAGCATTGCAAGCATTTACCCTTTTCTTTGGCTATCAGTCTGTAAAGTCATATTCTCTTCTGTCATCCTTTCTTTTCCCCAATTAAAAATCGCCTTCAATGCAGGCACAAGTTGCAAGCATTTATCCGTTAATGAATACTCTACTCGGGGTGGAATCTGTTTAAATTCCACTCTGTTTACAAGTCCATTTTGTTCCAAACTTTGTAGTGATCTTGTAAGCATAATATTCGTAATCCCTACTAGATTTCTTTTAAGCTCATTATACCGCATAGTTTTATTTTGATATAATTTCCATATTATTGGTAGCTTCCACTTTCCGCCAATAATTTCCATAGCGTATATCATCACACAGTTTCTCTCATTAATAACTTCTTGCACTTTATTCTCTGACATAAAACCCTCCGATTTAAGGCACAAAAATGTGCGTAATTGTATATTTGTTTCCTAATATTTATACTAATTATAACACTAAATATATTAAAAGAAAAAGCACAAATAAAGTAATGACCAGAACAGTAAAGAAATCCAAAATCCTAAAGGTTTGGCACTTTTTAATTGTTTGGATACGTAAAATAACCATTAAGATTGATAATATTAATACTGTATTAGTGGAAACACATATGACTGTGCATTATAATTTTAAAATTAGGAGGACTAACTAATGAAAACAAAAGCATTAAAATCAGCATTTCCAAATACCATTCCTGTTTTGATGGGATATTTATTTATAGGAATGGTATTTGGAATACTTCTAAGAAGTAAGGGGTATAATTTGGGGTGGGCAATATTGATGAGTAGCTGTATTTATGCAGGTTCTATGCAATTTGTAGCAATTAATCTTTTAACAAGTGGCTTTAATATTGTAGCTGTAGTGGTTATGACATTTATGATTAATGCTCGTCATTTGTTTTATGGACTAGCTATGCTCGATAGATTTAAGGATATGGGGACAAAGAAGCCTTATATGATTTTCTCTCTTACGGATGAAACCTTCTCATTGCTTGCCTCAGCAGAGCCACCGCAAGATGTAAATAAAGATTGGTTCTATTTCTTCATCGCTTTGCTTGACCATTTCTATTGGATAATAGGTTCAGCTATTGGTTCAATTATAGGTTCAGTATGGTCTTTTAATACCAAGGGGATTGATTTTGTTATGACGGCTTTATTTGTAGTAATATTCGTCGAACAGTGGAAGTCAAATAAGAATAATATTCCAGCATTTATAGGAATTTGTGCGTCTTTATTATGTCTTATTATTTTTGGAAGTAGTAATTTTATTATACCATCCATGATTTTAATTTTAATTTCCTTAACAGCCTTTAGAAAACCAATAGAAATGAGGAACAAGCTATGATATTAACAGTACATCAATCTTTAATTGTAATTATACTAATAGCTTTTATAACATTTTTAACTAGAGTAATTCCATTTATATTATTTCCAGCTAATAAGGAAACTCCTAAATACATAGTATACTTAGGTAGTGTACTGCCATATGCAATTATTGCAATGTTGGTTGTTTATTGTGTGAAAGAAGTTTCTATTTCTACTTTTCCTTTTGGATTGCCAGAACTTATAGCAATTATTGCTATTGTAATTATTCATATATGGAAGATGAATTCACTACTTAGTATTGGTGGTGGTACAATATTCTATATGTTACTTGTTCAATTTGTATTTATTTGAATTAGTATAAATTATGAGAATATTATTTTCGGTAGTTCACAATTTTCTTAGTTGAATCACGGACTTGCTGTTGTGCGGCAAGCCTCTTTTACTAAGTTTTCGATGTCAATTACATATTAATATTGCATTGGACTCTAAATCCTTCAATGCTTTCACACAAAAATGTTTACGTCATTTATGGTACTGTTCTCCGTATCACTTACAAGTGAGGTTTTTATTCATCTTTTAAGCATATACTTCTTTTCCTTTATAGTTTTTTTCACTTAGAATTTCTTCCCTTACCTACAACTTCTATTTTTCCTTCAACTCTCAACTTTTTAAACACTCTATTTATAGTAACTTCTCCCACATCAGGACATATAGTATTTTATTATTATCATAAATATAGTCATTTTAACTTAAATGATCATGTCTTTCGTTAATACAATATATTTAAACTTAAATAAACCTTATCATTTAACAGTAAATGATAAGGTTTATTCTAAATATAAAATCATCTAATTTTCATTTTTTATTTTAAATTTTTTTACATATTGAATCATTATATATATCGTTATTCAATCCAATTTTTATTTAGTAATTCTTTAAGCATTTTTACCTGCTCTTTTCCTAAAACATCTACTATCTTATTCTCTAATGCCTCTTTTAATTCTTGACTCCTTTTACAATAATCATTTCCTTTAAGGGTAAGTTCTGTATACCTATTTCCATGTTCATTTGTTACAAATATCAAATATCCTCTTGCTTCTAATTTTTTAGCACATTTGAACATTGCTTGACGAGATATATTTGCCTGTCTTGCTATTTCAGCAATAGATATTTTACCCATATTAATCTTAGCTAAAAGTAGTGCCTCTGTATGAGAAACATCTTCTTCTTCTTGCTCTGCCCATCTATCTTCAACCTCACGCCTAAGAACAATATGTTTTTCACTTATTAAATCTATTATATTTATATTTTCATTCATCTTATCACCTTATCTTTGATTATTATATATTTTATTTTAATAAATACAGATGATTTTGTCAACTTAGTTGACAATTTTCGAAGTTGTTGCTATAATTACCAAGTCAACTTAGTTGACAAATTTATTTTACTTTAGGAGGAATTTTTAATATGGGACAAACAAAATCACAAAAATTTATTTTTACATTAATGATGTGCTTTAGTATGGTTCTTGGTATGACTATTTATAATATGCTTTTAAATGAAGGCTTTCATTCTCAATTTTTTGCTCATCTTTTAAAAGATTTTTGGCTTGGATTTATTGTAGCACTTTTATTAGATATCTTTATTGTTGGTAAAATTGCTAAGCCAATTGCATTTAAAATTGTAAACCCAAATAAAGATACTAAGCCAATTAAGATTATATTATCAATTTCAAGTTGTATGGTAGTAGGTATGGTATTATTTATGTCTATGTATGGTGCTATTACAGCTGTTGGTTTTAGCAGTATGACATTAAAAATTTATCCATTATGCGTTATTAGAAACTTTATTATGGCATTACCACTTAACTTACTTATTGTATCTCCTTTAGTAAGATTCTCATTTGGTAAAATGTTCGCTAATTAAATTTCTTAACTTCTTTCTTACTCGTTAGCGATAACATATAATAATGGTGTTACCATTGAGGCCCTAACTCAAGATTACTGATTGTGAGAAAAAAGTATTTTAATATATTTTGTAAATATACTATTACTTAATAATACGATATTTTGACCTTTAAAAACAGTCTTAGACATTGATATCAATTGCCTAAGACTAAAAACCTCATTTATTTATAGTATGGTTCACTTTTCTAAACATCAATATAAGAACTCTGCCAAATTAGCAGAATCCTCATAAATGTATTACTTTTCTATATTATCACAGTAAATATTCATAGCTTCCCTTAAAAATTCAGAAAGTCCTTCTTTGTATTTATCAATATTGGCAGTAAATCGTTCATCGTTAACATACAATTCTCCAAGTCCTCTAAATATTTCTGGAGTACATTCATAAAAATACTTTGTAATATGTGCTCTCAATTCTCCTACAGCTTCTTGAACTTGTGAATCTGCCGGTCCTTTATCCATAAAATTTGCGATTTTTTTATAAATTTCATCCCATTTTGCCATTATTACAGACCAATCATTTTTTGTGTATCCTGAAGTCTTCTCCTGACTTTCTTTGTATGCTTTAGTATTTCCGTACTTCTGCCTTACCTCTTTTGCATATTTTTCTTTGTGTTTTTCTATTTCAGTCATATCAAATGCTTCAAACATTTCTTTTTTATTCATATCTATTCCTCCTTCAATTGAATCAATCGTCTTTTCTACGGATTTAATTATTTTTTCAAGCCTTTTCTTTTTCTCTAAAAGTAGTTCTTTATGAGACTTTAATGCTTGTTTTTTATCGAATCCAGGACTATCTAAAATTCTTTTTATTTCTTGGAGGCTAAATTCAAGTTCCTTAAAAAATAAAACTTGCTGTAATCTTTCAAGGTCTTTATCTGTATAGAGTCTGTATCCGGCCGGACTTACAGACTCCGGTTTAAGCAGTCCAATTTTATCATAATTATGAAGCATACGTACGCTTATCCCCACTATATCTGCCACTTCTTTAACCTTGTAGTACAATTTTACCACCCCCACCTTTATAGTAATCTATAACATAGTGTTAGAGTCAATAATAATTTTATAAAAAACATAACTTACTAGACTGGTTAGTATTATTATTTTTATTAAGGAAAGTAACAAAATTTTCAAAGTAGCAATAATTAAACTTACATGGAACTATATTTTTTTGAATTATACGATTTCCTCAATTAAATATTTTATTGTATTAATATTGCCTATTTCTATAACTTTACTAAAATGACCTGTAGTTAAGTTTTAACTTTCTACGTTTAATGTATTTATTCTAAAATCCAACATATCCTTCCTCTTTAAACTAACGATAACATATTTTTATAGTTAGATAAGAATAAATAATTTTATTTTATCTATTGAATATGCTAGTATATTTTTGAGGTAAAAATTAAGAAAAGAGGTATCACTATGAACTTTATAAAAAAAAATTATCAAGGCTTATTACTTTGCCTTTCAATTAGTATTATTGCTTGGTTACTTGGAAAAAATTTTTCAATTATAGGAGGTCCAGTCTTTGCTATTATATTAGGCTTAATAATTGCACTTTTTCCACGTAAAAATTATTTTCAAAGTGGAATTACATTTACGTCTAAAAAAATACTCCAATATGCAATTGTCCTACTTGGATTTGGAATGAATCTCTTTGACATCTTTAAAGTGGGTAGTCAATCATTATTGATTATAGTTTCCACAATTTCAACTTCACTTATTGTTTCATATTTAGTAAGTAAATTAATGAATATTCCTTCAAATGTCTCTATGTTAGTAGGTATAGGTTCTTCTATATGTGGTGGATCTGCAATTGCCGCTACTGCACCAGTTATTGATGCTGATGACGAGGATATTGCAAAATCAATTTCTGTTATCTTCTTATTTAATGTAATTGCTGCATTTTTATTTCCAGTACTGGGTAATTTATTAGGACTTAATGATATAGGCTTTGGAATGTGGGCTGGAACTGCTATAAATGATACTTCTTCAGTAGTTGCTGCTGGACAAACTTGGGCAAGCGCTCATGGAAATGACGTAGCACTAAATTATGCTACAATAGTTAAACTTACACGAACACTTGCTATAATTCCTATTACATTAATAATCGCTTTGTATCGTTCTAAGAAAAATTCAACTACTACAGTTAAATTTTCAAAAATATTTCCGTGGTTTATTTTATTTTTCTTGTTAGCCGCTATTATAAGCACAATATTTAATATGGGTTCTAACATTACAAAACCTATATCTGAAGCAGGTAAATTTTTTATTACAATGGCCATGGGAGCAATTGGTTTAAATACTAATATTGTAAAATTAATCAAAACAGGTGGAAAGCCAATTATTATGGGGCTTTGTTGTTGGATAAGCATTGCATTTGTTAGTCTTCTTATGCAACATCTATTGCACATTTGGTAATATTAAAACAATATCTTATATTATAAGAATATATAACCTTCAATAAAAAATCTACGATCCTTTTAATATAATTAAAAACTTTAAATTACTATATTTTAATCTAATATATGGAATTAAAAAATTATAAAGTTAATTATATGTCAAAAAACAGGAGAAGAATAAATTATTCATTCTTCTCCCTTACCTATATAGCATACTCTTTTTTAAACTAATTTCTATTATTTTATATTCTGAGTTCTTTTTACTAAACGCATTACTGACTCAGTTGTTTTTAAAAGATTTTCTCTGCAACATATCTTAGCTTGTTCAAAAGGTATCGGCTGAAGATTTGTTGAGAATATTGAGGTAATCCCTCTTTCATATACTTTTTCAGCCTCATCACCAACTGCTCCAACTATAGCTATTACTGGAATATGATATTTTAAAGCCTTTTCTGCAATTCCAACTGGAACCTTTCCTCTTAAACTTTGCCCATCTATTTTTCCTTCACCTGTTATAATTAAATCTGCATTAGAAATTATTTCATCATATTTTACAACATCTAATACAATTTTTATTCCTGGCTGAAGCTTTGCACCTGCAAAAGCTACAAGACCTGCTCCAAGACCTCCTGCTGCACCAGAGCCAGGTATGTTTTGAACATCCATATCCAAATCTCTTCTTACTATTCCAGCCAAATTCTTTAGATTTTCATCTAATATTTTAACCATTCTTTCATCTGCACCTTTCTGGGGGGCAAAAACATAGGCTGCTCCAGTTAATCCATATAGTGGATTATCTACGTCGCATGCAGCAACTATTGAGCATCCCTTAACTCTCTTATCAATACCTGATATATCAATACGCTCTAGTTTTTCTAGACCTCTACCATTCAAGTCAATCTCTTCATTTTCCTTATCTAAAAATTTTACCCCTAGGGCTGCTGCCATACCAATGCCACCGTCATTAGTAGCACTGCCCCCTATGCCTATGATAATCTTTGAACAGCCTTTATTTAATGCGTCTAAAATCAACTGCCCAGTACCATAAGTAGTAGTAAGAAGTGGATTTTTTTTATCTTCTACAAGGGTAATACCAGATGCCGCTGCCATCTCTATAACCGCAGTTTCCTTATCTGGCAAAATACCATAAAAAGCTTCTACTTCTTCAAATAAAGGCCCCTTTACTTTAGTTTTTATTTTTTCTCCTCCAATAGCTGTCAAAAATGCATCAACAGTTCCTTCTCCACCATCTGCTATAGGAATTTTTATTACTTCTGTATCAGTAAAAATATTCTCTATACCTTGCTCAATAATATTGCATACCTCTATTGAGCTCATTGTTCCCTTAAATGAATCTGGTGAGATAATAATCTTTCTCAACGTCATTCCCCCTTATAATTTAATGAAAGACTTAACCTTACTTACAAAATAAGCACTTAACAGTACTACTAAATGAATGCCATTTAAATTTAAAAATTAAAACTATTTATACCTACAATAGCACATAATTATAATACCAATTAAAAATCCTGCCTTCCTGCATAAGTACTTCTTTATTATCTTTTATTTTAAATTTTTACATAAATAATTAATAACCTTAGTAATACACAATGATTAAAATTAGCAGTAACAGACAAACCTGTGATTTTTTCAATTTTTTTAATTCTGTATAGTAGAGAATTCTTATGGAGGTATAAAGCTTTTGCAGCTTCATTTATATTTAAATCATTTTGGAAAAGTGCCTTTAAGGTATTAATAATCCATATTTGCACTCTTCCCTTTTCATCTAATATTTTGTCATATATAGGTTTAATAAAATGTTCTAATACAGATTGATCTATTTGATTTAACAAATAACAAGTTTGCACATTCAAATTATTTATATTTATAATTGAACTGCTGCTTATTCTTAATAGTTCCTTTGCTTCATTGAAGGATTTTTTCAGTCCTTCAATACTCTCATAAAATCCTCCAGCAACAATCCTTACTTCAATTCCACATTTTTCATAGATTTTTCGAGACAATTTCTCCATATATTCTTGTTCATTTTTATAATTTTTTAATGAAAGCTGTTTAAAAATTATATAAGACTTATTTATACTACCCGAAATATCATCTTCTAAAATAAATTCACTATTAGTTAAATATTTTTCAATTTGCCTCATAATTTTAAAGTTTTGGGCAGAATCACTATCTACTATATCTTTTAATTCAATAATTATTGAAAATCTTTCTATATTTAGGTTAATACCGGCTACCTTGCTTAGGCATAGTATTTCTTCTTCTTTTTGTGTAATATTCTCATAAATTATTTTTCTAATTATCTGCTGCTTTAAATCCTTTACCAATTTAATCTGCTCTGAAATCAAATACTGTTCCAAAGCTAACTCTACAGATACTTTTACAAGCTTAGCCACAATTCTAACTTCATCCGGATGCCCGTAAACTCCAACAACACCAACTACTTTTCTCTGAATATTAATAGGCATATTTAAACCTTCCTTAGCACCTGGATAATTCTCAACTTTTTTGGGGTATATCTCCACAACTTTATTCGATTTTATTACATCATCTGCTCCCTTATGATAGGTATTTATTCTCTGCTTATCACCAGAAGCAATTATAAAGCCATGTCTATCCATTATATTAATATTTCTGTTATCTATAATCTCCATAGTTGCATCTACTATCTTCTGTGCAATTTCTTTTAATTCCATAATACTTCTCCTAATAACTATAAATTTGATCAATTATTATTGAAGTCCCAGTACAATTGTAAAAAACTTATTCTCAAATTTTATTTTGAATCAATGTAGTAATTTCTATACTCATACCTTATTTTCACCTCCTTTTGTTTTCTTATCTATATTATAGGGAATTTTCTGATAATTTTCATTGTTCTATTATACAGTGTTTTGCTACTTCAATACCTTTTTTTTATGTAAATATACAAAACAAATACTAAAGTTTTTACCTAATAATGTTACATTAAATGTTCTAAGTAAAAAATATTCTTTTAATAATGTAATACAAAAAATAAAGTTTTTTATTTTACCTGTGTATAGAATTTTAAGTATAAAGTTTAACTTATTAAATGATTTGAAGTAGCAAGCATTTAACACTTTTCAAGTAAGAATTGGTTGATTTTTAAGTTTAAAATCCTATAAATAGTAAAAAGGGTTATACCAATTTTGGTATAACCCTTTTAAAATAAAATTTTGGTGCTCCTGACAGGACTTGAACCTGCGGCCTGCTGATTACGAATCAGCTGCACTACCAACTGTGCTACAGAAGCTTATTTACATTATTTTGGTTTGTATACATTTTACTCCTATACCCTTTTTATATCAATACTTATCTTATTATTTTACAAAATTATTAAACTTAAGCTATAAAAACTAAATATATTTCTACTACATCCATTTCAATTTTAAAATTATCCAGGAAATATTTGGTTTATAGTATTTCATTAAACTTCCTAGTTTATATTGATTTTTTCTGCTTATACTAAAAATATATGAAGTGCAATAAATAATATTCATTGTATTAAAACTTCATCAAATTTTTTTCATAAATTCATCATTGAACAATAAGTATTGATAATTACAATATAAATACAAGGGGTGTTTTACATGTTTGAAATGATTCCTTCTAGAAGAAACAACATACTAAGAGGAAGAGATGACTATGTTGATACTTTCGTAGATGAATTTTTTAATAGTGATTTTTTCTCACCAGCTTTAATGAATAACTCCTTTAATGTTGATGTAAAAGAAACAGAAGATTCTTATTTAATTGAAGCAGATTTGCCTGGTGTAAATAGAGAATCTATAGATTTAGACTACGAAAATAACTATTTAACAATAAGTGCAAAACGTAATGACACTGTAGAGGAGAAAAAAGATAATTATGTAATACGTGAAAGAAGATATGGAGAATTTAGAAGAAGTTTCTATGTAGATAATGTTAAAGAAAATAAAATTGATGCAGTCTTTAATGATGGTGTTTTAAAAATTACTCTTCCAAAACAAGAAAAAGGAAAACCTAATAAGAGAAAAATAGATATACATTAAAAAAATGAGGCATAGGCCTCATTTTTATTCTTGATGTATAACATCCAATCTTGCAAATTTACTGAATTGTCCCAGAAAAGCAAGTTTAACTGTTCCTGTTGGACCATTTCTTTGCTTTGCAATTATACATTCAGCTATATTTTTATCTTCCGACTCCTTGTTATAATATTCATCTCTATATAAGAACATAACAAGGTCAGCATCCTGCTCTATTGATCCTGATTCTCTAAGGTCAGAAAGCATAGGTCTGTGATCTGATCTTTGCTCAGGAGCACGTGATAATTGTGAAAGTGCTATAACTGGACAATGCATTTCTTTTGCAATGGCCTTAATGGATCTTGAAATTTCAGACACCTCTTGTTGTCTACTTTCACTATTACTTCCAGTCATAAGCTGAAGGTAATCTATTACAATTAAATCTATTCCATATTGCATTTTTATTCTTCTGCACTTAGAACGCATTTCCATTACAGAAACACCTGCTGTATCATCTATATATATCTTAGAGTTAGCAATTGGTCCAGCGGCTTTTGCTATTCTTTCCCAATCATTTTCATCTAACTCTCCTGTCCTAAGCTTAAGCATATCTATATTTGCCTCTGAACAAAGCATTCTATAAGCTAATTGGTCCTTTGACATTTCAAGAGAAAATACAACTACACTTTTGCCATCCCTAATTGCTGCATATTGAGCAATATTTATTGCAAAAGTAGTTTTTCCCATAGAAGGTCTTGCTGCAATCAGTACCATATCTCCAGGCTGAAGTCCTGAAGTTTTAGCATCTAGCTCTGGGAACCCAGTTGCTACTCCTGTAGTTCCACCCTTGTTATTAAATAACTTTTCTATTTGCTCAAAACCTCTTTCAAGTACTGTACTTATAGGCTCAAAATCATTTGTTTCTCTCTTTTGAGCTATATCAAATATTCTTTTTTCGGCAGCATCAAGTACACTTTCTACATCATCCTGCTTGGAATAACTTTCTTCTATTATATCTGCTGAAGATCTTATAAGTCTTCTTAAAATAGCTTTATCTGCAACAATTTTAACATATGAACTAAGATTAATAGTAGATTCTACAGAATTGCTTAACTCAGCTATATAAGTCATACCACCAACAGCCTCTAATTTTTCTGTGACTTTCAAATGTTCTATTAGCGTGATCATATCTACAGGAATATCTTTTTTATATAGTTCTAATACGGCATCAAATATTATCTTATGACCTTCTCTATAAAAGTCATCTCCCTTTAATGCTTCTGCTACTTGTGCTATAGATATCCTGTCCTTTATCATACATCCTAATACTGTCTGCTCTGCCTGTAAATTATGGGGCAAACTTCTAAGCGGTGCTTCCATCTATTCATCTCCAAATACAATTTTACTAAGTTCTTCAATATTGTCTACTGCTCTAACTTCAATATCATCTAACCCTTGAGGTACTTCTTTTATATTATCCTTAGGAACGAGTACAAGCTTTATGCCTTTTCTTCTTGCTCCATAAACCTTCTCAAAAATACCACCAACTGGTTTTACTTTACCTCTTAAAGATATTTCTCCAGTAACAGCAATATCCTGTCTAATAGGTTTATTTAAAAGGGCACTAATTATACATATTGTTATAGCAGCACCAGCTGAAGGACCATCTATGCGTCCTCCCCCTACTATATTTACATGAACATCATAGTCACTTATATCTTTATCTGTTAACTTTCTTATAACAGACGCAGCATTAAATACAGAATCCTTTGCCATACTTCCTGCAGTATCATTAAATCTTACTATTCCTCTTCCTTTTTCCTTAGCTTCAAATACTGCTGTTTCTATTTCTATAGTGGAGCCTATATACCCACTAACTCCTAATCCATAAATACGTCCAATTTCACATTCCTCATCCTTTGAAACTTCTTCAAAAGGAGTAATTCTACTTATAGATATAATTTCTTCTAAATCTTTTATTGTAATTTTAATATTATCATTTTCTTTTGATTTACCGTTGTAAAGTGTATATCCATAAACATCAGCAAGTATGTTTACAGCTTTTCTACCTTCTATTGTATACCTGCTTATTAGTTCTGCAACACCCTCTTCTAACTCTATATTTAGTTTTTCAGCGGCATTGACTACTATTTTTTCAATATCCTTAGAAGATAGTGGTTCAAAATACACTTCTGTACATCTTGATCTTAAAGCTGGATTTATATCTTTAGGTTCTCTAGTTGTGGCACCTATCAGAACAAAATCTGCTGGTGCACCATTTTCAAAAAGATATTTTATATACTTAGGCGTATTTTCATCGTCTGGATCATAATAAGATGATGAAAACTCTACTCTTTTATCCTCTAATACCTTTAATAATTTATTTTGTAGTATTGAATCAAGCTCTCCAATTTCATCTATGAACAAAACACCACAATGTGCATCTGTCACAAGTCCTGGTTTAGGTTCCGGAACCCCAATTTCAGCCAAATCCCTTTTACTACCTTGGTATATAGGATCATGAACTGATCCTAAAAGAGGGTTTGTTATTTCTCTTGGATCCCATCTTAGGGTTGTTCCATCTACTTCTACAAATTTTGACTCATTATGAAAAGGTGTATATTTTAATTTTTTTGCTTCTTCCAATGCAAGTCTTGCAGCAGTAGTTTTACCTACTCCAGGAGGCCCATAAAGAATAATATGCTGCGGATATGGTGATGCTATCTTTGATAATAAAGACTTTATAGCTCTCTCCTGACCAACTATTTCTGAAAAAACCTGTGGTCTTAAAAGTGATTGAATATTATTAGAAAGTTTTTGAGAATCTAAAACCTCAAGTCTTGCATACTTTTTTAGAGTTTTAGCATTCTCAGTGCCCTTTCTTTTCTTTATAATACCAAGTCTTACTTCATCAATATATTTTTCTTGCTTTTCCATTACTGCCTGTTCTACTTCTTTTTCTATACTATTTTCAACATATTTTTTAGCAACAGCATCTGCAAGACACTGATTAGTATTTTCTATAGCTTCTTCTATATTTTTTTCATTTGGTATTATATCGATACCTTTTCCATCACTTATTATCTTATTTATTGCATAAATTTTCTTATAAATATCATCACTGTGAATATACTTATTAAGCTTATACTTTACAATTCTAGCTCTTATGGTTTTTTCACTGATTACTTTTTTCATTATTTCGTGTAAAACATCAACTTGTACATCTAAAGATATTTTGTCACTTAAAAAATCCATTTCATCCTTTGATTTATCATTCATTAATGAAGATTTCAATATTGTTACCCTCCAGAAATTCAGTTTATCCGATTATTTAATAAAAGAACTTTCTTTTAGGTGTCCCCCCTTTATCTAAGTTATTGTTCTGTAATAACAACCTTTACCTTAGTTGATATTTCAGGATATAGTTTTATTTCTACGTCGTAAGTTCCAAGTTGTTTTATTGTATCAGAAACTATCTTTTTCTTATCTATTTCTACCTTATATTGTTTTTTTAATTCTACTGCTATATCTTTACTTGTAATAGCTCCAAATAGTCTTCCACCATCTCCTGCTTTTGCAAAAATTTTAATTTCTTTATTTCTCAATTCTTCTGCTGTCTTCTGAGCTGCTTCTGTTTCTGCTAACTTTTTCTTTCTTTCAGCTTCATTTTGTCTATTTAAAATATGCATATTAGAATCTGTTGCTTCTTCAGCTAAACCTCTTGGTAGTAAAAAGTTTCTTGCATATCCATCTGATACATTTACTACCTGACCTTTTTTCCCTTGTCCCTTTACATCCTTTAATAATATTAATTTCATTATTCTTCACCTTCCCTTAAGTATTTATCAATAGCATGTTTTAATTTTTCTTTTGCTTCATTTATAGTAACATTATTTAATTTAGTACCTGCAATTGTTAAATGTCCTCCACCACCTAGTGTTTCTAATACTAACTGCACATTTATATCGCCAAGTGACCTGCCACTAATAAATACCTCATCTTCTATTTTAACAAGAACAAATGAGGCTTGAATACCTGTAATATTTAGTAACTCATCCGCTACTTGAGCAGCTAACACATTATCTTGTATTTCTGGTGGACAAACAATAATAGAGATATTATTTTCTATTTCGGCGAAACCCATAATTGTAGCTTTTTTTAAATAAGTTTCTAAATCACTAGCAAACATTTTCTTTACATCTATTATATCAGCTCCAAGCTGCCTTAAGTAAGCTGCAGCTTCAAATGTCCTAACCCCTGTTTTAAAATAAAAATTTTTAGTATCTACATAAATCCCAGCTAAAAGCATTTCTGCCTCTAAAGAACTTATATTATGTTTAGGACTATCTATCATATATTGAAGCATTTCTGTAACTAATTCACAAGTAGAAGATGCATAAGGTTCTATATAATTTAAAAGAGTTTCTTCTACTGCATCTGTTGATTTTCTATGATGATCTATTACAACTATTCTATTTATCTTCTCTAATATTTCTAAATCATGTGCATGGCTATTGCTATTAACATCTACTAGTATAAGTAAACTATCTCTTTCATAGGTATCTATACATTTTTCTTTAGTTATAAATATTTGATTATATAAATTTTTTTCTGTAATTTTTTCTATAGCCCTTTCAATTCCACTATTTATTCCATCTAGTATCACATGAGATTCTTTGCCTAGAGATTTTGCCACACTGTTAAGTCCCATGGCGGCCCCAAGAGCATCTATATCTGGATTTCTATGTCCCATTATAAACACATTGCTACTTTCTTTTATTATATCAACTAATGCATGAGCCACAACTCTTGCTCTTACCTTAGTTCTTTTTGCAACTTCTTTAGTTTTCCCTCCATAGAATTGAAGTTTATCCTTATTTTTTATAACAACTTGGTCACCACCTCTGCTCAAGGCTAGGTCTTTTGCAGATATTGCAAAGTTATGATTTTCAACGGGAGTTTCTCCGCCAAATCCTATTCCTATACTTAGAGTAACTGTCAACTTGTTACCAAAATTTATTTCTCTTATTTCATCTAAAATATCAAAATTCTTTTCTTTTTCTTTATTTATATTTTTGTTTTGAACTACCATTATATATTTACTAGAAGAATATTTTGTGGTCATTGCCTGTAAGCTTTGACCATAATTTTTTATTATTCTCTCTATTTCTGCTGACAAAAGTAATGCCTTATCCTCATCTGTAGTTTTAAGTACATCATCCAAATTATCTACTTCTATAAGCATTATTACATCTTTGCTTTCCTCTTTTTCTTTTTTTGATTTTATTTCCTCGCTTACATCATAAAAATATAAAAGAATAATCTTATTTTTATTACTTATACCTTCCTTATCGTCCTTTATATTTACAAATATATTATAATATTTATCTCTAATTTTTACATACTTAAATGTCTTTTTATCCTTATTTAAAATATAATTAATATTAACTTCATTTATTATTTCTTTTATATTCCTACCTAATATATCGCTTTTTTCAAATATATTTAAACATTTTTCATTATACCATAATATATTTCCATCTCCATTTAATATAGTTAGAGGAAAAGGTATATTTACCAAAACATTTCTTGCAGGGATATCCATTTGGGATACAAAACCCTCAATAAATTTTTCCCATTCATCCTTTTTATATTTGAATATCTTAATATTATAGAAAACCAATATACCATATAGCATCAATGCAATGCTTCCTATATATATATGTCCTAATATAAATATAATAGCTATCAGCACTGCTACAATAATCATGTATATTTTATTATTTTCTACAAAATAATTATTCTCCATATTATTCCCTCGTTTTAACTTTTCTTATTGGGTTAGGATCTAGTTCTCTTAAATTTAAAATTATGTCCATAGTTCCTGACGCAAGGTAAATACCAGAAAAAATCGGCATAATAAAACCTATGAAAAGTATTATAGCTGATAATACCCTGGAAATTTTCAACTTATTTCTCAATATGTATGCAAAGAATGCAACTCCATCTAAACTGAATAAAAATACTAGTATATACATACTAATTTCATAGATATAAGTACCTATAGTTATACCCCTTGAGTCTAGTATTATTCCCAGACACACAATTATTATAATAAATGCAGCTATTAAATTAGGAATATATATTCTACTAAAACTCGTAGTTTTATCTACTCTTAAGTTTAATTTTAGGAGAATTTTACTTATAATAAAATAATTAATATATGACTGTATTAAGCTGTTTGCTAAAATAATTACTGGTGTTATAATAATTATTTTTTCAACTGTTATAATTCTCATTGCTTCACTAACAGCATCTATAAGTTCAGTTGACGCATTCATCGATATATATGCATCTTTAGCTATTGTTAAAGTTTCTTTGATTGCTTCTACACTCAAATTAAAACAACCAATTATTCCAATTTTATTTATAAAACTAGAATATACTATAAACTGAACAATAGAGCCTACTGAAATTGATATTGACGTTACAATTATACAAACAGAATTTTTCTTACTCTTATTTATACAATATCCTAAACTGCTTCCTGTTAATACATATATAAAAGTATAAAGTATTACGATTAAGGGGTTATATATATTGCTTACTAAAACTACACTTACAGCTGCAGCAAATAAAGTAATTACATGACCATTTCTAATATAGAGCAGAGTTATTGGAACGGGTAAAACAAATATAGCCATTGTAGCTAAGGAAGGTATATATATAGTGTTTACAACAATTAAAGATATTGTTGCAATTATCAATATTATTTCTAATACCCTTCTTATGTTAAAGCTTTTATTCCACATGATTTTCTCCATTAATTTCTGCCTTTAATATGTGTATATAGTCTACTTAAATCTTTACTTTGCTTTTCCATAATATCATTTTCAGTTATACCTAATCTTAGTTTCTTTTTTACATTTTCATCTACATCCATATAGGAATATCCTAATCTCTCTCCTAATAAATATAAAATTATTATTGCTCCTGAAATACATTCTAAAATAGCTTCTTGTGCAACATTACTTCCTCTTACCAACAGTTTGAAAAAATCTCCTATGACGCATAAAAGTTCAGCTTTTAAATTTTCTATTATTCTTATATTTGACATTATATTAAAATCCTCATTTTTCACCCACATCATCCCCTTATGAAGTCCTATATATATATTTTAGTTATTTTTACCTACATATGCAACTTTAGTTTTATTTTTATTGTATTTTTTTACAATTTAAACTAATAATTCTAAGGTTAATGCTAAAAAAAGCAGCGCCTTATTTTAGACACTGCTTTTATATGTTCATTAGTCTGTTGTAAATGGTAGTAAAGCCATATTTCTAGCTCTCTTTATTGATAAAGTAAGCTCTCTTTGATGTTTTGCACAGTTACCTGAAATTCTTCTTGGAAGTATCTTTCCTCTTTCAGTAATGTACTTTCTTAATTTGTTTACATCTTTATAATCTATAGAAGTAGATTTATCTGCGCAGAAAGCACAAACTTTCTTTCTTCTTCTTCTTCCACCTTTTTTATTAAAAGCCATTTTCACCCCTCCTTACCTAAAATAATTAAAATGGTATATCACCATCATCAATTGGAGTAATCTCTTCTTCATACTCCGGCTGATTAAAGCCTTGTGAGAATCCAGTTGATGGATTATTCATAGTGTTAAAGCCTGAATTATCAAACGGTGTTTCAGTTCTATTGTTTGAGTTTCCCCATTCCAAAAATTGAACTTCATCAGCTACAACTTCTGTAACATATCTTCTAGTGCCATCTTTTGCTTCGTAAGATCTTGTTTGGATCCTACCACCAACTCCCATTAATTTCCCCTTGCTCATGTAGTTAGCAGTGCTTTCAGCTTGCTTTCCCCATACAACAATAGGAATGAAGTCTGCTTCTTTTTGTCCACTAGTAGAAAATCTTCTGTCTACAGCTAGCGTAAAGGTTGTAACAGCTTTTCCAGTACCTGGAGTGAATTTCAACTCCGGATCCTTAGTTAATCTGCCGATTAAAACAACTCTGTTCATCTAAACACCACCTATTTTTCAGGATTAATTACCATAAATCTCATAACACCATCAGTAATTCTGAATACTCTTTCTAATTCTTTAGGTAATTCAGTATTAGCTTTAAAGTTTATTAGAGTATAGTATCCTTCGTTGATTTTATTTATAGGATAAGCAAGTTTTCTTCTACCCCATTCATCAACGTTTTCAACTACTCCTCCACCATTTTCTATTACACCTGTAAATTTTTCGATGTTAGCTTTGATAGCTTCTTCGTCTAATGAAGGTTGTAATATAAATAATGTTTCGTAATTTCTCATCAATTTCACCTCCTCCCCTTGGACTAACGGCTGTGATTTATCACAGCAGGGATCACATCTACTAATTGTATCATTGCAAACATAAAAAATCAAGCTATTATTTTTATTGCCAAAAAAATATTTATTTAAACATATTTCAACTTATTATTCTGGTATATTTTGTTTTATAATTTTCTTTACGCCCTTTTCAAATTTACTTCTAGGAAGCATTACTATTCTTTCACAGCCTAAACATTTTATCTTTATATCTGCTCCTACTCTTATAACCTCCCATTCCTTACTTCCACATGGATGAACTTTTTTCATTTCAACAATATCACCAACATAAAACTCTCTTGCCATTTTAATACTCCTTCTCTAACTATTTATTTTAATTGTGATTTTTTAATATTAATTACATATACAATTATATAATAAATTAAGATATAATATAATAGTATGTAAATATTTTCATTTCAGCATAAATTTAAACTTAAATTAAGCTGAGTTTCTGCTTTAAAATAATATTGAAATTTCTATTCATTGTATAAATTTAAACTTAATTAAAGAGGTATTAAAATGATAAACATATTACATCTAATCAAAGCTATAATAAGTGGATTTACTACAGGTGTCGCAATCTCTATACCCTTAGGCCCTGCTGCAATTGAATCTATAAACCAAACCATATCTAAAGGAGTTAAGAAGGGCTTTATAGTATCACTGGGTGCCATTACTGCTGATATGACTTATCTAATTCTCATAAATTGTGGACTATCAAGACTTTTTCATCACAACAGAATAACCAAATCTTTATTTTGGATTGTTTCAGGAATTATTTTAGTTGCAATGCAGTATAATGATCTGAATAAACTTGATAGTGATAGTCACCATAATTCCAATACACTAAACTCTTTTCCATTCTGGTCTGGATTCATTCTGACCTTTTCCAATCCAATGACCCCTACTCTTTGGCTAGGTCTAAGTAGTACTGTTATTCCATTATGGCATCGTGTTGGTATATTTTATTACTATTCTTTTATACTTTCTATACTAACAGGAATGATAACTTGGTTTGCCATCTTAAATATTCTTGCTTATAAAGGTTTAAACATTTTTAAGCCTAGCCATTCTAAAAAAGCATCTGTACTTATGAAATGGGTTATATTATTTTTAGGAATTGCTTTTATAATAATAGGTTCTACTAAACTAATATCTAATGGTTTTAAATAAGATGAGTTTTTATACATTTTTTACATATTATATCATTAAAAATTTTAAAACTTAATTTATTAATATACTTCTATACTTCAATTTTTAACTATATAAATTTAAAAATTCTATATAATGTTATATTGATTAATTTTTAATTCTAAGTATAAAAACCTCCTTTCTTGTACATAATTTTAAAAAAGGAGGTTTTTTATATGGAGAGTAAAATAATTCTAGATTCAATGGAAAAAGATTCAGCATATAAATTACGTGACGTATTATGTGAAAAACTAATTAACATAATAAAATCAAAACGTACCGTTATTATTTTATGTATCGGCACTGATAGATCAACTGGCGATAGTCTAGGACCTTTAATCGGTAATAAACTTAAATCAGTAGTAAAAAACACTTTTATCTTATATGGCACTTTAGAATATCCAGTACATGCTAAAAACCTTTCAAAAGTATTAACTGAAATTAAAGAAAAATATACTAATCCATATATAATTGCCATTGATGCATGTCTTGGGAGTATACAAAACATTGGTAATATAATAATAGAAGACAAACCTTTATCTCCTGGAGCTGCTATGAATAAAAATCTACCTAAAGTAGGTGATTTAAGTATAACAGGAATTGTAAATATATCAGGTGCTTTAGAATTCATGGTATTACAAAATACAAGATTATACACGGTTATGCATATTGCAGATGTTATTTCAAGAGGTATATATCATTCTATGCTTAAAACTGTAGGTAGTAAAAATATTTCTGATTTTAATATTGCCTTAAATAATATGAGCGAAAATATAAATGCAAGTAATAATTAAAAATCTCCTAAGGCGCTTCATGCTCCTAGGAGATTTTCTTTCTATTTATTACTTGCTTCAACTAAAACTTGTTCTTCCTCTTCAGATAGATCATACCTTGAAATGCCTTTATCTATAGGTTTTGCATAAACTGTACTATCATTCCTTCCATAAATCCCTGTAATTATTACACCATCATTATTATGATTTAATAATGCAATAGAAAAGCTTAAATCGCTTCCTATATCTTCAAATGCTTTATATCTTACTATAGCAACTTTTTGAACGCAAGTATTCAATCTTTTTTCTAATTCTAATTGTTGATTTTTTACTATTTCTGTATCAGCTTTTACTGAATCAATGTTATCTAAATACTGTATTACAATTTCTTCTAAATTTTTATTATTTATACCTCTTGTTAGTTTTTTATATCTTTTTTCTAATCTATTGAGAGATTTTGTAATAACAACTAAACTTATTAATAATATAATTGTAGTAATTATAAGTACTATTGTTATGTATGGCTGTAAATTCATTAATCCTGTAGTTATTCCTTTCATTATATCCTCAACCTTTCTTAATGTTTCACGTGAAACATTATATTTTTAATATATCCAAAATTCTTTGTAAATCTTCCTCTGAGTAATATTCTATTTGAATTTTTCCTTTATCATTTGAGTTTGTACTTAGTGATACTTTAGTATTAAATAGATGTTCTAATTTGTATTTTATATCATTATAGTATACACTATTTACATTAAGTTCCTTATTAGATGATTTATTTTTTTTATTCTTGTTTTTTATAAGTGCTTCAATTTGCCTTACACTTAACTCTTCATCTATTATTGTTTGTGATAGTTTATATTGTTGTTCTTTATCACTCACACCTAGTAAAGCTCTTCCGTGCCCTTCACTAATTACACCATCAATCAAATATTCTTGAACTCTTTTATCTAAATTTAAAAGTCTCATACAATTAGCTATAGCAGTTCTTGATTTACCAATCCTTTTACTGAGTTCATCTTGAGTTAATTTAAAATCATCAATCAATTTTTTATATGCTACTGCTTCTTCTATAGGGTTTAAATCCTCTCTTTGAATATTCTCAATTAAAGAAATTTCTAATACTTCTTTATCTGATAAATTGAGAATAACCGCTGGAACTTCTTTTAATCCAATACTCTTAGCAGCCCTCCATCTTCTTTCACCAGCAATTATAGTATATATATTTTCATCTTTTTTTAAAACTAGTGGTTGAATAATTCCGTGCTGCTTAATAGATTCCGCTAATTGCATTATTTTTTCTTCATCAAAGTTTTTTCTTGGTTGCTCATGATTAGCTTTTATTAAATTTATTGAGACCTTCAATATTGATTCATCTTTAGTCTCATCTTCTGGTATTAAAGCTCCTAATCCTTTTCCTAACCCAAACTTTTTACTCACTATTATTCACCTCTTTGTCTTTTTAAAAATTCCTTAGTTAAATTGTCATATGCTTCTGCACCCTTACATTTGTCATCATACATCATTATTGGTAGTCCAAAGCTTGGTGCTTCAGCAAGTCTTATATTTCTAGGAATAGTAGTAGCATAAACCTTATCTTTAAAATACTTATTTACTTCTGATGCAACTTCATTGCACAGCTTTGTTCTGTTATCATACATACTTAGAAGTACACCTTCAATTTCTAGCTCTTTATTTAGCGATCTTTTTACAAGCTGAACTGTATTTACAAGTTGTCCAACTCCCTCTAGTGCATAGAATTCACATTGAATAGGGATTAAAACTGAATCTGCTGCACTTAAAGCATTAATAGTTAAAAATCCTAATGAAGGTGGACAATCAATAAATATATATTCAAAATCATTATTTAATTTCTTAATTTTATCTTTAAGTATAGATTCTCTATTATTTTTTTCTATTAATTCAACCTCTGCACCTGCTAATTCAATATTAGATGGCACTATATAAAAATTATTAATAAGTTCACTTTCTATAATCGCTTCTTCTAATGAAATATCTGTTGCTAAAACATCATATGTTGAGCAGTTAATTTTCTTTTTATCAATTCCAAGCCCACTTGTTGTATTACCTTGTGGATCAATATCAATAGCTAAAACTTTATGACCATTCATAGCTAAATTGGCACACAAATTTATATTAGTTGTGGTCTTGCCAACTCCCCCTTTTTGGTTAAAAACACATATAACCTTCATATCCATACCCTCTTCTCCCATTTAACTTATGTTTTTTTAATATAGACATAATGCAATAAAAGGTCGTCCATTATAAATTTAAATAAATCTTAAGTTTTAAAGTTTGTTATTGTTATCGATTAAACTCTCTAAAACTTGATTAATTTAAATTTTAATAAGAAAGTCCTCCCTCTATTAACTGCCACTATATTCCTTTAATTGTTAAGATTGAACCTTATTTTTACATACTTATATTTTTTTCGTCTTAATACCATTATAATCTTTTAACAAAAATTAATAAATATATTTTAATAAAAAGCACATAAAATTTCTTGTAATTAAGGAAATTTTATGTGCTTTGTTTCACGTGAAACAATTTTATTACTCTTTAAGTATATTATTATTTTTTATTTTTTGGGTATTGTTATTGTAACTTGAATTTCATCATCTAACTCTTTAGTTTTATATGTAGCATCCACACCATATTTATCAAACACCTGTTTTACCGTATTCATATATACTCTAGCACTAAATACACCTTTGATTTTTTTCTTTCCATCACTTGCTAATTCTTGTCCACTAAGTTTTAATAACTCTTTATTTATTAATTCCTCAGTATTTTTAACATTTAATGATTTCTTTATAACAGCATTTAACACTTTCTTTTGAAGGTCAATTGTTGGAAGCTTCAATAATGCTCTTGCATGTCTCTCGGTAAGTCTATTTTCTAATAATATTTCCCTAATGCCTATATCTAATTTTAAAAGTCTCATCTTATTAGCAATAGTTGACTGCTTTTTACCAATAACATTGGCTAATTGATCTTGAGTATAACTATGATCTTTTATGAGGTTATGATAAGCTTCTGCTTCTTCTAAATAATTTAAATCTTCTCTTTGTATATTCTCTAATAAAGCTATAGCTGCTGAATCTTTATCTGTAATGTCTATAATTATAACTGGAACTTCCTTAAGTTTTAATTTTTTAGCAGCTCTTAATCTTCTTTCACCTGCAATAAGTTCATATGTAGTTTCTCCAATCCTTCTTACAGAAAGAGGTTGAATTATTCCATACGCCTCTATAGATTGTGCAAGTTCACTAATGGTCTCATCATTAAAGTGTTTTCTCGGTTGATAAGCATTAGGAATAATTAAATCAGTAGATATATATTTAATATCCTTTTCCAAAATGATCCCATCCCTCTTTTTTATTACTACTACAATTTTTTTATTTTTCTCATAAAACAATTCAAATTTTACACTTTTTGTAAAAATAATATGCTGTGAATATAAATTTATTACACAATTAATAATTAAAGTAGTTTACTTTAATTATTAATTGTGTATCATTTTAATTTTTATCTTCTAAAACTATTATAATTTACTTATTTGCTAGTACCTACCACCTGGTTACTAGTTAGTGAAATTATAAAGGGTTCTTAGTAATACTTCCAGCTTTTCTTGGATACTGTTTAGGAGTATTTTTAACTTTCTTAATAACAACTAAATTATGATTTAAATCACTATCCTCTATTTCTACCTCTATAACTTCTTCAAGCTTTCCTCCCAAAGTTGAAATAGCATTTTTAGCTGCTTTTATTTCTTCTTCAGCAGCAGGTCCTTTCATAGCTAGAAAATACCCACCAACTTTTACATATGGAATACAAAATTCACTTAAAACAGCTAAATTAGCAACCGCTCTTGAAACAACAGCATCGTATTGTTGTCTATGCTGAGGATCAACTCCAAATTCCTCGGCTCTACCATGCATAGCCGTAACATCTTTTATATCTATTTTATATAATATGTCCTCTAACACATTTATTCTTTTTTTTAAAGAATCCAAAAGAACTATATCAATATCAGGCTTTATTATCTTCATAGGTATACCAGGAAAGCCTCCACCAGTTCCTATATCAATTACCTTCTTAGCATTTTTTAGTGGTTGAAATTTAAATATTTTAATTGAATCAATAAAATGCTTTTTAATAATTCCTTCATCATCTTTTATAGCAGTAAGATTTACTTTTTCATTCCATTCTTTTAATAAATCTTTATATTTTATAAATTGTTCGTATTTTTTATCATCAAAGCTAAGGCCTATGTTATCCGCAGCAGTATCTAATATATTATAATACTCTCTATTATCATTCAATAGACTTATCCTCCTTATTAACCTGGCGATTATATTGCTCCAGTGCTACTAAAAGTACAGATATATCTGCTGGAGATACTCCAGAAATTCTAGACGCTTGACCAAGGTTTACTGGTTTCATTTTATCCAACTTTTGAATTGCTTCAATTCTAAGTCCTTTTACAGATTTATAATCAAATTTCTCAGGAATTAATCTGTTTTCCATCTTTTTAAATTGATTCACTTGTTCTAGCTGCTTTTGGATGTATCCTTCATATTTAGATGTTATGTTAATCTGCTCTTGCACATCCTCTGGTAAATCTGGTCTATTTTCATCTAATTCTTTTACTATAAAATAGTTTAGTTCAGGTCTCTTTATGAGCTCATAAAGACTTATAGGTTTTCTTAATGGCACAGAATCCATACTCTCTAAAAATTGGTTTACTTCTTTTTTATTGGTTATTTGCACATTCTTAATTCTTTCTATTTCATTTTCAATGGCTTCTTTTCTCTTCAAAAATTTACTATATCTTTCTTCAATAACTAAACCAATCTTATATCCCATTTCCGTTAATCTTAAATCTGCGTTATCCTGTCTTAATATTAACCTATATTCTGAACGAGAAGTCATCATTCTGTAAGGTTCATTTGTACCTTTAGTTACTAAATCATCTATTAATACACCTATATAGGCATCTGATCTCTTTAATATAAAAGGATCTCTTCCTTGAATTTTAAGAGCAGCATTTATTCCAGCTATTAAACCTTGACCAGCTGCTTCCTCATAACCAGAACTTCCATTCATCTGACCTGCTGAAAATAGTCCATCTATATTTTTAAATTCTAATGAAAGCTTTAATTGAGTAGGATCTATACAATCATATTCTATTGCGTATGCAGTTCTCATCATCTCAACATTTTCAAGACCAGGAACTGTTCTCATCATTTTAATTTGAACATCCTCTGGTAATGAACTTGACATTCCACCTACATACATCTCTTGAGTATTTTCGCCTTCTGGTTCAATAAAAATTTGATGCTTTCCCTTCTCAGGAAATCTCATAATTTTATCTTCAAAAGACGGACAATATCTTGGACCTACACTTTTAATTGAACCATTATATAATGGAGATCTATGAATATTTTCAAGTATAATTTTTTTTGTCTCTTCATTAGTATATGCTAAATAACATGAAATCTGATCTTTCTCTATATTTTCACTCATGAAAGAGAAAGGAACAACTTTTTCATCACCTTTTTGCTCTTCCATTTTTGAAAAATCTACAGATCTTCTATTAATTCTAGCTGGAGTTCCTGTTTTAAATCTTTTTAATTTAATTCCATTTTCTATTAAGCTTTCTGATAAATAATTTGCCCCTGAAAGTCCACTTGGTCCTTCTTCAAAACTTAAATCTCCAATTATTATTCTAGCTTTTAAATAGGTACCTGTTGCAAGTATGATAGCTTTTGTATTGTAGTAAGCTCCATTCTTGGTAAGTACACCCTTTACTTTTCCTGCTTCAATATCTATCTTTATTATCTCTGCCTGTCTCAAACTGAGATTTTCAGTTGTTTCTAAAATATGTTTCATTCTATCTGAATATTGCTTTTTATCAGCCTGTGCACGAAGTGAATGTACTGCTGGTCCTTTGGAAGTATTTAACATTCTAGATTGAATATAGGTATTATCTATATTTATCCCCATTTCTCCACCTAATGCATCTATTTCTCTAACTAAATGACCTTTAGCTGTCCCTCCAATATTAGGATTGCATGCCATCATAGCTACACTAGCTAAATCCGTTGCACATATTAAAGTTTTCATACCTAATCTTGCACTGGCAAGTGCAGCTTCACAACCTGCATGACCTGCACCAATTACAACAACATCGAACTCTCCTGCGTAATAGCTCATACTTCTCTCTCCTTACTTTCCTAAACAAAACTTAGAAAATATTTTATCTATAATATCCTCTTCAACTGTATCTCCACTGATTTCACCTAAATTACTCCATCCATTTCTTAGGTCAATAGATGCCAAATCAATAGCAAAAGTATTATTAAGTGCTTCTTTAGCCGAAATTAAGCTCTCTTGTGCTCTAATCAAAGCTTCCTTATGTCTCGTATTTGTTATCATAACTTCTTTTGCTCTAATTTCACCGCTGAAGAACAAATCTTTTATTGCTTTTTTAAACTCAGCTAAACCTTCTCCAGTTTTAGCTGAAATTCTTATTACATAATTAGAATCTAATTTTTTAATTTTATTATTATCTATTGTATCATCTAAATCACTTTTATTTAATAGGACAATGTATTTTTTGTCCTTAATAAATTCTATTATTTCTTTATCTTCGTCACTTAATTCTCTACTTACATCTAAAACTAAGACTACCAAATCTGCCTTTTCTATCTTTTCCCTAGATTTTTCTACACCTATTTTTTCAACTATGTCTTCTGTTTCTCTTATTCCTGCCGTATCTATTACCTTTACAGGTATACCTTCAATATTCATATATTCTTCTATAACATCTCTAGTTGTACCTGGTACATCTGTAACTATTGCTCTAGTTTCCATAAGAAGAGCATTTAACAGAGAAGACTTACCCACATTAGGTTTTCCCACAATTACAGTGCTTAACCCTTCTCTTAATATCTTTCCTTCATCAGCGCTACTTAATAATATCTCTATTTCCTTTAATAATTCTTCTATATCTTCCTGTGCCTTATCTGCAGTTACTTCTTCTAAGTCGTCTTCTGGATAATCTACTGTAGCTTCAATATGGGCAATAATTTCTAACAATTTATCTCTCATATTCATTATTTCCCTGGAAATTTTACCTTCTGATTGATCTAAAGCTGATTTCATGCTTAATTCAGTTTTAGCGTTTATTATATCTATAACAGCTTCAGCTTGTGATAAATCAATTCTTCCATTTAAAAATGCTCTTTTAGTAAATTCTCCTGGCTCAGCAAGTCTAGCTCCTGCCTTTACAACCTCCTCTAGTATTCTTCTAGTAACTACAACTCCACCATGGCAGTTTATTTCTAATGTATCCTCAGCTGTAAAACTTCTAGGTCCTTTCATATAGCTTACTATTACTTCATCTAGCTTTTCTCTTGTTTCTTTATCTACAATAAAACCATATCTCATTGTATATGTTTTTATATCATCTAATTTTCTACCATTTTTACCCTTAAAAATACAGCTTACTATTTTTAGGGCCTTATCACCAGATACTCTTATTATAGATACTCCACTTTCACCTAAATTTGTTGCAATTGCTGCTATAGTATCAAATTCTTTCATCTTTTTTCATCCCTTCATCTTATAATTATTCTATGATACAAAAAGACTAAAAAAGCAAAAGAAAGCCCCTTAGGCTTTCTTTTTTAAATCAATAACAACTCTTCTATGTGGCTCTTCACCTTCACTATATGTAACTATAGATGATTCGTTTTGAAGGGCCGAATGAATAATCCTTCTCTCATACGGATTCATTGGTTCAAGTTTTACAGCTTTATTAGACTTTCTTACTTTATAAGCCATCTTACCTGCAAGCCTTTTTAACGTCTCTTCTCTTTTAGCCCTATAATTTTCAGTATCTAAAGTAATTTTTTTATATTGACCTTCATTACCTTTATTTACAGCTAAATTAACTAAATATTGAAGCGAATCTAAAGTTTCTCCTCTATATCCTATTATTAATCCCATATTAGGTCCTATAAGATTAATCTTAATTACATCTTTTTCTTCTGTAACTTTAATTTCTGATAATATTCCCATTGAATCTAAAACTTTTCTTAAAAAGTCTTTAGCCTCATCTTTATAGTCCTTTTTAACAGTAACTTTAACCTTTGCTTCTTTTCCCTTAAAAATCTTAAATAAACCTTTACTACCTTCATCTATTATTTCTATTTCCACTTTATCTTCAGTTACATTAAGAACCTTTAAAGCATTTTGAACAGCTTCTTCAACAGTTCTACCAACCATTTCTATAGATTTCATGCATAAGACACCTGCCCTTCCCAAACTACTATCAATCAAGGCAACCACTGTATTCTATTATCTCTTATTCTAATCCTTCTTTAAGAGCTTTTTTTGATTCTATATTTTTCATAAACATAGTTTGACCTATTTGGAATAGATTATTTGTTACCCAATATAATACTAATGCTGACGTAAATCTAAAACTCATCCAAGTTATAAATATAGCCATTCCTATATTCATAGTACCCATTTGCTTTGCTTGAGCACCTTCTGCAGCTTTATTTCCCATTAAAAGTGTTGAAAAATATGTTGTTGCTCCTGATACAACAGGCAAAATCCATGTAGCTGGATCTGACATACTTGCAGCAGCTGCTAGATTATTTATCCATAAGAATTTTACTCCATCTATTCCTGGTAAATTCATAAACACAGCATATAACGCTATAAGTACAGGCCATTGAAGTAAAATTGGTAAGCATCCTCCTAGAGGACTTACACCGTGTTTTTTATAAAGACTCATCATCTCTTGCTGCTGTCTTTGTGGATCATTTTTATATTTTTCTTGAAGCTTTTTCATTTCTGGTTGAATTTCATTCATTTTTACTGTAGATCTTATCTGTTTATAGTTTAATGGAAATAATATTAATCTAATAATTATGGTAACTAAAATAATAGCCAATCCATAAGAAAGATTTGCATTTGGTATAAGAGAATGTACTCCATTATGTATGTATTCAAAGAACTTAACTAATGCATTATTTAACCAATCTATCTTGAAAACAATTGTTGCATAATTCATTAAAAGAACCTCCAACTTAAGCCCTCCTTAAGACTATTTAACAGGATCATATCCACCTTTGCTAAATGGATTACATCTTAATATTCTTTTTATAGACATAATACCACCCTTTAAAGCTCCATATTTTTGTATTGCTTCTATAGCATATTGAGAACAAGTTGGATAAAATATACAACTTGGTCTTTTTAAAGGTGAAATATATTTTCTATAAAATTTTATTATGTTAATTAATATTTTTTTCATAACTAATCACTTAAACCTGATTTTTTAAATAGATTAATTATCGCACTTTCTATTTCTTTATAACTTCTCTCTTTGCTAGCATTTCTAGCAATAAAAATAAAATCGTGTCCTGCTTTTAAATTACTACAATTCAGCCTATATCCTTCACCTATCAATCGTTTAACTCTACTTCTAACTACACTATTTCCTACTTTTTTACTAACTGATATACCAACTCGATTTATATCTACATTTCTACTATTTTTATATACATACAATACTAATAAATGATTAGAATATGATTTACCTTTTTTATATACTCTTCGAAATTCTAAATTTTTTCTAATTCTTTCTTCTCTTCTCATTATATTAGGTACTCCTTTTTTTTCTGCAGTTGCAGAAAAAGGCCACTAAAGCGGCCCTTATGCTGTTAATTTCTTTCTTCCTTTTTGTCTTCTTTTTCTAAGAATGTTTCTTCCTGATAAAGTCTTCATTCTTTTTCTGAAACCATGTTCTTTCTTTCTTTGTCTTTTCTTAGGTTGAAAAGTCATCTTCATTCTGGTACACCCCCTTTATCTGCGCTCTCACTTTATAGTTAAGCAAATGCATATTTCTAAAAGTAGTTTTACTATTAAATTATATATATACACCTTTGTAATGTCAAGATTATGGTTCATTGTTGATAATTTTTTATTTTTAAAAACACTTTTTGTGGATAAGTTCTTGAATACACTCTTGTCTTTTGTTATTATTAATTTTGACTGTTGATAATTTATTAAATTTCTAATTTATACACAGGTTGTGGACAGTTTTGTGTATAACTTGTTCAATTCTTTAATAATCTGCATTTTACTTTTATATTTTAGACTTGTTTTCTTATTTTATTCATATTCATTCATTGTGTATATATTTTTTTTAATCTATTGATAATTTTTTTTATTTTTACATTTTCAACATAATTATACACATGTGAATATTTTTTTGTTTATTTGTCAACAACCTATAATGATTAGTGTATATCTTGTTAGTAAGCTGTTTATTATCTGTGATTTAACTTTTTTTGCTTACTATTTTAATAAAAGTTTTTTTATTTTTTATGTATTATGTACGGACTGGAGGCCAAAAGATGAATGCCCAACTAGAACAATTATGGACAAAAACTTTGAACATAGTCAAAGGCGAATTAACAGAAGTAAGTTTTAATACCTGGATTAAAAGTATAGTACCTATTTCAATTGAATCAGATACTATTAAATTAGAAGTTCCTAATGATTTTACAAGAGGCATTCTTGAAAGCAGGTATAAAGATTTAATAATTAATGCAATCAAATTAATTACTTCTAAAAAGTATAAAATAGAATTTTTAATATTTTCTGAGGAGATTTCTTCAGGATCAGAAAATTTACCTAATAATATGAAAAAAGATAAAAATAATATTGTTGTTAATGATGAAATGTCTTCAACTTTGAATCCTAAGTATACATTTAACTCCTTTGTTATAGGTAACAGTAATAGATTTGCACACGCAGCATCTCTTGCTGTTGCTGAAGCTCCAGCAAAAGCCTACAATCCATTATTTATATACGGAGGAGTTGGACTTGGAAAAACCCACTTAATGCATGCTATAGGACATTATATATTACAAAATAACCCCAAATCAAAAGTTGTTTATGTTTCTTCTGAGAAATTTACAAATGAACTTATAAATTCTATTAAAGATGATAAAAATGTTGACTTTAGGAATAAATATAGAAATGTTGATGTCTTATTGATAGATGATATACAGTTCATAGCAGGTAAAGAAAGAACACAGGAAGAATTTTTCCATACCTTTAATGCTCTCTATGAAGCTGATAAACAGATTATTCTATCTAGTGATAGACCGCCTAAAGAAATTCCTACTTTAGAAGATAGATTGCGTTCAAGATTTGAGTGGGGATTAATAGCTGATATTCAAGCTCCTGATTTTGAAACAAGAATAGCTATTCTGAAAAAGAAGGCAGATGTAGAAAATTTAAATATACCAAATGAAGTTATGGTATATATAGCAACAAAAATAAAATCAAATATTAGAGAACTTGAGGGTGCATTAATTAGAATAGTAGCATATTCATCATTAACTAATAAAGAGATAAGCGTAGACCTAGCAGCAGAAGCTTTAAAAGATATAATATCTAATGAACAAAATAAACAGGTAACTATTGACCTTATTCAAGATATTGTAGCAAACTATTTTAATCTAAAAGTTGATGAACTTAAATCATCAAGACGTACTAGAAATATAGCTTTCCCAAGACAAATAGCTATGTACCTAAGTCGAAAGCTTACGGATATGTCTCTACCTAAAATAGGAGAAGAATTTGGAGGCCGTGATCATACTACTGTCATTCATGCTTATGAGAAGATTTCTACAAATTTAAAAAAGGATGAATCTCTAAAAAACGTTATTAATGACTTAACTAAAAAAATAAATAATAAATAATTAACAATTGTTTATAATATATTTTTAATTATATGTGGATAAAATTTAAATACACTATTATATTTTTTTATTGTGGATAAGAACAAAATTTATACTCTTACTTATCCACAATAATTTTTGCTTTAATTTTTGCGTATTTTCTAGGCTAGCACTAGTTTTCCACATACCCACAGCCCCTACTACTATTACTACTATATTTTTATATAATATCTTATCTATTTTAAATAAACTTTCAATGTGGATAAAGGAGGTTTTTTATTAATGAAATTCACATGTATAAAAAATAAATTACAAGAAGCTATTTCAATAGCTCAAAAAGCTGTTACAGGTAAATCACCAATGCCTATTCTTCAAGGAATATATATATCTGCTAAAGATGATCACTTAACATTAATAGGGTCTGATATAGACTTAAGTATAGAAACTAAGCTTGCTGCAGACGTTCAAGAAGAAGGGACTATAGTTGTAGATGCAAAACTTTTCGGAGAAATTATTAGAAAATTACCCAATAGTACTGTAGAAATCACTACTGTAGGAAATAACGCTATAGAAATAATTTGCGAAAAATCTAAATTTACTTTGATACATATGGATGCGGAAGAATTTCCTAGCTTGCCTAATATAAATGAAAACATGATTTTTAGCATGTCTCAAAAAGTATTAAAAAATATGATAAAAGGTACTATCTTTGCTATAGCTCAAGATGAAACTAGACCTATTCTTACAGGAATTTTATTTGAAGTTATAGATAAAAAATTAAACTTAGTTGCTTTAGATGGATATAGATTAGCATTAAGAAGTAATAACATAGATAACGAAAATACTATTAATGCTGTAATTCCAGGAAAAACTTTAAATGAAGTTGCCAAAATCCTAAGTGAAGATGATGAAAATGTAAACATTACATTTACTCCTAACCATATATTATTTAATTTAGGTCAGACCAAAATAATATCAAGGTTACTAGAAGGAGAATTTATAAGATATAACTCTATTATTCCAGAAGAATATAATTTAAAAGTTATTGCAAAAAGAGGAGAACTTTTAAATTGTATTGAAAGAGCATCACTTATGGCTAAAGAAGGAAATACTAATTTAGTAAAATTCGACATAAAAGATGATACTTTAATAATTACTTCTAATTCTCAATTGGGAAAAGGAAGAGAAGAGTTGAATATAATTTTGCAAGGAGATGAACTTCAAATTGCATTTAATTCAAAATACTTAATTGATGCACTAAAAATTATAGATGAAGAGGAAATTGTTTTAGAATTTTCAAGTAGTGTAAGTCCTTGTATTATAAAAAATACTGAGAATACAAAATATACTTATTTAGTGTTACCAGTTAGGCTATTAAATGTTTAACAATATTTTGGAGGAGTAGAAAATGGAAGAAATTAAAATAAATACTGAAATTATAAAATTAGATGCTTTCTTAAAATGGGCTGGAATTGCTGGTATGGGTTCAGATGCAAAGTTTTATATTCAAAATGGAGAAATAAAAGTTAATGGAGAAATTGAATTAAGAAGAGGTAGAAAACTGGAAAAAGGTGATATAGTAGAATTTAATCAAGAGTCATATAAAATTGTTTAGAAAATAAAAAACATTACTCTGCTATATTATGTTATAATAAAAAAATAGGTGTTTTTATGTATATCAAAAACTTAGAGTTAATAAATTTTAGAAATTATGGAACATTATCTTTAAAATTGAACAAAGGTATAAATGTTTTTATTGGAGATAATGCTCAGGGAAAAACCAATATTTTAGAAAGTATATATTATTGCAGTCTTGGTAAATCCCATAGAACAAATAAGGATAAGGAACTAATAAAATGGGATGCAAAAGAGGCCTATATTAGTATATATGTTTCTAAAGAAAGATTAGATAAAAAAGTAGATATAAAGATTTTTAAAGAAGGAAAAAAAGGAATAAGGATTAATTCAATAAAGTTAAATAATATATCAGATTTGATAGGAACATTTAACGTTGTTATTTTTTCTCCTGAGGATTTAAAAATTGTTAAAGAATCACCATCTTATAGAAGAAGATTTTTAGATATTGAGCTATGTAAGTTAAATAAAAAATATTATTATAGTTTAGTTCAATACAATAAAGTTTTAAATGAGAGAAACGCTGTTCTTAGAAAATGGAACAGAGATATTGGTATAGTTGAAATATATGATAAACAGATGAGCAAGTTTGGAAGTTTCATCATTAAGGAAAGATTAAAATATATTGATAAACTAAATGAAAAAGGTAATGAAATTCATAGAGATATAACTTCAGACAGAGAAAATATAGATTTCAAATATATTACGCCAATAAAAGATTTTGATAACATAGATAAAGAACTTTTTGAGTTACTATCTCAAAATAGAGAAAAAGATATGGAAAAGAAAATGACGTCTGTAGGACCTCATAGGGATGATTTTTCTATAAATATAAATGAAATAGATACAAGAAAATTTGGTTCACAAGGGCAGCAAAGGACGTCTGTTTTATCTATTAAATTTGCATCTCTGGAAATAATAAAAGAGCAGATTGGAGAATATCCTGTTCTCTTATTAGATGATGTTTTATCAGAATTAGACTTAAAAAGGCAGAAATATATATTAAATTCTATAAAAAGAGTTCAAACTATAATAACTTGTACGGGAATAATTGATATTAAAGATTATTTAGATGAGAACGTGAAAATATATGAAGTTGAAGATGGAACAGTTATTTAGAAGTTGCTTAAGGAGGATAATATATGTTTTTGCATTTAGGAGAAAATGTAGTAGTTCCATTAAAGGATATAATAGGAATATTTGATTTTGAAACTACCATGTATAGTACAGATACTATTCAATTTTTAAGGATGGCTGAAGAAGACGGGTTTGTTGAAAGAATAACAAAAGATAGTCCAAAATCTTTTGTTGTTGCAGAGGTAGATAAGAAAAGTAAGATATATTTATCACCTATATCATCTACTACCTTAACTAAAAGAACTGAAAACATGTTCTATGACTCTCGTGAGTAAGTTAGGAGGATATACATGGAAAATAAACAAGTTTATGATGAATCTCAAATACAAGTACTTGAAGGCTTAGAAGCAGTTAGGAAAAGACCTGGGATGTACATTGGTAGTACAGGAATTAGAGGACTACATCATTTAGTCTATGAAATAGTAGACAATAGTATTGATGAAGCATTAGCAGGTTTTTGTGAAAATATACAAGTGTTTATACATAAGGAAAATAGTATTTCAGTCATAGATGATGGTAGGGGGATGCCAGTTGGTATGCATCCAAAGATGCAAAAACCTACTGTTGAAGTTATTATGACTGTTCTTCATGCTGGTGGTAAATTTGGTGGAGGCGGTTACAAGGTATCTGGAGGTCTTCATGGGGTTGGTGCATCAGTTGTTAACGCCCTTTCAGAATATTGTGAAGTAGAAGTTAAAAGAGAAGGTCATATATGGAAGCAAGAGTATAGAAAGGGTAAGGTTGAAAGTGATTTAAATATAATTGGTGATAGTGATGGTCATGGAACTAAGGTTTATTTTGAACCCGACAAAGAAATATTTGAGGAAATAGAATTCGATTATGATACATTGGCTCAGAGATTAAGAGAATTAGCTTTCTTGAATAAAGGAATTAGAATAACTTTGACAGATGAAAGAGAAGAAAATAAAAAGAGTGATGAATTTTATTACGAAGGAGGAATTAAATCCTTTGTATCTTACTTGAATAGAAATAAGCAAAAAATTCATCCAGAACCTATTTATGTTGAAGGAGATAAAGATAGTTATTTAGTTGAAGTAGCTCTTCAGTATAATGATACTTATAGTGAAAATATATTTTCTTTCGCAAATAACATAGATACTATTGAAGGTGGAACTCATTTATCTGGATTTAAAACAGCATTGACTAGAGTTTTAAATGACTATGCTAGAAAATATGGTTATTTAAAAGAAAATGATAAAAATTTATCTGGTGATGATACTAGAGAAGGTCTAACAGCCGTAATATCTGTTAAGCTTACAGAACCTCAATTTGAAGGACAAACAAAAACTAAGCTTGGAAATACAGAAGTACGTGGTATCGTTGATGGAATAGTGAATGAGAGTGTAAGTACTTTTCTTGAAGAAAACCCATCAATAGGTAAAATTGTTATAGAAAAAGCTTTAACTGCTGCAAGAGCTAGAGAAGCTGCTAAAAGAGCAAGAGAGCTTACAAGGAGAAAAAGTGTATTAGAAAGCACCTCATTACCAGGAAAGCTTGCAGATTGCTCATCCAAGGATCCATCAGAGTGCGAAATTTACCTAGTCGAAGGAGATTCAGCAGGAGGATCAGCTAAGCAAGGAAGAAATAGAGCATTCCAGGCTATACTTCCTTTGAGAGGTAAAATAATGAATGTTGAAAAACAAAGACTGGATAAAATACTTGGATATCAAGAAATAAGAGCGATGATAACAGCTTTTGGAGCTGGTATAGGTAAAGATTTTGATGTAGAAAAAATCAGATATAATCGTATTATAATAATGACTGATGCCGATGTAGATGGTGCACACATAAGGACTCTTTTATTGACTTTCTTCTATAGATACATGAAGGAATTAGTTGATAAAGGGCACGTATTTATTGCTCAGCCACCTTTATATAAAATACAAAAAGGTAAGACTATAAAATATGCTTATACAGATAATCAACTTCAAAAAATATTATCTGAACTAGGTGGCAAGGATAAAAATACCAATATTCAAAGATACAAAGGTCTTGGAGAAATGGATGCTGAGCAACTTTGGGAAACAACTATGAATCCAGAAGCAAGAACTTTACTTCAAGTTACTGTAGAAGATGCTATGGCTGCTGATGAAATTTTTACAATTCTCATGGGGGATAAAGTTGAACCACGAAGAGAATTTATACAAGAAAATGCAAAGAAAGTTAGTAACTTGGATATATAAGGTTAGTAAAGAGGTGTTGTAGATGAACAACGAAGGCAATGTTTTACCGATAGATATAAGTAGTGAAATGAAAAAAAGTTATATAGATTACGCCATGAGTGTTATTGTTGGTCGTGCACTTCCAGATGTAAGAGATGGATTAAAGCCTGTACATAGAAGAATACTTTATTCTATGCATGAGCTTGGTTTAACTCCAGATAAGGGTTTTAGAAAGTGTGCAAGAATTGTCGGTGATGTTTTAGGTAAATATCACCCTCATGGTGATACAGCTGTATATGATGCTTTAGTTAGAATGGCACAGGACTTTTCTATAAGATATACACTTGTTAATGGTCATGGAAACTTCGGATCTGTAGATGGTGATAGTGCAGCTGCCATGAGATATACAGAAGCTAGAATGCAAAAAATAACTTCTGAGCTATTAAAAGATATTAATAAAAATACTGTAGATTTTATACCAAACTTTGATGGTGAAGAAGAGGAACCATCAGTTCTTCCATCTAGATTTCCTAACTTACTTGTAAATGGATCTGCAGGAATAGCTGTTGGTATGGCTACAAATATACCTCCACACAACTTAACTGAAGTTATAAATGGAATAAATATGCTTATAGATGATCCTGAGGTTTCAGTACATGAATTAATGACTGAAATAAAAGGGCCGGACTTTCCAACTTATGGATGTATAGTTGGTAAATCAGGAATAAGAAAAGCTTATGAAACAGGACGTGGAAAGGTAGTAATTAGAGCTAAAGCAGATATTGAAGAAATCAAAGGGAAACATAGAATAATAGTTACTGAAATTCCATATCAAGTTAACAAAGCAAAGCTTATTGAAAATATGGCTGAGCTAGTTAAGGATAAAAAAATAAATGGAATTTCAGACCTTAGAGATGAGTCAGATAGAGAAGGTATGAGAATTGTTATAGAACTTAAAAGAGATGCTAATCCAAATGTTATCTTAAATCAATTGTATAAGCATACAAAGATGCAGGATACTTTTGGTATTATAATGCTGGCTCTTGTGAATGGTGAACCAATGGTTTTAAATTTAAAGCAGGTTCTAGAACACTATATAACCTTCCAAAAAGAAATTATAAGAAGAAGAGCCAAATATGATTTAGATAAAGCAAGAGCAAGGGCTCATATTTTAGAGGGACTAAGAATAGCTTTAGACCACATAGATGCAGTTATAAGTTTAATAAGAGCTTCTAAAACTACAAATGAGGCTAAAGAAGGTCTTATGGATAAATTTGGACTTTCAGAAAAGCAAGCTGAAGCCATTTTAGACATGAAGCTTCAAAGACTTACAGGACTTGAAAGAGAAAAAATAGAAGAAGAATATACAAAATTAATGGAATTTATAAAATCACTAGAAGAAATATTATCTAGTGAAGCTTTAGTACTAAAAATAATAAAAGATGAGCTTAACGAGATTAAAGCCAAATATGGTGATGAGAGAAGAACAGAAATAATTGCTGGTGATGGAAATGACATAGATATTGAGGATTTAATTCAGCAAAAAGATGTTGTAATAACTCTTACCCATGCTGGATATATTAAGAGACTTCCAGTAGAGACCTATAGTGCACAAAGAAGAGGTGGTAGGGGCATACAGGCTATGTCAACAAAAGAAGATGACTTTGTTGAACATATTTTCACTACTTCAACTCATAGTGATCTTTTGTTCTTTACCAATACAGGAAGAGTATATCAACTAAAAGCGTACCAAATTCCTGAAGCAGGTAGAACTGCTAAAGGAACTAATTTAATAAATATAATTCCATTAAATCCAGATGAGAGAATACAAACTGTTTTATATCTTACTGAGTTTAAAGAAGATAATTACTTAATAATGGGAACTAAAAATGGTATTATTAAGAAGACATCACTTGATAAGTATTCATCTATAAGAAAAAATGGTTTAAATGCAATAAATCTAAGAGATGATGATGAGCTTATAAGTGTAAGACCAACAGATGGAGATAGTGAGATAATATATGTTACCAAAAATGGATATGCTATAAGGTTTAGTGAGAAAGATGTAAGACCAATGGGAAGAACTGCATCAGGTGTTAAGGCAATTACACTTAGAAGTGGTGATGAAGTTGTAAGTATGGAAGTTGCTAAACCAGAGGAAGAGCTATTGGTTGTAAGTGAAAACGGATTTGGTAAAAGAACTCCTGTAAGTGAATACTCTCTTCAAAAGAGGGGTGGAAAAGGAGTTATAACTTATAAAATATCTGAAAAAACAGGTAATGCAGTAGGTGCAAGATTAGTTGATGATAATGACCAGTTGATGCTTATAAATTCAAATGGAATAGCAATAAGAATAAATGTATCTGATATTTCAACGACAAGTAGAAATGCTATGGGTGTTACTTTAATGAAGACAACAGAAGAAGAAAAAGTAATTACAATGGCAAAAGTTAATATTAGTGATAGTGATGATGACAATGAAGAAAAAAATGATACTGAAGATAATTTTATTGTTAATACAAATGATGTTGAAGAATCAGAAATAAAAGAATAAAATAATAAAAAAAGTTTAAAATCAAGGGTTATACATATACGTATAACCCTTGATTTTTCTATGATTACAAAAAAATAAAAAAAGTTTTTAAAAAGTGTTGACAAAAACACTGATTCGTTATAAAATAGTTTTTGTCGTCAGGGAACGACGAAATAAAACAAACAAGTAAGTTGGTCTTTGAAAATTAAACAGAAGTAAGATAACAAAGTCAGTCAATTCAAACATGAGTATAGATTAAACTTTTAAATTGAGAGTTTGATCCTGGCTCAGGACGAACGCTGGCGG
>JAVBWC010000042.1:0-64669 GCA_036677675.1 Clostridiaceae bacterium | reverse complement strand
AAAATATGAAAATTAAAGATATGAAATAAATTAATCCTAGTAAAGCATAATTTTTAGCCTTACTAGGATATTTTAATACATTTAATACTATAAAAATAGGCACTAAAACTTTGACGCTTACTTTTAAACAATAAAATTAATGAGAAGTAAATGTTGTAAAATGGAATTAGTAAAAGAAACAAGTTCTAGGCTTTCCGATATCATGTAGTCTCTTAACTGTAATACAGATGCTAACATATAATGACACTAATGATACAACAATTGATGTACCCAATAATAATGTGCTGTCACTAAATTCAGGAAGTATTTGAAAAACTGCTGATACTATACCTGTAATTAAACCATACATAAAATATTTTCCACGATTAAGTCTGCCATGTGTAGTAAAAAATTGCTTCATATTCATACCTCTTTCTATAATGTATTTCATTTGATTGCATAATTTAAGTCCAGAACAATAATATCACATTTTATTGTAGAAGTGAAAAGGTAATTAATTGAAGGATTAAGTTATGCCTGATATTTAGTTATCGATATATACTCAAGTTGACGTTCCTTTAATGAACTAACATATTTTCCCCACATGTCCAAACATTTAGCATTGAAATAGTATATGAATTTTTTGTAACATTATTAAGATGTTATGTAAATAGGATTATACTAATTAGACATCTACTAAAAATTAAAAGGGGGATAATATGTTAAAATTCTACAAGTCATCATTTAGGCATGTATCTATTGCCTTAATATTTTTCATGTTATTTAATCTAATTGGCATGTCAGCAGCAGAAGCTGCTTCATTAAGGCAGATGCCAAAGAAACAATCTGCTAAAGCAGACATTGGAGAGATTCCCAATAAACCTCCTAAAGCAAAACTTGAACTTAAAAGCAAAAGAACAAAATATTCAGCCCGTTATCTTAATCCAGATGGAAGTTTTACAGAAGAAATCTATCTTGAGCCTAAGTTTTATAAAGATCCATCGAATAAAAAGTGGAAGGATATAGACAATAATTTAAAAGAAAGCACAAAAAGTGCAGGAAAACTTGAAAACAATGCTAATGACTTTAAAGCTATGTTTTCAAATGAAGCAGGAACAGGTGAAATTGCATCAGTTGAAAAGGACGGAAAAGGCGTAGCCTTTATACCTGTTGGAGCAAACAAGGTAAATGGTCAAGCAAAAAACAGCAGTATTATTTATAAAAATATTTATGAAAGTACGGATATAGGTTACGCTGTTAAAGGGTCTAAAGTAAAAGAAGACATTGTTTTAAACAGCTATACTGGAAAAAATACTTTTTCATTTGAATTAAAACTTAAGGGGTTAAATGTTTTAAAAGATAAAAACGGACTTATATATTTTACAGATAATAAAGGACAAAAATTATGGTATATTGAAAAGCCCTTTATGATTGATGCAAATGAGAAGTATTCTGATAAAGTGGATATTGCTTTAAGAAAAGAAAATGGAAAGACATATATAGATGTTATTGCTGATAAAACTTTTCTTGAAGGTGCAGATACAAAATATCCGGTCACAATAGATCCAACAATCAACGAATGGGATATTATGAGGGATACTTTTGTAGCAAGCAACTTCGGTACTTCATCCTATTCAAGCTTAAATAAAATGTATACAGGTTCTGACCCATATTATTACGGAACTCTGAGAAGTTTAGCGCAATTTTATCTTCCAAGTCTTCCAAGTGACAGTAAAATCCTAAGCGCTAATTTTAACGCTTATCAAACACAGGCAGATTCAACAACTGTTTCAATTGATTTATACCGTATAACCAGCAGTTGGGGAGGCTCTGTTACATGGAATACGCAGCCATCCATTGCCGCAGCTAAAGAATCAACAGCAACTAATAATACGTACAACCAATACTGGCAGTGGGATACTACTCAGCTTGTTAAGGATTGGTATAGCGGAGCTCAAGCAAACTATGGATTTATGCTAAAGCATCAAAATGAGGCTACATCACCATTTAGAGCATTTAATACAGTAAATATTGGAACCAACACACCGAAACTTACAATAAACTACTGGGTAGATCCAATTGGCATTGAAGACTTTTGGGGATATACAAAGGATGGAGTAAATCCTGCTAATGGTAATTTAGTGCTTTCCCAAAATGACTTTTCAATTCTAGGTAGGGGTATTCCAGCAAGTCTTACAAGAACATACAACAGCAGAAAGGCAACTGCAGCTGGCATGTTTGGCTATGGATGGACAAGTGATGTAGAGGCAAGGCTTATTGACTCAGGAAACGGACCTATTACCTTAGTTGATGGAGATGGTACAAGCCATTTCTTTGGAGAAAAAATCGGCGGGGGATATGAAGCACATGGAGGCATTTATTTAACCCTTGTAAAAGATGGTGAAACATACACAATTACTCAGGTTGATGGAACTAAAATTAATTTTAATTCAAGCGGTAAAATCAGCTCTATTGTAGATACGAATGATAATGCAACTAATTTTACCTATACTAATGGGAAATTATCATCAATTACAGATGCCTCAAATAGAGAGGTAACTGTTAATTACGGAACAAATGGATATGTTTCAAGTATTAATACACCAGGGTCTCGTACTCTAAATTATGAGTATGATGCAAATGGTAATCTTCAAAAGGTAATTGATGCAGAATCAAAATTCATTACTTTAGGATATGATGGATCTCATAACCTGACTTCTATAATTGACCAAAAAAACATTACAACAACAATTGTTTATGAAGCAGGCAGTGTAAAAAGCATAAGCCGGCCAATTACAATTGATGGTGTGCAAACCACAAGTACAACAAGTTACTCATATGATTTTAATCAAAGCGTAACTTCTGTAACTGATGGTGAAGGCAAACGTATTGATTACCAATATAATCCTAATAAAAACATTGTGCAAATTACTGAAAATCCTTTAGATTCACAAAATAAGGCTATAACTACCTTTGCATATGATGATAATAATAATCTGGTACAAGTAAAGGATGCTAATACAAATAAGGTAAGTGGTGCAAGTGCATATACTTACACTTATGATGAAAATGGGAACATTACAAAGGTAGAGCTTCCAGAAAGCCAGGTTTATGATTATAAGTATAACAGCAGCAATAGCTTAATTGAAGAAAGCGATGCTAACAGCAATGTAAGCTCATTTGATTATGATTCAAAGAATAATCAAACAGAGTCAACAGACCCTAATATACAAACAACAGCATCAAGGTATTTCTCAAATGGAAATATTGATTACGATACAAAAGTAATTTCTGCTGCTGATAATCTACTTGCAAATTCAAGCTTTGAATACGGAAGCAGCTGGGCAGATAACTGGATGCAAAATACTGAACCAGGAAAAACTGCAACATTTAATTGGGCAAGTACAGCTAAATTTGGAAATAAAGCTGTAAGTATTTCTAACCCGACAGGCTGGGCATTAGTAAGTGCTAGTAATGTTAAATACGAAGCTGGAAATAAGTATGTTGTTAGTGGGTATCTAAAGACAGCAAATACTACAAATACAGCCATAATTAAAATAGAATTTTTTGATGCTCAGAATAACTGGCTTGGGCAGCAAACTTCTTATGGTTTAAAAGGAACCCATGATTGGACACTTGTTCAGGCACTTGTTGATACAGTACCCTCAGGTACTGATAAAATCCGTGTATCCGCAGGAATGAACGCTGGCTCTGGTACAGCATACTTTGATGGTATCCAGCTTGAAAAAGATACTGTAGTAAGTGCATATAACCTTATTGACAATGCAGGCTTTGAAAGGGATAATGATTCAAATAACATGCCTGATAACTGGGATGCAAGCGGAAATTTAACAGCTAATGATAAACTGGATCAAAATATAAATCCAGAGGATGATAAGGTTCATACAGGAAAATATTCATTTAAAATGACTGGGGAATCAGGTAAAAATAAATATATTAAGCAGCGTGTTTATATCTCAGGAGATGATAATACAAAGCTTACCCTATCGGGATGGTCAAAGCAAGAAGGTGCAAGTTCAAGTGGAGGAAATTACACTCTTCAAGTACAGGTAAACTACACCGCAGGTGGTTCAAGTGTTTTTGCTAATGACTTTAGCAAATCAGCAAGCGGATGGCAGCATGTTGCAGCTAAAATAGAGCCAACTGCAGCTTTTAACTCTATTGATGTATTTTATCTATATAACAATCAAGCTGGAACAGCATGGTTTGATGCAATGCGTCTTGAATTAGGTCCTGCAATTACAGGGTATACCTATGATTCAAATCAAAATTATGTAACAAATATAACAGATCCTCTAGGAAATAGTGTATCCTTTGGATATGACGCTGTAGGAAATAAAACAAGCGTTACGGATGGAAAAGGAAAAACAACTTCCTTTACCTATGATAAGACAAACCTTCTAACAAAGGTTACAGATGCAAAGCTTAATGAAACCTTATACGGTTATGACAATGCAGGAAACCGTACAACTGTTACCGATGCAAGAAACAAGGTAACAAGTTATGAATACAATGAATTTAATAAGGTTTCAAGAATAACAAACCCATTAAACCAAGTTATACAATTTGGTTATGATAAAAATGGGAACACAACAAAGATAATATTCCCAAAGGGAGACACAATATCCTACACCTATAACGGCTTAAACAGAAATGACGGAGTTTATTATAATGGTGTAAAAAAGTGGGATTTTGGTTATGATCCTAATGGAAATCTAACATTTGCTACTGATGTTTCCTCAGGAAAGACAACAAGCTACAGGTTTGACAAAAATAACAGAGTTACTGAAATATCAGAGGGTGCTTCAAATAGGATTGCCTATGGATATGATAACAACAGTAATTTAACATCACTAGGTATTACAGTAGGAAGCACAACAGTTAATACTGGCTATAGCTATAACTCTTTAAATCAGATAATATCTCTATCAAGAAACAGCAGTAAAATAGTTTCATTTATATATGATGAGAGTGGAAATGTAATCTCTCTAGGACGTGCTAATGGAACCTACACAGCGCTTGAGTACGACAGCGCAGGCAGAGTAAAAACAGTAAAAAATTACAAGCCTTCTGGAGATATACTTGATTCATATGCATACTCATACGATGCAAATGGAAATATTACAAGCGTTGCAACAAACGCTGGAACTATTTCCTATCAGTATGATGAGCTAAATCAGCTAACTCAGGAGACTCTACTTGATGGAACAACAATTTCCTACGAGTATGATGCTGTAGGGAACAGGACTAAGAAGACTGTTGGAACTACAATTACAAACTATTCCTATGATGATGGGAATCAGCTTACAGCTGTAAATGGTCAAAGTTATACCCATGATGCTAATGGAAATCTAACAAGCAATGGAGATAAGACATTTGTTTACGATGAGGAAAACCACTTAACTCAAGTAAAAAACTCTCAGGGAACAGTTATATCTTCCTTCACATATGATTATGAAGGAAACAGAACAAGCATGACAACATCAGGAGTAACAACATATTTCCATTATAGCGGGGATAAGGTAGTTTATGAGACAGATGCAAATAACAATATCACAGCGGAGTATACTTGGGACGCACAGGGGAATCCTGTGGCAATGACTAAAAATGGTGTAACTTATTACTATAGCTTAAATGCTCACGGTGATGTTACAGCTTTAACAGATGCAAGTGGAAATGTTGCAGCTCAGTATAGTTACGACGCTTGGGGGAATGTTCTTTCTCAAACAGGGACAATGGCATCGAGTAACCCATATAGATATGCTGGGTATAGATATGATGAGGCTACAGGGCTTTATTATCTAATGGCTAGGTATTATGATGCTAATGTTGGAAGGTTTTTAACGAGAGATACTTTCCATGGATTTGAAGATGATCCACAATCATTAAATCTATATACCTATTGTGCAAACAATTCAGTCAACATGATTGATCCAAGTGGAAATTATTATATTTCTCTAAAGGATATTAGTAAATATCTTTTAGTGATTGGGCTAAATCCTATAGGTTCGGTATTAATTGGAATGGGGTTATATAAACTTAAAGTCTTTATTACTGCTAGGTTTTTACTGTTAATTGCTAAACTAGGCGCCTTTTGGGGACCAGTAGTACAAGGAATCTTAGTGGGAGTTGCTGCCGCAGTTGGAATTCCTTCAGCTTCAAGCCTAGCTACAGCCATATTTGATTGTGTAATGCAGAGCAAAAGAGGAATCGAATTTGGTGTTAAAAGGACGCGTCGCGGTACACCATATGCGTTGGACATATATGCAAGATAGGATGGACAAAATTATGAAAATTAAGTTTCCGAAAAACTCAATTTCCCTATTTAATTATGTTTCACTGGTAACATATGCATTATCAATGCCTGTACGGTATATTGTTCAACAGTATATATTGTATTTTGTGTTTATTCTCGTGTTTATACAATTTATGGTTTATTCAATAGTTAGATTTAATCATTACAAAACATTTTTTCCATTAAAACAATCTATAATGTATTCATCAATTGATAATGGAATATTGCTACTTGGGATTATATATTTGTTTTCAGCGCAGCGTATTATTTTTAAGGGGTCTAATGAAGTAAACCTTCCGTTTAGTTTTTCTTTGATTATCTTTATAGTCCCATCTATTGTTGGGAACGTAAGATTAACGCAAAAAGGTAAACAAAGCCTTTAAGTGAACCTGTACTTGGGATACTCAGGGTAACCCTGTGACAAGAACATGTATGGGGACAGCCAACAATGCCACAAGTGCCACCATTAAGAATGAAAACTTGGCGTAAAAAGATACTTCTAAATCATTGAACATGATGATTTAGAAGTATTCTTTATTAAAAGAAAAATTTTAACGATAATATAAATATAATCAGTAAAAGATCGGGTGAACTTGGTACAATTTAGTCCGTGGGACAGTCCGATTTAGGCTTCATTTGTGTACCATAAATTGTTGCACCCTTTAAGTAGCGTGTAGATTTATTGTTATCGGATATCTAAAGACAGTAAATACTACAAATACAGCTATAACTAAAATAGAATTCTTTGATGCTCAAAATAACTGGCTTGGTCAGCAAATGGTTAAAGGTAATGAGAAAACTTTGCATGAAATAAGAAAAGAGAAATTACTGTCTCTTGAAAATGAAACGGAGTAAAGAAAGCAAAAATATAAACAAGGACACTGTGTGTAAAAATCACAAGAGTCCTTGTTTTTTTATATCTTTCCTAAAAAATTTGAATTAGGTATATAAGATTTTAGAATAATTGTTAATCGACTTAATTTACAGTAAATACTGTTATTAAATATTTAATAATTAAGATAAATATCATCATATAATATTATTGTAATAATAAAATAAATTTAATATAATTTTATAGTATAGTTGTAGAATTTTGAATACGTTATACATAAATATAAATAAATCTCGAATAGAAATATCTGCAAAAGAATTAAAGTTGAAAAAATCAAATTCAAAAAGTGAGGGGTTGCTAATTATGAATAATCAGTTGCAAGGTCAGATGCCACGTTGGAAAACAGCACTGAACATGATAATAAATCCGGGAGAAGTGCTAAAAAATCAAATGACCATGGTTCCGTGGCCTTATTCTTTGTTGATTTCTGGATTATCTTTTACATTGTTTTTTCTTCAAACCGGTTGTGATATGTTCCGCTCAGGCCAGATTGAAATAACCACTGTTATTTTGGTCACTATGATGGGGCTTTTATATGGGACTGTAGGTATTGCCATAATTGCTGCATTTTCATGGGCTCTTTCACAGGCATCTAAAAGGTCTTATTCTATTACATGGGCAATATCCTCTTTTGGACTTGGGTACTCAGCATCTCTGATTTATTCAGTGACAGGTCTAATATTTTCCTTTACTTTGGGCTGGAATACTTCTGTAGCTTTTGGAGTAACCGGTGTTTTATGGGCACTGAGACCAGCCTTATTTACAATACGTCAGATGTCAGGGGAGAAAGTTGGCTTCAGTATAGTATTAACAACCTTGTGTGGAGCTGTACTTTTGATGGGATGGGCCGTGATAGGAAAGCTTGTAGCTTAAATATATTTATACAGTGTAAAGAAGAGAGCTGTGAAAAGGTAACATTAAAAAGCAATTTCTATTGAAAAATAAGAACGAAAAAGAATCTGATTTGTGCAGGAGGGATGGATTTGGAAACAAAACTTGGTTATAAAAATAAATATGCTGAAGGAAAGTTTAAATTTTGGCCTGCTTATATTTGTTTTATAGTATTTGGTTTCTTAAACTCTTTTGGTAAAGATAAACTAGAAATAAAGAATTTATTATTATCAATTGGGGTATCAGTTATTTTAGCAGTGGTGACAGTATATATGCTTGTTTTGATGTTGAATGCATTTAATTCTAAGCTTCGAAAGGAAACAGAAGGTAAGTTTGCAAAGGAGGCTGTGGAGACTGGAATGCTATTTATGATTCCATTTACGATTTTAGCGGTTTTGGCTAAGTTTGGCCTTGGATGGACTGGTGTAATGCCATTTGCTTCTGCGGGCATTACTACTGCTACAGCAGTTGTTGGTACTGAGGTAATGAAAAAGGGAGCAAAAGGAATTAAAAATGTTATCATACCATCACTGCTTGCTTTTTTAATATCTACAGTATGGATGCTACTTATAGCCAAGCTGTTGTAAGAATTAAAAAGGAGGCGTGGGATTTGTCAGTTTTTCATATGATAAGAAAAAAAAATAAGTGTAAAAAATCTTTAAAAACCAGTATATCAATATCAATTATGGTATTGATGTTTATGGTGTTTTGTTTTCCAAGCACAGTAAAAGCTGCCGGTATTGGGGATGTAGTTACTGAAGTTGCAAACAATAACATAAGTTCTCCAGAATTTGATTTTGGTACTGAAGATGTAACGGGTCTTAACTTAAAAGCACATATGGCAAGAGGAGATTATGCAAATGGAGAAAGCATGATTGCAGTAGTTGGACCTATTGATGAAAGTCAAATGAAAACTATAATTGAGCATATTACCCAGGTTGCAGGAAGCACTGGTGTTAAAACAACGTCTATAAAAGGCGGAGAAGTAAGAGAGTATACTATGACAGATGGTATTGGTATTACAGTAGTTCTGCCGGATTATCTTGTAACTGTGGAGATTTATGAAACAGGTAACAGCAGTTCAGGGGATATAGCAACTGCTAAGAAGTTTGCTCAGCAGCTTGTAAACGGTCTGGATAAAAACGGATTATTAAGCCAGCCTGCACCAGATATTCAGCAGCCTGTATCAGATAATAAGCAGTCTGGTCAAGAGAAGGAAACTTCAAATACATCCACCGGTGTGGTTGTAAAAGGTAAAGCTTTGGAGGAAGCAGCAGCTGTATCAAATACTGATAATATTGCGGGAGTAAAAAACGGACCTACAGCACCAACTACCTTTACAATCAACGTTCCACATCTTGTTACTTATATCAGGGATTATCACTGGAATAATGCCAAAGGGGATACTCTTGGAACAATAGCTTTAAAGGACCAGAATGGTGTTGTATATGGACCTTGGCAGGCTAAAGGTACAGATGGTATGGGTGGAGTGAAAAATGCCAATTGGGAAGTATATCCTAATATTGTTATACCTGCAGGAACATATACTATAATAGATTCCAATCCTGCAACCTGGTCACAAAATCAGGAATCAGGCGGAAGAGGTATGGGACAGGTAAAGGCTACACCCCATTTTCAGGTTACCAGTGGCTCTTTAAATGATTTAGGAAAGACTACTTCAGGAAATACTGGTAAATCAGGAAGCAGTATTTCTCAGGAAAGTCCAGCAGGTGTTGGTTCTGTAGGTACAATCCCTGGTCCGGAAAACTCTACTGAGGCGGTAGTTGGAGTAGCAGTGCCAGGCTTGATTGCAACAGTGTTAGCTGGACTTGCAGGACTGGGTGGTGGTGTTATACCTCCTGGAGGCGCAGGGATATCTGGAGGAGGACCAATACCAGATGGTGGAGTTTCTTTTGGAGGTGCTGGAGGATCAACAGGCGGGGCAGCATCACCCGGTGAAACAATTCCACAGCAGGGAAGAACAGGAAGTACATCCTCCTCTGGAGCTAATGAAGTTGCTCAATTGGGTAGAAGAAGGCGTAAAACAGATAGTTATTCTATAGAGGAGCCGGAGATTTTAATAAATGAAGCTGAAGGTTTCAATGAATTTGGAACAACAGAAAATATTATTTATTCACAGGAGCCTATAAGCATATCTGTGGATGATGGACTGATAATAGAGGACGTATTGAGCAAAGATCAGGATTTAATAATAGAAGAGCCTTTAACTGAAGACAATATGGGCAATGAGTTAAAGACTGGTGAAGATTTAATAATAGAAGAAGGCATAGGAATTGAAATTGAAGATGGTCTTATAATAGAGGATGGTTTGGAAATCGACGATAGTCTGCAGGTGAATAAAGATTTTGGAAAAAATGAGGCTATAGAATCAGAGGATGGCTTAATAATTGAAGAAGACTTTGAAATAAAGGATAGTGAAGCTGCTGGTGAAGAATATGATTCCCAAGGATTCGATTCAGTAGAATATGATAAGGAAGGCTTCAATAAGGCTGGTTTTGATGAAGAAGGTTATGACAGAAATGGTTATGATTCAGAAGGTTATGACAGGCAGGGATTTGACGGTGAAGGTTATGACCGTGATGGATTTAATAGTGAAGGATATGATAAGGAAGGTTTCAACGAAGCTGGCTTTGATAAGGAAGGCTTCAATAAGGCTGGTTTTGATGAAGAAGGTTATGACAAAAATGGTTATAATTCAGAAGGCTATGACAGACAGGGATTTGACGATGAAGGTTATGACCGTGATGGATTTAATAGTGAAGGATATGATAAGGAAGGTTTCAACGAAGCTGGCTTTGATAAGGAAGGCTATAACAGAAATGGTTTTAATTTAGAAGGCTATGACAGAGAAGGTTTTGACATCAATGGAATGAATAAAAAAGGTTATAATCGCAGTGGATATGATGTTGAAGGATATAATGCAGCTGGCTATGATAAAGAAGGCTTTAACAGGCAGGGTTATGATAAGGATGGTTATGGAAGAAATGGCTTAAGTAAGGATGGCTTTGATAGAGAAGGCTATGATAAAGAAGGCTATGATAAAAACGGTTATGATCGTGAGGGTTATAACAGGGAAGGAAGACAGAAAGAAGGTCTTGACGAATACGGATATGACAAGGATGGATTCAATAAAGATGGTTTTGATAAGGATGGCTATGACAAACAGGGCTTTGATTACAAGGGCTACAACCGTGATGGATATGATCCATGGGGATATAATAGGCAGGGATATGGCAAGGATGGATACCACTGGAGTGGTTATAACAGCGAAGGCTATGACCGAAATGGAAAGCACTGGAGTGAGCTTGATTATGATCCTGAACACAGAAATCCTTTTGATGGAGGACCTATATCATTAGATGGAAGTCCTATCAAAGACGAGGCACCTAAAGCGCCGCCATTAGGACAGCCATATCCGAAGACAGCAGAAAAGTATGGTCCAAAACCTTGGACAAATGAATCTTCATCATCTAAAACAGAACCTGAGGTACCTTCATCTGTAGATAAGATACCATCAGTCTCAACTGCAGATGAGGTTTCAAAAATTACTCCGGAGTCTCCGGAAAGTGATTCAGGTATTATAGGACCGGAAGATCCGATGAATACCTTGAAGAATCATGGAGTAGGAGAAGAGGGGAAAGCATCAGGTCTGCCAATTCCAGAAGAGGATATACCGGAATCAGATACAGAAAATATTCAGACATCATCAGATTCAACCTCAGTGCCAGAATCTTCAGATATTCAGCAGGAAGCTGATAAAATATCAGAAGCATCGCAGACAGAAGAAGTTCCACAGGAACCGGAATCTATGGTTATTACAACATCTGTACATGGTGCGCAGACACTGGTTGTGAAGGATCCGACCACAGGTCAGTGGGTTGATTCAGAGACAGGAGCAGTAATTGATCTTGAAGCACATCAGAAAAATTTAGAACAGCAAATTAAGGACTATCAGGATTATATACAGCGAAACGATGAACTTGAAAAAACCGGCCAGAGTGCTATGCAGCAGGCCCTTGACAAAATTAAAAAGGATTCTAAGGCTGAAATTGATGCTATACAGAAAGAAATTGACAAACGAAATATGGAACAGCTGAAATGGGAGCAGCAGCATCTGGAATGGGAACAGCAGCAGGCGGAAAAAGCTAACAGCTGGGGAAGTATCCTTGCACATACAGCAGCAAATGCAGGTAAAGATATAGTGGAAACAGCTAAGGATGTAAAAGATGCGGCAGTTTATGTTGCCGATACTACAGCAGAAGCAGGAAGTGATGTTCTGCAAACTGCAAAAAATATTTGGGATGGCGGACTAAAAGGAGCAGTACAGAATATTCAGGATGCTTATGTAGGCACTCAGAAAGTTGTTAATGATACTTATGAGGGTACTAAGAAAGCATTGAAGGACGCCGAAGAAGCTGCAGAGGATACTGTATCCTACATTTACAATAATCCTGAAGAGGCTTGGGAAAATACAAAGAAAGCAACGATTGAAACTGGAAAGACAATATTGAAAACCGGTGCTGCAATAACCAAAGGAGTTTATAATACAGTAACTGATCCTGAAAAGGTATGGGAATTTGCTAAAGAACAATTAGGGGGAAATAACTTTGAAAATGCCCTTGATCCGAACAGATCTCTTACAAGCCGGATAGGACAGGTTTTAGTTGGAACAGGAAAACTATATACAAGTATTCTGACATTAGGTCAGGGAGGTGCTGTTATTAAGAGTGGTGCCGGTAAAATTTCAGGGGTGGTAGATGACCTGATTGGAGCTGGTGCTAAAAAGGCAGGTTTGGTGGATGATGTACTTGGAGCCGCTGCTAAAAAGACAGGTGGCAAAGCAGCTGCAGAAGCCAGTGATGATGTAATGAAAGCCTCAATAGCAAAAGCACAAAAAGAAGCTCGATATAAAGTGGAAAGTGCAAAAATCAATGTACAGGCTAAGGAAGCTTCTAAAAAAGCAGATAGTCTGATTGATGACTTCAAAAAATACGAGAAGCAGACTATGGAAACAAATCTTAAGGATGAAGCTTTCGTAAAGGCTCAGAAAGCTGGAGCTGAAAAGGTTGATAAATTAAAAGATGCATCAATAAAGCTTGCTGAAAACCCAAATTCTGCAGAAGCCAAACAGGCATATAAAAAGGCTTTGGAGGCTGTGGAAAAAGATAAACATGCTATGAAAAAAATAGAAGATTTACGAGATGAGGCATTCTGGAAAGGCAGAGAAGAGGGTGCAAAAAAAGTTGATAAATTAAGAGAAGCTCAGAAAAATCTTGTTCAGAATCCAGATTCTGCAGATGCAAGAAAAGCATATCAGGAGGCTATGGAAGCGGTACAAAAGGATAAACATGCTATGCATTCCTTAAATGATTTGGAAACCAATGCTGATAAACTTAAGAAGGCAAGAAGCGAATATGTAAAGAATCCAACGGATGAGACAAAAAAAGCATTTCAAGATGCAAAGAAAGCTGCACAAAATGATATGGAAAGCGGAGATGATGTTCGTAAAACTTTTAATGCAAATATGAAGGAAAAGGCTGAAGTTGCTGACAGGAATGCAAAAGAACGTATTGCAAGAGAGTATGGAGTCAAAGAGGAACAGGTAAAAACTGTAGGGGCTACTAACACCATGGATACTTCAGGAAAAGCTGATCCAAGGGGATTTGCTAAAAAGAATTCAGGTGCACAGCGGACTACAGGTACTGAGGCAGGGAAGTATACAGAAAAAGATATTAATATTGGTGAAGTTGATGGTAAAAAAGTCAGCTATGACATCGACAAAACCTATCGTGTTCAGGTTGGGGAATATGTTGATCCGAAGACAGGAGTCAGAACACCAATTTATAAAGATATTCCAGCTTCTGAAACAAAAAAGATTTTTGGTGAAGAGTATTATAAACAATTCCATGATGGTAAGCTTCCTATGAAACTGGATAAAGATGGTAAAACCTTCATTGTTGATGATGATGCTGTAAATAAATTTTCAAAGGAAATGGATGTTTCTGCAGTTGATCATACCTCAGCTGAGGGTTATGGCGGTGGAGATTTTGACTTGAAAGAAATGCTTAAGAAAGATGGATCTGTAAAAAAACTTAATGACCTTGAAGCGGGCACTAAGACAATAGAATTCAAAGCAAACGAATGGGAAAATCAAGCGGCTGAAGTAAGAAAGCACTTTGGAGATCTTGCAAAGGCTGAAAGCTGGAGTGAAGAATCAATGCGTCAGACAACGAAACAGTTCAACAACCAGATTCTTGAGCAGATTAAAGCAAAAAATTTGGAGAATATGGCAAAGGGTAAAAACCCATTGGAAGTACCGGATGATTTGTTTACAGCTATTAAGGTTATGGAGAAAGTAGGAAAGCCACAGGGAGGAATAAGTGCTGTAGAAGCAGAAAAGATCCTGAAAAGTATGGGATTAACACCAAAGAAAGTATCTGAAGAAGTATCGTCTATATTTGAGAGTATGCAGAAATTGAAATAGTAAAGTCTATAAGTAGAAGGAGATGTATATAAATGCCAAGTAGTAAGGAAGCTTTAATCTTTCAAATAAATCAGGGAGACTTAAGAAAGCTATTGACAGATGTACTTGGGATTGTGCCAAATAGTGGTTCCGCTTTTTTTACAGCGGAACCCATTGAAACACAGTCGGACAGTAACCTGGAATGTGATTATAATGAGTTGCTGGAGAATGAAGATTTTCTACGTGCCATACGTATTGCTTCTCAACCGGATTTGTATGTAGTAAATCGAATTGGCGGAGGCAGTATGGGGATAAGTGAAGTTAGGATTCATAGGAAAAAGAGTGAGGGAGCTTATGTAGTTGCCACTGCTAAGGCAGCAGATGGAACCTGTGACATTCAGCTCTATGAGAATTATAAGGCATATCTGTCATGGTGGATGAGAAATTTTGCTGGTAAAAATGAGGAGCCTGTGGAAAATTATTTACCTATGGAAGTCACTATGGAACAGTTTTTATTTCTACTTCATGCAATTGATTCATTCAGAATGGTTTCTTATAGAAACTTACTGAATCATATATATACAAAAAAAACCTATGTAAAATATACAGAATTTACTCAAACAATGGTCGATTCAATTAAAAGCAAGGATATACGCTGGCTTCTTCCTTCTTTTATGGCAGTCCTTCCAGGTTTTGAGAAATATAAATTAAATATAACCGCTGAAAATGCAGCATTCCTGGTGGAAGAAGGCATAATGGAAAATGCAAGGCTTGCAAAAAGCAAGGAACTTGTCCTTGCTTTTGGAGAGGGCGGTCTTAGCATGGGAGTGGAGTTCTTTAGATTCTGGATGATGTCTTCAGGTTTTGAAATTAATGTGTCTACATCAGATGGATTTGTAGCAGTGGAAAGGCTTTTTAATGCACCAACGGCTATTGGAAATCATTTTGTACAGTTGAAAACCTTAGAGAATGGCACGGTTATGGTCAATCATCAGACTTATACAAAGGAACAGCTTGAGATAAAGTTAGGTGAGCTGTTTAACAAGGCTTTTACTATGGCTGTATCTGCGTATTGAAAAAGAATTTATTAAAAAGTATTTGTAGATAAAGTGTTAATCATAATGAATGAGTGGCAGGAGGAATTTAAATGGAAGTTAATAAAGATGTTTCAGCTGATACTGCAGTCTTTACGCTGGTTCCCGGAGATGTTAATCATTTATTTCGAAGATCTGGTTTAAAGGGAAATAATTTATCAATTTTTCGATATAATGGTGAACAGGCAGCTGTAAGCAGTGCTTCACAAGGTTTTAAATCATTGACGGAAAGTCCTGTTTTCCCTAAAATTGCACGGGATCTATTGGAACCAGATATTAAAATTAGTTTTCGAATGGGAGGAAATTTTGCAGCTATTGAACAATATTATGTATTTTTTTCTTCAAAGGACAGCAGTGTTTTAATGCAATTTACAAATAGTCAAGGAGAGATTATACTTATGCTCTTTAATGATGAAAAGGCCTTTTGGAAGTGGTGGACAGGTGTTTATGCTTCTGAGGGTATGGATAATTACAAATCCATATTTCCGGACATCCTTGATATAGAAGTTCTGGTTTGTATATTGCATAGCCTTGATATTTATAAGCGTTACTATATGGAGAGTATGTTTGCTTATAGAAATATGGGAGAGGTTTCTATAAGCACAACGGATTTTGTTAAACTTCTAAAACAATCACTGGCAAGCAGCGATATAAGATGGTCTTTGCCTTCATTGTTCAAGGTTGCTCCAGGATTGAGAAGGGGAAAACTTTCTTTAAAGCAGGAGCATATTAAGAAACTTCAGGAATTAGGATTTGTGACAGGGGATGGCAAGCTTATCCTTACCATGGCAGACAAGGGGATAGCAATGGGAAATGAATTTCTAACCAGCTGGATTGGCTCAATAGGACTGGAGGTAAGCAGTCTTGTAAATGGACAGGAAAAGACTTTATCACAGATGTTTATGGCATCTACTGCTTTTACAAACCACATGGTTATTCTGGAAGCTGTAGATGGCATGAATTATAGGTTCAGACATGAGGCTCTCAAAAGGGATGCAGTGGCATCAACTCTTCAGAAGTGGATTAAGACTTTATACCAGTATTCTTCGGAAGATTCAGTTAAACCACCTGTTAATAATGACAGAAAGTCTAAATACTGTGGTCACTGTGGTAGTAAACTTTATCCTGGTAAAAAATTTTGCACCAACTGTGGGGCAAAGTTATAAAAAAGAGAGAATATAGATTTATGACTAATGGCTGTATTATATAGGAATTAAACATTGACCATGAGCAAATGGATAAAGAAGAAATTGCAGACAAGTATAAGGAGGAAAAGAAATGGATGATTATAAATTTTGTCCCCAGTGTGGCAGTGAACTTATACCTGGCGAAAGATTCTGTGGAGATTGCGGCTTTGATACTAAAGAGGCAAGCAGTGCTTCAGCTGAATCGCAGAAAGAATCAGTTGAGGTTGATAATACAGTTAGAAGTAAAGGGGATACAGTTGTTATTCCAAAAGTAGATTCATATGCTGAAGGAAATACCTCCGATGGTGGAGTTAGATCAGCTGCTCAGTCAGGTGATACAGCTGTTCCTTCATCTGGTGGCTATGTAAATCAGAAAATGAAGGGACAGGCAAATTCTAAAGAACCATCTCTGAATAATCATGAAAGCAAACGGGCTCTTGTTATAGTGATAATAATACTGGCAGTGGCTTTCGGTGCTGGAGGAGGGCTTTACTGGTGGTTTTCTCGTGGGAAAAATCCAACAGGCAATGTATCAACGCAGCAAAATACGGAACAAACTACTCAGCAGGGTACAAGCCAAAACACAGGAGATACTGCAAATCAAAATATAGAACAAAACACTTCTGGATCTAAGAACAATGGCACAACGACAAAGCCGGATTTAAGTCGTGCTGCAACCTATTTGCCTAAAGCAGGATTAAAATGTACGTTCTATGTAAACTATCCAGATGGAGCTTCTGGTACAATGGAACGTATCAGTACAAAGGTTGTTCCAAATGAAGCTGTATTGATGAGCGAAGTGGAGATTATTCAGGAACAGGGTGAGGCTATGGGATTTAGTACACACTACGTGGAGAGGGCTGACGGAACCTATTTAATTTATGATAATACTCCGATGGAAATTTTTCCTGTATTGAAAAACAATCTTATAGTAGGCCAAACCTGGGAATATAAAGATCAGAACGGCAGTATAGTATGGAAGGTTGCAGAAGTTGGTGTTACTTTGAATCTTGGATTCACAACTGTGCCAAACTGTCTTATGGTTGAAGAAAATAACCAGGCGGTAGGTGTAAAAACAATAAATTATTTTGCACCGGGAATGGGAAAAATAATGCAGAAAAGTTCCCAAGAGGGGCAGGAGTATCTTAAACTTACTGGATTCAGTACAATAGGTACAGCAGAAGCAGAAACTGCAGTTAAGAAATGGGCACCAAACTATTCTGGGATTAAAGATGATAGAACCCAGCAATAAGAAAAAGTCTAGTTTTAACATATATTAATAAATTAAGGGGTGTTTATATGAATATATATATTATTGTTGCAGCAGTAGTTATGATTGTTTTAGCAATATTTCTTATCAGCACTTATAACAGCCTAGTGCAATTGAGACAAAGAGTTCAGAATTCATGGTCTCAGGTAGATGTGCAGCTTAAGAGAAGGTATGACCTGATTCCTAATCTCATAAACACAGTAAAAGGATATGCGGATTATGAAAAAGAAGTTTTGGAAAAAGTGACACAGGCAAGAAATATGGCTATATCAGCAGGAACTATAGCGGAACATACCAAAGCGGAAAATATGCTGAGCGGAGCATTGAAATCTTTGTTTGCAGTGGCGGAAGCTTATCCCGATTTAAAGGCTAATGGTAACTTCATGAAGCTGCAGAATGAGCTTAGTGACACTGAAAGCAAAATTGCTTTTTCTCGCCAATTTTATAATGATATTGTACAGAAGTTTAATACTAAAATAGAATTATTCCCATCTAACCTTGTAGCAGGAATGATGGGCTTTCAAATAGTAGAGTATTTTACACTGCAAGGAGAAACTGAGGCAAGAGAAAATATCCAGGTTAAATTCTAAGTTGGAGCCAGCCCACTTTATTTTAGGGGCTGATTCCATTTGTAATATCTTTTGGGTGGATAGATTGATAAGGTAACTGGTAAAGCTAAAGGAACTGATTCCACTTATGCTATCCTTAGGATTTAGAAGGAGGGAGGTAAAAATGTTTCAAAACTTATTGAATAAAAGAACATTCTTTTTTAAATCAAAATTAAGAGTATTAGTGGTTATATTTTTCGGAATATTGTTAATTCAATCCTTTGCTTCGGAAAAAGTTCAGGCACGTAGTTTTGATATTGAAGATATACAAATCAATGCTGAGGTTTTGCCGGATGCTTCTATGAAGGTTACAGAAAAGCTTACAATTAATTTTTCTGGTCAGTGGAATGGTTTTTATATAAACATCCCACAGGGAAGTACACCAATTGAAGAGGTAACTGTAAGCGAAAATGGAGAAGTCTATAAATTCAACTCCAGTACTGAATATGGTCCCCCAGGAACTTTCCTTGTAAAGAGACAATATGATAAAGTGCTTATTGACTGGAGTATTAATGCAAAGGATCAAAAAAAGACCTTTGATGTTTCCTATAAAGTTGTGAATGCTGTTAAAGTTCATAATGATGTTGCAGAGTTATACAGGAAATTTATCGGTGATGAGAATAAGAACAAGGTTGGAGATGTGAAAGTAATTTTGAAACTTCCAGTTGGTGCCGAAAAGTATAAACAGGGTCAGGATATAAGAATATGGGGACATGGACCTCTTCAGGGAGAGGTTAATTTTACAGATACAAGTACTGTGGTTTTTAAGGTGAAAAATTTACCGACAAGCACTTTTGTTGAAGGAAGAGTAATTATGCCAAGGGCTTTATTTCCTAATGCTCCTTCTGAAGTCCATACAGGAAAGTCGGCATTATCAACCATATTATCTGAAGAAGAAAAATGGGCAAAGGATGCCAATCGTCAGAGATGGATTGACCGTATGGAAACAGGTGGCACTTTTGCAATTCCTCTAGGATCAATTTTTGCAATGTTTTTTCTCTGGCGTAAATATGGAAAAGCTCACCCTGTTGAATTTCAAGGGGATTATTATCGTGAGCTGCCTGGGAATTACAGCCCTGCAGAACTTAGCGTATTATGGAATAATAAAAAGATAAAAGGTAAGGATTTAACTGCTACTATACTTGACCTTGCAAGAAGGAAGTTCCTTCGTATTGAAGAAGAATATATAGAAGTAAAGAAGTTCTTTGGCAGCAAAGATGAAAAGACATATCGTATTACTTTTCTTGAACCACCGAAACCTGCTGATTTAAGAAAGTCTGAGGAAGCAGTTTTACGGGAACATGAATCTGAATTAATTGATTATCTGCGCAATACTTTGGCAGAAGGTAGGGAGTTCATATATCTATATGATATAGAAAAGTATGCAAAAGACAAGAATGGAGATTTCTATGAATTCTGGCAGCAGTGGACTGCAGGAATAAATGCACAGGCAGATAAATTTAAATTTTTTGACCACAGTGGGAATATGCCATTTTTCACTGTAATCGGAGGGCTAGCTCTTTTTATAACAGGTTCTATTTTTATGAAAAAGGCCACATTGCTAGGTGTTGGAATAGTAATTGCAGGAGCAATATTTATTTTTGTACCTAAGTCATTTAAAAGACGATCTCCTTTTGGACAGGAAGATTATGTGAAATGGCAGGCTTTTCGATGTTTTTTAATGGATTTTTCCCAAATGGATAAGTATGAGATACCTAGCCTGATTATTTGGGAACATTATCTCGTTTATGCGGTTACTCTAGGTGTTGCCCGTGAGGTTATCAAGCAATTGGAGCTGGTATTTCCCAATATGCAGGATGGTGATTATCATTTCGGCTATGGCTGGTATACTTATGGACATATTGGCGGATTCAATTCAATGGAAAATTCCTTTAAGGATATTTCAGATTCCATAGATGATTCTATTAAAAGTGCTCAGGCAGCTGTCAGTAAATCATCTTACGGTTCCGGCGGAGGAGGCGGATTTTCCTCCGGCGGTGGAGGTGGCGGAGGCGGCTCTAGCTATGGCGGAAGATAAAGTAAAAACTTGAATCAGGTGGAGTTTCAACCTATCTGATTCTTAGTTGTATGAAAGGAGTGGATTTTATGCTTTGTCCTAAATGTGGCTCGGATTCACCTAAAAATATCAGGTTTTGCACAGAATGTGGCAGTCCTATATCAGAGGCAGCGGATAAAGAGGAAAAATCAGGCGGGAATTTAATTGGCTATTCTGCCAGAATAACGGATCCTGCTTTTGCAAAATATATTAAAAACAGTAAAACGTGGTCATATCTCTTTGCATCAATACTGGCTGTTGCTGCAGTGGTAGGATTTTATATTTATGGAGAAACAAGTTCTGAGATGGAAAATCCTGAAGCTCTTTTCATCGGATTAGGTATTGGAGGAATGTTCTTGGTAATTGCACTATTTCAGAGTATTGGAAGAAATAAAGGTACAACCTGGGATGGTATTGTCGTTGACAAGAAAATAGAAAATAAGAAAAGAAAACGGAAGTCAGGTAACAGAAATTACTGGCAGCGGTATGTTGCATATACTGTCTTTATAAAGAGTAACAGCGGTAAAACTTATGTAATAACACAGGAAGATGATGATACTGTCTTTAACTATTTTGAAATTGGCGATAGAGTTCGCCATCATAAAGGTTTGAATACCTATGAAAAGTATGACAAATCAAGGGACAGCATTATTTTTTGCAATGCCTGCGGGTCATTAAATGAAATAAAAAATGATAAGTGTTTCAGGTGTGGTTGTCCTCTTCTCAAATAGTAAGCTTATTTATGAGCAGCTGGTTCTTCATGTATAGTTATCTCATGTTAAATTATTAAGTTTGTTTTGATTGCAGTAGGCAGGATTAACCTTCTTTATAGAGGTTGCCTGCCATATAAAATCTAGTCAAATTCCTTTAATCAAATAAAGCTCTTAACAGTAATGTCAAGAGCTTTTTACCATTTTAAATAATTATATGATAAGTAGCCTGAGTTGTGGGCGTTTTGAGCCATCTATTTTTAAGTTAAGAAATATGTTTATAGTAGTTCCAATATTTCTATTGTATATTTTTCTCCTGGAGCATCAACTTCAACTATGTCTCCAGCTTTTTTACCTGATAACGCTTTTCCTAAATCTGATTCTATACTTATACACATATTTTCAGGAGATGAATCCAGAGTAGTTACTAATGATATAATAGATTCATCCTCATCTTCTATAAATTTAATTCTAGCTTTACTATTAATTCCTAATATTGATTTATCAACCTTTGCATCATCTATTACAGTTGCTGTTGAAATCATAGTTAATAAATATTGAATTCTATTATCGTTTTCTCTATAGTTTCTACAAGCCTCTTTATATTCTGCATTTTCTGATCTATCCCCATGTGCAGCAGCCTCTAATTTTTCTTTTGCTATTTGGGCTCTCTTCACAGTCATTCTATAGTCTAATTCTTCTCTTAATTTTTTTATATTTTCTTCTGTCAGTATATTATTCATAAAAAACTGAAACCTCCCTGAAACATATTATATTAATATTATATAATATCTAGAAAAAAATAAAAGATACTTAATTTTTAAAAGGTAGCAGTTACTTAAATATGCAATTACCTTTAACTGCATAAATCTTTATATGTGAATAATACTAATTATATTAACGAACAATAAACCTGTAATTAGTTGTGCTAAAGGAGGTTTTATTATATCAACTTTAAAAATATTCCATAATATCGAACAAGATAAAATTATAGAACAAGATCAGAGATCTGAAAAAAAATTGACGAAGCAGATAAAACTCTCCTTAGATATAACTTCTAATATTGAAATGATAAAAAAGATGATGGGTTTTGCCAATGACATAATAGTCAGAGAATTCACTATTTCTCCAGGTACCAAAATAAAAGCAGCAGTTATTTTGATCAAGAGTTTGGTTGAAAGAGAACTTGTTAATGAACACATTATAGGGGCATTGATGTCAAATAGTAAGTTTAATAATGCCACAGATAATAGTGAGCTTTTTCAAATACTAAAAGAGTATGGCATAGCAAGTATCTATGTAAATGAAGAATCTGATGTTGATAATATATTAGCTCAATTGATTGATGGAAATACAATATTACTAATAGACAAAGTAGACAAAGTACTTATAGTTGGAAGTACAGGATGGAAGGATAGAGAAATTTCTGAACCAAATGCTGAAAATGTGGTAAGAGGACCCAAAGATGGTTTTACAGAAAATATTGAAAAAAATATTGCCCTAATAAGACGTCGTATTAAAAGCCCTGATTTAAGAATGGAACTATTAATAATAGGAACAAAAACTAAAACAAAGGTATTAATATCCTACCTTGAAGGTATAGCAAAGGAAGGTATAATAAATGAAGTTAGAAATAGGTTAGGACGGATTGAAATCGACAGTATACTTGAAAGCGGTTATATTGAAGAGTTAATAGAAGATAATCCTTCATCTCCCTTTCCACAGTTAGAGTACACTGAACGCCCTGACAAGGTCTCAGCAGCAATACTTGAGGGAAGGGTGGCTATCCTTGTAGATACAACTCCTCATGTCTTGATAGTTCCAACAATTTTTTTTCAGTTTATCCAATCAGCAGATGATTATTACGAACGTTCTTCAATTGCAACTTTGACAAGGTTTATTAGAATTGTGGCTTATTTTATTTCAGTTATTCTTCCAGCAATGTATATTGCTTTCACAAGTTATCATCAGGAAATGATTCCTACTACTTTAGCATTGTCAATTGCGGCTTCTCGTGAAGGTGTACCATTTCCCAGCATAGGAGAGGCATTTATAATGGAAGGTACATTTGAAATTTTAAGGGAGGCAGGTCTGCGCTTGCCTAAACAGGCAGGTCAGGCCGTTAGCATAGTTGGAGGTATTGTAATAGGCCAGGCTGCAGTTCAAGCGGGCATTGTTTCTCAAGCAATGGTAATTGTAGTGGCCTTAACAGGGATTAGTTCCTTTGCCATTCCAGCCTTTAATGCAGCAGCATCAGGACGTCTTATACGATTTCCTTTGATGCTGATGGCTTCTATACTTGGTTTACCTGGTATCCTGGCAGGATTAAGTATAATCATTATTCATTTAAATAGTCTACGTTCTTTCGGGGTAAGTTATATGGAGCCTTTTACATCATCAAAGAAAAATGAATTTAGAGATATTGTGATTAGATATCACAGGTGGGCAATGAATTATCTTCCAAGTTATATAGCACGTAAAGGATTTAGAAGGATGGGAAATAACATGAAACCGGAGCCAGATAATGATAATAAATAACTTGTTTAAAATAAAAGGAGAGGTTTATATGAGAAAAATAGCTGTTGTATTAATTCTTATACCTTCACTTTTGCTGACGGGCTGTTGGAATGCCAGGGAAATCAATGAACTTGGTTTTGTATTAAGCATTGCCTTAGATAAGACTGACTATGGATTTAAGGTAACAGCGCAAATTGCAGATCCTGAGACTTTCAGTAAAACACCGTCAGGTTCTGTGAGTACTCAAAATAAACCTTTTTGGATTATATCCAGCACCGGCAAAACGATCTTTGAAGCAATACGTAATATGGCTTCTATATCTTCTCGCCGCATCTTTTGGGCTCATATTAAGGTAATAATTATAAGTGAGAAGTTGGCAAGAAGCGATACTCTTGAAATATTTGATTTTTTTGCACGAAATCCGGAGCTCCGTTTAAGAACATTAATTGCAGTTACTCCAGAAGAAGATGCAGGAAAGCTTATTGAGATTGTGCCTGAGATGGAACAAGACCCAGCCTTATATTTAGAAAAAATAATTGAAACTGAAAATTTAACAGGTAAGTCTTATAGCATAATGCTTAAAGATTTTCTTGAGGACTATCTTAATCCCAATGTGGGTCCAGTAACTTCAAGAATTGTTCTTGATAAGTCAAAATCACATTCAATTGTAAAAACAAGTGGTGCATATGTTTTTGATACAAATAAAGTAGTTGTTTCACTGAATGAAGAGGAGACAAGAGGTCTTTTATGGATTAAAAATAGAATGAAAGATTCTATAATGGTTGTCAATTGCCCGGAGGATAATATGCTTGTCACGTTGGAAATAAAAGATGCTAAATCATCATATGAAAGTTATTTAGATAAGGGTATTCCACATTTTGTGATTAATCTTAAAGTAAATGCCAGTATCGTAGAACAATCATGTTGTACTGATTTTAACAAAAATCAGAAGTTGAATGAGCTGTCTAAGTCACTGGAGAAAGCTGTTTACAAGGATATACAATCTATAATTACAATTGCAAAGGATTCACATATAGACTTTCTAAGCTTAAGTCGTATATTGCACAGACAACATAAGGAAGAATGGCATCAGTTATCTTCAAACTGGAAGAATATTTTTACAAGTAGTGATGTTGATATTGTTGTAAAAGCTGATATCAATCATGTATCATTAGCAAAGCCGCTAGAGCCAATAAAAATGAATAAGTAATATTTGTAGTAAAGGAGTACAAACACATGAGTAAAGAAAAGAAACTCATTAGTAATAAGCAGTTTAGAAATATTCTGATTTGTATTATGTGGCCTGCAACAATCAATTATGGGAGTGGTATTTTAGCTAGAAAGATAGGTTCGGATATGTGGATAAGTGGGCTTATAAGTGTACTTACTGTACTCCCGTTTATTGTAATTATTATCCGTGTAGGACAAAAATTTCCGGGAAAAACAATAGCAGAATATAGTACAAATTTACTGGGGGGGTATTGGGGAAAGCTTTGGGAATGGTGCTTGCAATATATTTTTTCATTGCTTCTTCCAGTTCAATAACAATGTACGTCCATCATCTTACGGGTTTTCTGTTGCCACAAACACCTTTTTTGGTGGTGACTATGTTGCATGTTTTCGTAATATGCTGTTTAGTATGGAAAGGACCTGAAGTTATTGCAAGAACAAGCAATGTTGCCTTTGGAATGGCTGTAATTTTTTATTTACTAGTCTTTATGGCTTCCCTTTCTGAAATAAATATTGATAGGATTACGCCTATTTTTGACTCAGGGATTGTGCCTGTATTTAAAGCCAGTATATATACTGATACATTTATAGGTATTTCTTCAGTACTTGTAGGAATGCTTCTGCCAATGGTGAATAATCAGAAAGAAGCTATTGGTACAGCGATTTCAGGTTTGTCCATCGGAGGTCTTTTTTTTATTTTCTATTTTGTTGTTGAATTGATGGTCATGGGGCCTCAGGTCGTAGCAATGATGAGAATTGCTAGTATGGATTTTGTAAGAGCTATTCAGATCACTAAATATCTTCACCGTTTTGAATCATTTATGGTTGCATTATGGTACTGGAGTATAATGATTCAAGCAGGAATTTTTGCATCATGTTCTTTAACGGCATTTATGCAAAGCACTAGAATAAAGAAGAAAAGCCCATTCATTATTATTACTTTTGGTTTAATGCTGATAATTTTTACATATTATATAGGTCATAACGATGTATTCTTTTTATGGTTAAGAGAACATGTATGTCAGTACTTTTATCTTCCAATTGATTTTGGAGTACCTTTGTTACTTTTTTTTGCTTTAGGAGTAAAAAAAATAATTATATGTGCTAAAAAGTAAATGTAATTTTAAAACAGGAAATATTATTAAGAATTACAAATTTTTAAAAGGTAACAGTTACCTAAATAATACAACGAGTGTTTTTAATAAGATTTATAATTTAAATATAGATTAATTTACTTTAAGATTTACCATTATCACTTTTTGTTGAATTATATGTCATAATTTGTTAGTATAAGTTATATATACTTAAATTAAAATTTAAGTATATATAACTTATTTTATTTTATTTTACCAGTATTAACTTATAGTATTACTAACTAAGTGATACTTGTAGAATTTTAAGGAGGAAGCTACTTGTTTGATTTTGATTTGGAAATAAAAAAGATACGACCAATCAATTTAAAGGACATGGAATTAAAACAATATAGAGTTAATGATAAGATTATAAAGTCTATTATTTTATATAATAAATCTATTGCAGAGATAAAAGCAAGTAATTTAGATTTAGCTATAAAGGATTTAAAAAAGGCTTTATCATATAATCGAAGCTTTTCTGAAGCAATAAAGCTTTTGGGATTATGTTATGTTAATAAGAAAGAATATAGAAGGGCAGAAAAAACATTTAAAAAGCTGGACAAATATGAAATATACAGTGACTTAGCAAAGGAATATTTAAAAAATTTAATAATTCAAAGAACTATGGATAAAACAATAGATGCTATTAAAAGAGTTAAAGCTAGTTCAAATAATAAAAAGAATCAGTCTATTTTAAGCAAATATTTAAGAGGAAAGATTATTGCAGGGTTATCAATTTTAATCTTTGGTATAGTAGGTTTTATTGTAATCAATGGTGTCCCATCCAAGCTTCAAACTGTTTGGAAAAAAGTGCAGGTTATTAATAAAGTAGTTGATTCTAAGGAAAAAACAAGTGAAAATACTGAGGAAAATAAAACCTTATCTGAAAAAAATGCCATATCATATGAGGAATATGAAGATATTCAAAGAAAATTAGAAGATACAAAATTAGAACTAGACAATTATAAAAATAAATATGATATTTATAAGAATAAGCAGGATATTTTAACAATGTTAAATGAGGTTGAAAAATCCTCTAAGGAGGGTAACTACGAAAAAGCTGCTGGTACTCTAATAAATATGAAGAATATGAATTTTGATGATGAAACAAAAATAAAATTTGATAAACTATGGGCAGATATAAAAGTAAATGCCTTGTGGACTATATATAATCAAGGGAATAGATTATACAAGGAAGCAAAGTATCAGGAAGCACTACCAAAACTAAAAATAGCCTCTGAAATTGATCCAAGCTTGGATATTATGCCATGGATTACTTATCAGATAGGTATATGTTATGAAGAAACTAAAGATAATACTAATGCTCTTGTATATTTCCAAAAAGTAAAAGATAGTTATCCAAAATCTAATTATGCTTCATCTGCCGAAAGAAGAATAAACGAAATAAAAAATAAGAAATAAAAATTAATATATAGTATAGTGTTTCGCTTATTAAAAAATAGGAAATTCTCAATACATAGATTATTTTGTTGAATAACAAATATAGTTATAGACATAATAAAATATGAGGTGTTTGTATATAATAAATTACACCTAAATATATGTTCAGCAAAGGAGAGAAAACTATGAAACACAATAAAGATGACAGAAGAGATAATGTAGATAGAATTGAATATAATATTGGTAAGATTATACAAAATGTTGAATTAGCTGAAGAAATGATTGAAAAAACAGATGATTATAAAACTAAAAAAACATTGGAAGCAAAAAATCGTAGAAGAGAAGAATCTCTTACTGCTATGAGAGAAGAAATTAAAGATGAAGCAATAGCAAAACAGAATGAATATAAATAGAGTTTATGATTGACTTTACAAAAATAAGAAGTGTCACTAAAAAGTGATACTTTTTTTATGATGGAATGTTTATTGTAAAATCTCTAGATTCGTTCAATTTAAGCAGAGAACTCAAATTTGTGATTTGATGTTCATGGCTTACACACAGTGCGAATTTAGATGGAGTAAAAACTTCATTTAAATTAAGTTTCACTTTATGTGTAATATTGGTATAATTTAAATATAATTATTCTAGAGAAAAGAGGTGAATAGTTAGGAGGCAAAGTCTACTAACTACATATTATGTTAAAAGAACTATTAAAAAAAGATGAAATAGCAGCAATGAAGGCAAGAGATAAGGCAAGAGTAAGTACTTTAAGATTAGTAAGTGCAGATATTAAAGCATTTGAAGTTAATGAAAGAGAAACTATTTCTGATGAAGGTGTTATCAAAATAATAGAAAAGAACATAAAACAAATAAGAGAAGCTTTAGAATACGCTAAGCAAGTAAATGATGAAGAAAAAATAGCCGAAGGAAATTTTGCTCTTGAAGTTTTAACTCCATATCTTCCAGAACAATTAAGTGAAGAAGAAGTAATGAATATGTTAAAAGAAATTATAGCTAATGGAAGCTATACATCATCAGATATGGGTAAAATAATGAAAGAAATTATGCCAAAAGTTAATGGTAAATTTGATAGATCAAAAATTAATCCTATGGTAAAAAGTTTATTGGGTTAATATAAATGGTTATATATAAGAGTAAGTATGGTTTTCACCATATATAAAATAAGACCAGCATTTTCCTGGTCTTTATTTTATTCTTATAAAAGGATATAAATAAAGAGGAGAAATAAAAAAAGTGGTGAGAAAATGAACTTAAAAGAATTAGAACAAATAATTTTCGAACCCTCTTCCAATTTGATGAGAAAAATGGGAGAAGAGGTTTTGGAGAATGGATTAGTGTCTAATATTAAAGGTAAAAAAATAGAAAATATATATCATATCTATGGAGATATACTAAATCATATTGATGAAGTAGAATTTAAAACTCATATAAAGATAAATTTATTAAGTAAAAAAATAGAGGGAGTAAGATGTACTTGTGATAATTTTAAGGAGTTTTCTATAAATAAAAAATTATTTATGTGTGAGCATTTAACTGCTACGGGATATAAATTTTTAAATTTATCCTATAAGAAAAAGGCTATAGGAAATAAACCTCTTAAAAAATTGCATGGAGATAAGGCTAAAAAAATTGAAATAGGTATTGATGTAAATGTAATTTATAAACCCTGGAAAGATTCAGCTAATTACGAATTAGAATTTCGATTAGGACTTAGGAATAAGTATCTAATTAATGATTTAAAAAAATTTATTCTTGATTTAGAAAATAAAAAAAGTATTTTTTTCAATAATCAATTTACATATAATCCTAGTGAGCATATCATTTCCCCTAATGATGTGAAAATTATAGAGGTTATTAAAGAATGCGTTTATAAAAATAAAGGAATAGAATTCTCAAGTAGAAAGTTAATACTGAATCCTAATGATTTAAGAGAATTTTTGGAATGTATTGGTGAAAGTAAAATTAATTTTAAATACAATGGGATAGAATATAAGACAAATATTTTTAAGAAGGATTTACCACTTAATTGTATATTAAAAGAGAAAAATGAACAATTGGTATTAAAAATTCATAATAAGCTTCCTATTCCTTTAAATACAAACAAAGATGTATATCTTTTTAATAGGCAGATTTATTTACCTTCAGAAGACCAAATTAAAAAATTTAGTCAGTTATATGATATTTTTAAAACAAAAGGTGAAATTTCATATAAAAAAACCATAGGAAATTATAATGCAATTATTTCTTTAATAAGTAGTATTTCAAATAATATTACAATCACAGAAACTGTAAAAAGATTTATATCTAATTTATTGAAGTTTGAGTTTTTAATTTATAAAGAAAAGTCAAATATCTATTGTGATGTGCAAGCAATTTATTGTAACGAAAGAATTAATATATTAGAAGAGGATAAAAAGAAAAAACAATTTATAAGAGATTTTAATAAGGAAGAAAAAGTTCTTATGAGGCTTGAATATTACAAGTTTATTAGAAGAAAAGATAGACTCCTGTTTATAGGGGGAGATGAGGAACTTTTTGATATTTTGAGTAAGAGAAAAGATGGTATACCTTCGTTAGGGACTGTTATTTTAGGAAAACATCTTAAGGATATAAAAGTATACAAATCATCTTCTATTGAAGTTGATTTATATGAAGAAGATATGTATTTTAAGCTTCATTATAATATTGGGAATATTGAAAGAGCAGAACTAGACAATATATTTGAAAGTTATAAGTCTAATAACAGATTTTATAAAACCAAAAATAATGGGTTTATCGATTTTGAAGATGATGGTGTAAGAAATTTTTTAAATTTAATTGATATATTAAATATTGATAAAAATATAGAAAATGATTCAGTGCAGGTAGAGAAAAGTAAAAGCTTGTATATAGCAGAAAGTTTAAAAAATATAGATTTTAAATTAATTAAGGGTAGTGATTTGTTAAAGGATATAGAAAATAAATTAATTGACATAAGTAGTGAAAAAATAACTTTGCCTAAGAATTTAAAAGTGGTACTTAGAGAATATCAAGTTAGTGGATTTAAATGGTTTAAGAATTTAAGTAGGTTAGAATTTGGAGGTATCTTAGCAGATGAAATGGGACTTGGAAAAACAATTCAAACAATAGCCTTTCTTACATCAGAAGACAATAAAAAATCTTTAATAATTACTCCAACTTCTTTGATTTATAATTGGAAGGAGGAGATAGAACGGTTTGCTCCTACTTTAAGGGTTGGAATTGCACATGGAGCTAAAACAGTTCGAGAAAATGTAATAAATAATTTAAAAGAATATGATATGATTTTAACCACTTATGGTACTTTAAGAAATAATATTGAAAATTATAATGATATTGAATTTGATTATATCTTTATAGATGAGGCACAAAATATAAAAAATCCTACAGCTCAAATTTCAAAAGTGGTTAAAGAAATTAAAGCAAAAGTAAGGTTTGCACTAACAGGAACTCCAATTGAAAATAATTTAACAGAGCTTTGGTCAATATTTGATTTTATAATGCCAGGGTATTTATATTCTAAAGAAATATTTGATAAGAAATTTATTTCTAAAGGTGAGCAGGAGTTAGAAACTCTTAAATTATTAATTAAACCTTTTGTTTTAAGAAGAACTAAAAAAGAAGTTATAGAAGATTTGCCAGATAAAATAGAAAAGAAAATACTAATTGAAATGACAGCAGCTCAAAAAGCAATATATAATGCTTATATAAAAGAGGTGAGAGGAAAAATTAAAAATAATTTTTATGGTAAAATAGAAATTTTCTCTTACTTAACAAAGCTAAGGCAAATTTGCTTAGATCCTTCTCTTATATTTGATAAATATAAAGGTGGAAATGGAAAACTTAAAGTTGCAGTGGCATTAGTAGAAGAACAGATAGCTGTAGAGGGGAAAGTATTACTATTTTCTCAATTTACTTCTGCTTTAAATAAAATAGGTAAATCATTAAAAGAAAAAGGTATTGAATACTTTTATTTAGATGGCTCTACTGGACCTAAAGAAAGAATTAAATTAGTAAATGAGTTTAATAATGATAATAAGGTAAAGGTATTTTTAATTTCATTAAAGGCAGGAGGAACTGGACTTAATTTAACCTCAGCAAAGTTGGTTATTCATTTTGATCCATGGTGGAATCCAGCAGTGGAAAATCAAGCAACAGATAGAGCTCATAGAATCGGGCAAAGAAATATAGTAGAGGTAATTAAGCTTGTTGCAAAAGGGACAATAGAAGAAAAAATTATTTTATTACAAGAACATAAGAAGCAGTTAATTGATAGTATAATTACAGGAGAACTTAAAGATAATAATATGTTAAATAAATTAACAAAAGAAGAATTAATTCAACTTTTTGATAGAACTTAGGAAAAATGAATTCCAAAGAAACTATTTATATATAAGGGATATGCTTATGTTTAGTAGATGATCTTGAAGCTAATATAATAGAAATATAAAAACTATACTGAAAAATTCAGTATAGTTTTTCATATTAAAAAGGCTATTAATTGTATTACTATAATTATCCACCCCTCCAAAAATTAAGGTTATATACGTACATGATAAATATAGTATTTGATAAAGTTATACAAGAGGTGGACCATGCTTAATATGGGATATATACTAGATGGAAAATATGAAGTAATTAAAGTTTTAGGAAAGGGAGGAATGGGAACGGTTTATTTATGTAAAAATATAAGACTTGATAACCTTTGGGCTATAAAGGAAGTAAAAAAAGATTCTAAAAATAATAGGGATATCTTATTAGAACCTAATATATTAAAAAATCTAAAGCATCCTGGTATTCCAAGAATAGTTGATATATTTTATGAGAAAAATAATTTTTATATGGTTCAAGACTACATAGAGGGGCAAACACTAAAAGAACATATGAAAGAAAAGGGTTTCATAGGAACGGAAAATATATGTAAAATTATATTGTCTATTTGTGATATCATAGCTTATTTGCATAGGTTAAATCCGCCTATTATATATAGAGATTTAAAGCCATCTAATATAATGATAACACCAGAGGAAAAAGTTTTTTTAATTGATTTTGGTATTTCAAAAATGTACAAAGTCCATGATAAAGACCATACTATATGCATGGGATCTAAGGGTTATGCTGCTCCAGAACAGTATGGTTTCGGACAATCTTCCAAACAAACGGATATATATGGTATTGGCATGGTTATGTACTTTATGGCTACAGCAAGGGACTCATATACAGGTTTAGAACCTCTTATGGATTATAATTATGATAAGAATGTGGATAATGATCTAAAAAAAATAATACAGAAATGTATACAAATCCATATTGAGAACAGATATGAGTCAATTGAAAGTTTAAAGAATGAAATTATAGAATTTCTGGAGAAGGATAAGTATGAAAAGACAGTGGTTTTAAACAATTCTAACATTAATCCAGATATACCTATAAAAAATACCACAGTAAGTAAATCAAAGAAATTTGGATTGAAAAGAAGTATTACAGCTCTATTAGTATTTATAACTATAATTTTAGTAGGTGTTTACTTTTTTTATGGCAATTCAAAAAAAGATGAAGAAACAAATAATATAAATAAACAATTAATTAATGATACTACACAAAGCATGCCAAAAGTACAGGAAGACATTAGGACGGAGCCCATGAAAGAAAGTACTATTGAGGAAATTAATCAAGAAATTAATGAGGAAAATGATGAGGATGATTATGAAAAAAAGGAAACTAAGCCTAAAGGCAAAGGAAAGGCGAAAGGAAAGAAAAATAAGGATTAATGAACGTAAAAGTTTTATATAAGAGGTGAACTATGCTTAATAGAAGATACATTTTAGATGAAAAATATGAAATAATTAAAGTTTTAGGAAAGGGTCATTTAGGTACGGTTTATCTATGTAAAGATACAGAGCTTAAGAATTTTTGCACCATAAAAGAAGTGAAAGAAGAATTTAAAACAAGTATAGATTTTAAAACAAATATAGATTTTTTATTAGAACTCAATGCGGAAAAAAAATTAAGCCATAGGGGAATTTCAAAAATAGTTGATGTATTTTATGAGGATGACAATCTTTATATAGTTCAGGATTATATAGAGGGAAAAACCCTAAGGGAGTATGTGAAAGAAAGTGAGTTTATAGAAATAAAAAATATAGGTAATATTATATCAAGTATATGTGATATAATAGCATATTTACAAAGCTTAGCCCTTCCTATGAAATATAGATATATAAAACCTTCTAATATAATAATAACTCCAAATGGAAAAGCTGTTTTAACTGATTTGGGTATTTCCAGGATAGATAATGCTAGTGAAGAGAAGGGTAGCATATGTATGAAAACTAATAGCTGTACTTTAGTAGATGGATATGGTTTAAGACAAGCTAGTAAGCAAACAGATATATATAATATCGGTAGGGTTATGTACTTTATGACTACGGGAAAGGTTCCCAATATGGATTTAGAACCTCTTATAGATGATAATTATAGAAACAATGTAGATGGCAGTTTGAAAAGAATAATACAGAAATGTTTTCAAATTGATATGAAAAACAGATATGCTTCAGTTGAAGAATTAAACAAAGAAGTTATAATAGAATTATTTAAGGGTAAAAAGGATGGAAATACATTAAGTGAAAAACAATTCAGCATGGAGCCGAAGAAATCTACAGAAAATGTTAGAATAAAAAAATCAAACAAATTTCAATTTAAAAGAAATATTATAGGTACGGTAGCACTTATAACTATTATTTTAGCAGCTGTTTATATTTTAATGTAGTGTAAAAAGGTTAAAAAGATATATTTATTTAATTTAAGGACTGTAAATGAATTTTGGGAAATTCCTATAAATTTATTTACAGTCCTTAATATCTAGAATATAGTATTATATGTAAATGAGAATATTACAATATTCTTAGTTTATGAATTTTATCTTAATTTAAGCAGATTATAATAATAAATAATAGTAATATACGAGAATATTAAAGAAAATATTAAATTATTGAGGTAGGTTAAAAAATTATGGATGAGTTGAATTTTAAGAGCTTTGGTTTAAGTGAAGAAATACTTAAAGCATTAGAAAAGTTAGGATATGAAAGACCTTCAGAGGTTCAAGAGAGGGTCATTCCTTTTGCACTACAAAATAAAGATATTATAGTGAAATCCCAAACAGGTAGTGGAAAGACTGCAGCTTTTGCTATTCCAGTTTGTGAAAAAATTGAGTTAGAGAAGAGAAAACCACAGGTATTGGTTCTTACTCCAACCAGAGAACTGGCGGTACAAGTAAAAGAAGATATTTCTAATATAGGAAGATTTAAAAGAATAAGATGTGCTGCTGTTTTTGGAAAGCAGCCTGTGGATATTCAAGTAAGAGAATTAAGACAGAGAGTTCATATTGTAGTTGGTACTCCAGGAAGAACTTTTGATCACATTGATAGGGGAAATATAGATTTAGAAGAGGTACAATATTTAATTATAGATGAAGCAGATAAAATGCTGAATATGGGTTTTATTGATCAGGTTGAAGCAATCATAAAAAAATTACCTCATAATAGAGTAACTATGTTATTTTCAGCAACTATGCCTGAGAAAATCGAAGCATTGTGTAATCAATATATGATTAATCCTAAGAAGATAGAAGTCAATATTAAAAATCTTACTGCAGAGAAAATTAATCAAGTTTATTATGAAATTGAAGAGAGTAGGAAATTTAGTAGTCTAAATAAAATAATATATACTGAGAGACCAGAGAGTTGTATTTTATTCTGTAGTACAAAAGAGGGGGTTAACAACCTACTTCAAAGGATGAACAATAAAGGTTATTCCTGCAGTGGATTGCATGGTGGAATGGAACAAAAAGATAGGTTAGATATAATGCAAAGATTTAAAAGGGGAGAATTTCAGTTTCTGATTGCTACGGATGTAGCGGCTAGAGGAATTCATATAGAGGATATAACTCATGTTATAAATTATGATATACCTGTAGAGAAAGAAAGTTACGTTCATAGAATTGGCAGAACGGGGCGAGCTGGTAATACAGGAACAGCAATTACTTTTGTATGTCCTTATGAAACTAGATTTTTCAATGAAATTCAGGAATACTTAGGATATTCTATATCCAAGAAGGAAATTCCATCAGAAGAAGAGGTTGAACAGGGAAAGAAAATTTTTGAAAAGAAATTTAAGTTTAGACCTAAGCCAAAGAGAGACAAAAGTGCTGAATTAAACAAGGAAATTACAAAATTACATATAAATGCTGGGAAGAAGAAAAAAATAAGACCAGGAGATATCCTTGGAGCAATCATTAATATTGAAGGAATTAGCGGAGATGATATTGGGATTATTGACGTGCAGGACAATTTCTCTTATGTAGATATACTTGGAAAAAAGGGAAGTATTGTACTAAAAGCACTTCAACATACTACTATAAAGGGGAAAAAAGTTAAGGTGCAGAAAGCGATGAAATAGCAAAGAAGCATTAGTTTAAAAATAAGCTTTCTAAAAAGTATAATATTTTTCATTTAACTATTGTGTATTGTTTCAGAATGCTGTATACTCTACATGTGCGAGTAATTTAAATAATTACTTACCAAAAGATTTAATATGGTGAACAACATTCCCTCTTTTAAGGAACGTAATGTGAATCAATTTTTAAATCTCAATTTTAAGAAAAAGGAGGAATGTTGAAATGGCAGATAAAACTTTAATTTGTAAAGATTGTGGAAATGAGTTTATCTTCACTGAAGGAGAGCAAGCTTTCTACAAAGAAAAAGGTTTCGAAAATGAACCACAAAGATGTGTTGATTGCAGAAAGAAAAGAAAGCAACAAAACAACAATAGAGGATTCAGAAGATAGTATTATTTGTACTATATACCCTATAAGAATTAATTCTTATAGGGTTTTGTGTTTTAAAAAAGAGTTTCCTAAAATAAAAAAGATGTGAATTAATATTCTTCACATTTTAAATTTTATATGATGTGTAAGCGTTTTCGTAAAAACACATAAGTACACAATTACATAAAGTAGGAAAAATAAAGTTTAAAAATAAACAATTAAATAATAAAAAATATAAGTAATATAACATAAGTAATATAACAAGGATATACTAATAATAAGTATTAATTAAATAAAAGGAGAGGATAAAAATGAAGTTAAATGGATATATAGACCACACATTACTAAAACCAGAAGCTACTGAAGAGCAAGTAATAAAAATTTGTGATGAAGCTAAGAAATATGAATTTGCTTCAGTATGTGTCAATACATATTATACTTTATTGGTAAGTAAGCAGTTGGAAGGAACTAATGTAAAAACCTGTGTAGTTATAGGATTTCCGCTAGGAGCAACAACAAAAGAAGTAAAAGCATTTGAAACAAAACAGGCTATTGAAAATGGTGCACAAGAAATAGATATGGTAATAAATATAGGAGCTTTAAAAGATAAGAAATATGATGCAGTAAGAGATGATATTAAAGCTGTAGTAGAGGCCGCAAAGGATAAAGCATTAGTAAAGGTTATTCTTGAAACATGCCTATTGACAAAGGATGAAATCGTTAAAGCATGTGAATTATCAAAAGAAGCTGGAGTAGATTTTGTAAAGACTTCAACAGGTTTCTCAACAGGTGGAGCAACTGTTGAAGATGTAAAATTAATGAGAGAAACTGTTGGGTCTGAAATAGGTGTTAAAGCATCAGGTGGAGTAAGAACTACAGAAGATGCTGAAGCTGTTATTGCAGCAGGTGCTAATAGAATAGGTGCTAGTGCTTCTATAGCTATTGTTAATAGAAACCAGTAACCAGTAGCCAGAAAAAATGTATTAGATATTGGTTACTGGTCACTAATATAGAAAGGAGAGAGTATTATGGATTTACAATCTAAAATAAAGGAATCTGCTAAATATATTTTAGAAAAAACAAAACTTCAACCTGAAATAGGATTAATTTTAGGTTCAGGGCTTGGTGCTATTGCAGATCAAATTGAAGATGCGGAGTTTTATCCTTATAAGGAAATACCAAACTTCCCAGTTTCAACTGTAGAGGGTCATGCAGGGTGTTTAGTTATAGGAACTTTAGAAGGTAAAAAAGTTGTTGCAATGCAGGGACGTTTTCACTACTATGAAGGGTATCATATGCAGGAAGTAACCTTCCCAGTTCGTGTAATGAAGTTATTGGGAATTAAAACTTTAATAGTTACTAATGCTGCAGGAGCTGTAAATACAGGTTATAAGCCAGGAGATTTAATGCTTATAAGTGATCACTTGAATTTATCTGGAAATAATCCATTAATAGGAAAGAACTTAGAGGAATTTGGAACTCGTTTTCCTGATATGTCAGATCCATATAATAAGGAATTAAGACGAAAAGTTAAAGAAATTGCAAAATCTTTAGAAATTGAACTTCAAGAAGGAGTTTATGCTTGTATGAGCGGTCCTACTTATGAAACTCCTGCTGAAATTAGAATGATTCGTACTTTAGGTGGGGATGCTGTTGGAATGTCTACGGCTCCAGAAGTAATAGTAGCTGCTCACAGTGGAATTAAAGTAATTGGTATTTCATGCATGACAAATATGGCAGCAGGAATTTTAGATAAACCATTAGATCACAGTGAAGTAATGGAAACATCAGAAATGGCTGGGGAAAAATTCATAAAATTAATGAGAAACGTAATAAAAGGTATTTAAGCTGTCAGGAGGTGAATAGCATGAGAATGTATGACATTATTATGAAAAAAAGAAATGGTGGAGAGCTTACTACAGAAGAAATAACTTTTTTTGTAGAAGGATATACAAAAGGTAAAATTCCAGATTATCAAGTATCAGCTCTTATGATGGCTATTTATTTTCAAGAGATGAATAAAAGAGAGACAGCAGATTTAACAAAGGCAATGGTGGACAGTGGAGAAATAATTGATCTGTCAGCTATAGAAGGTATAAAGGTTGATAAACATAGTACAGGCGGAGTTGGAGACACAACAACTTTAATTCTTGGACCTATAGTTGCAGCAGCTGGAGTACCTGTTGCAAAAATGTCTGGTAGAGGACTTGGACATACAGGCGGAACTATTGATAAGTTGGAATCCTTTGATGGGTTTTCAGTAGAAATGCCTATTGAAAAATTTATACAAAATGTAAATGATAAGAAAATAGCTATAGGTGCTCAAACAGCTAATTTAGCTCCAGCGGATAAGAAGCTTTATGCACTTCGTGATGTTACTGCAACTGTTGATAATATGTCATTAATTGCTGGAAGTATAATGAGCAAAAAAATAGCTTCAGGAGCGGATGCTATTATTCTTGATGTAAAGACTGGCAGCGGTGCTTTCATGAAGGATGAGGACAGTGCTTTTGAACTTGCACAAGAAATGGTTGATATAGGAACAAATGTTGGAAGAAATACAATTGGTGTAATAACTGATATGGATCAACCTTTAGGCTTTGCAGTAGGTAATGCCTTGGAAGTTAAAGAAGCAATTGAAACCCTAAAAGGAGAAGGTCCTGCTGATCTTACTGAACTTTGCATAACTCTTGGTTCACATATGCTTGTTTTAGGAGGAAAGGCAGAGAATGTTGAAGATGCAAGAGAAATACTTATAGATATCATTAACTCAGGAAAAGGTGTTGCAAAATTAAGAGAATTAGTTGAAGCACAAGGAGGAAATACAGCTTATGTGGATGATCCATCCTTGTTGCCTACTCCAAGTATTGTGGAAGCCGTTACAGCTTCTCAAGAAGGATATGTAAAGGGAATAAAAGCTGATGACATAGGAATAGCAGCCCTTGTACTTGGGGCAGGACGTGAAACAAAGGAAAGTGAAATAGATTTATCCGTTGGAATAGTTCTTCATAAGAAAATTGGAGATTATGTGAAGATGGGTGAAGCTATAGCTACTATTTACGCTAATGATGCTGAAAAGAAAAAATCAGCTGAAGAAATGATACTAAAGGCATATGACATAGTAGAAGAAGAAATTAAAGCAAAAGCATTAATAAAGGGTATTGTTACAAAAGACGAAATAAGAAGAGCTTAAATAGAAAGTAAGGAAAAACACGTTGAAAGTTTAAAATTACTTCAATGTGTTTTTATTTATTGAAATAAAATGTTAAATAGTGTAAAATTAAAACTGAATTGCTTGAAATCAATACAATATATTTATATAACCAAAAGAAGGGGGATTGGTATACATAATAAATATACTATTTTGCCATTTATGAGATAAAATTGAAAACCAATTTTATTAAATAAAAACAAAACTAGCGTAGTGAAATCTCATAACCCATGTAAACGTTGTGAGATGTGTAGATGCTAAAGTAAATATCAAAATAAATATTAAAGTAAACATAATGTTATTCGATAATAAAAACACACACATTTGATAAAGGTAGGAGGAAGTTCTAGTGTTAAAAAAATTCAAGAATTTGAAGATTACTCATGGAATTATTGTTATATGTGTATTAGCTATTATTAGTACTGGACTAATTGGAATTCTAGGTTTAAGCAATTTGAATCAATTAAGTAAAAATGTGGATATAATATATGAGGAGCAGCTTTTAACAATTCAAAAAGTAGGTGCAATAAATGCAGATATGGGCGTTTTAAGGAATGCTTTTACTAAGGTAATTGACAGAGAATATAATGATGAATATACCCAAACCGTAGAGAAAAATGATGTGTTAATTAGAGAAAATATACAACAATTATCTCAACACGCTGCTGGCAAAGACAGTAAAGGTTCAGAAATAATTAATTCTATTATGGAAAAGTACAATGTTTATATGGATATTTATAAAGGCATAAAAGCGCAAAGACAGCAAGGACAAGCCGCAGATCCTTCCTTAACACAAGAAGCTGGTAAAATTGGTACAGAAATATCTGCTTTACTAGATGAGTTAGTAGAACATCATAGACAACAGGCAGAGATTCTTAATAATAACTCTAAGGAAAGTTATGAAAGTAGTAAATCAACGTTTTCAACTATAATAATCATAGTAATTGCCATTGTTTCTATGTTGTCTTTATTTATTCTTAAGTTAATAAAGTCATCCATAAATGAGTTTACAGAAATATTAGAGGTAGTTTCTTCTGGAGATTTTACAGTTGAAGTAGAAAAAGATCAAACTAATGAATTTGGAATTATGAAAAAGGACTTAGGGTTAACAATTGAGGAAGTAGCGCACATATTAAGGTCAGTAAAAGAAAGCATAGTTTCTGTAAATGAACAAGCAGTATCTTTATCAGCAGTTTCTGAAGAAATGACTTCATCTTCACAAGAAGTTTCTAATGCTATACAAGGAGTGGCAGAGGGCTCATCTTCTCAAGCTGCTGAATTAGTGGAAATGGCAAATATCTTAAATGCCTTTGGAAATGCTGTAGATAGTATTGTTTTATCTGTAGAAGATGTAGATGCAAATGCTAAAAATGTAAATAAAATGGCAAAAATAAGTAATGACAAAATGGGAGAATTAGTAACATCTATTAACAACATAGGTTCAGCATTTAAAGATGTAAGTAATAAAATATCTGAACTTGGAATGAGTGTTAATAAAATTAATGAAATTACAGCGCTTATAAACAGCATAGCAGATCAAACAAATTTATTGGCTCTTAATGCAGCTATTGAGGCAGCAAGAGCAGGAGAAGCTGGAAAAGGCTTTGCTGTAGTTGCCGATGAAATAAGAAAATTAGCTGAACAAAGTAAGAATTCTTCTGGAGAAATTGATAATTTGATAACTTTAATTTTATCAGAAACTAAAGAAGTTATTAGTACTACAAATGAAGTAAATGGAGAGCTTTCAAATCAAGTTAGTACAGTGGATAGTTCTATAGACTCTTTTAAAGAAATAATTAGTGCTATAGAGAATATTCTTCCTTTAATAGAAAGTGTAAGTTTAGAAATAAATAGGGTTAATGAAGATAAGAATGAAATTATAGATAAAATTGAAACAGCATCAGCAGTATCAGAAGAAAATTCATCAACTTCCGAAGAAATAGCAGCTTCATGTGAAGAAATGAATGCTTCCTCAGAAGAAGTGGCTAGAACTGCAGAAATACTATCAAATACATCTTCTAAAACATTACAAGAGGTTAATAAGTTTAAATTGTAATATATTAAATTTAATTTAGTTCTTACATGGGATAAAACAAAAGGTCAGAAAAATTTCTGGTCTTTTGTTTTTTTTATTCAGCATAAAACATAAAAAATTCGCATAATAATTTAGAAACAAGCTTACAGAACATAAACCAAAATATATAATGGTTGGCTTTAATTAAAGGAGGGATACTTAATGGATTTTAGAAATCTTATAGAGAAAGATAGAGAGAATAAGAAGAAAGAAAAGTTTAGTGGAACTTTGCTAGAGTACTTAGAAGTAGTGAAGAATAATCCAGATGCAGTTAAGCTCTCACATCAAAGAATGTATGACATCATAATGGAGCAGGGCTTTGAGGTTCTAAAGCCTGAGGACAATAGAAGAATAAGAAAGATATATGGAAATGATACTATAAAGAAATATAACTTTTTTGAGAAAGATTTCTATGGTATTGATAAGGTATTAATGAAATTAGTAAGCTATTTTTACTCAGCAGCAATGCAAGGTGAAGAAGCAAGGCAGGTTTTATATTTAGTAGGACCAGTTGGAGCAGGTAAATCTTCATTAGTAGAAGCGCTTAAAAAAGCAGTAGAAAACTGTCCACCTGTATATGCATTAGAGGGATGCCCTATGAGAGAAGAGCCTCTACATTTAATTCCAAAACATTTAAGAGGCGAGTTTGAGGATGAACTTGGAATAAAAGTAGAAGGAGACTTGTGTCCAGTATGTAGACATAGATTAAAACATGAATTCAATGGAGAATATGAAAAATTCCCTATTGTAACTACTGACTTTTCAATAAGATCAAGAAAAGGTATAGGAGTTGTTCCACCAGTTGATCCTAACAACCAGGATACTTCTGTTCTTACAGGTTCTGTAGATATCTCTAAAATGGATTTATATCCAGAAGATGACCCACGTATACTTTCACTAAATGGTGCTTTTAACGTTGGTAATAGAGGAATGGTTGAATTTATTGAGGTATTTAAGAATGATGTAGAATACCTTCATACAATAATAACAGCTACTCAAGAAAAATCAATACCATCTCCTGGAAAAAATTCTATGATATATTTTGATGGAGTAATTGTAGCCCATTCTAATGAAGCAGAGTGGAATAAGTTTAAATCAGATCATACAAATGAAGCTATATTAGACAGAATAGTAAAAATTGAGGTTCCTTATTGTCTAGAATTGAATGAAGAAATAAAGATATATGAGAAAATTTTAAGAAAAAGTAGTTTTAAAGCTCATATTGCACCACATACTATTGAAATTGCAGCAATGTTTGCTGTGCTTTCAAGACTTACACCTTCAACTAAGGTTGATCCTCTTACAAAATTAAAGATATATAACGGGGAAGAAATAGTTGAAAAAGGAACTACTAAAAAAATAGATATCACTGAGCTTAGAGAAGAATCTGGTATGAGAGAAGGTATGTCTGGAATATCTACTAGATTTATAGTAAAAGCCATTGATAATGCTCTTTCAAATTCTGAGCATGATTGTATTAATCCTTTAAGTGTAATGGAAAATATAATAAAATCCGTTAAGGATTTAGATACAAACGAAGAGGACAAGAAGAGATATCTAGCTTTTGTTCAAGATACTATAAGAAAAGAATACAACAAGATTTTGGAAAAAGAAATAACAAGAGCTTTCATAAACAGCTTCAAAGAGCAAGCTGAAAGCCTTTTCAATAATTATCTTGACAATGCAGAAGCTTATGTTAATAAGACAAAATTAAAGGATCAATATACAGGAGAAGAATTAGAACCAGATGAAATATTTATGCGCTCAATTGAGGAGCAAATTGGAGTAAGTGAAAGCTCCGCTAAAGGCTTTAGAACAGATGTTACCTCCTACATGTTCTATCTAATCAGAAATGGTGGAAATATAAGCTATGATTCTTATGAACCTTTAAAAGAAGCTATAGAACAGAAATTAACTACTTCTGTAAAAGATTTATCAAGAGTTATAACTCAATCTAAGGTTAGAGATAAGGATCAGGGCAAAAAATATAATGCTATGGTAGAGGAAATGAAGGCAAATGGATATTGTGACCACTGCTGCGATGTTATCTTGAAATATGCCGCAAATAATCTTTGGAAGGATTGATTATATGGCACTATTTAGAGATTTTAACCCTATAGATCATGATAGAGCTGTTGAGGATAGGAGGAGACATAAAGAGTTAGTTGAAGATTCAATAAAGAAAAATTTAGTTGATATATTGTCAGAAGAAAGCATAATAGGACAGAGCAAGAATAAGAAAATTAGAATTCCTGTAAAGGGATTAAAAGAATACCAGTTTATATTTGGCGAAAATGCATCAGGTGTTGGTAGTGGAACAGGGGGCGAAAAAAGAGGCGATAAAATAGGAACAGGAAAGGGTGAAGGTGAAGGGGCAGGTAATAAAGGAGCTGGCAATAATGACGGAGAGGATATATATGAGGCAGAAATTACAATTGAGGATGTAATAAACTATTTATTTGAAGAATTAGATCTTCCTAATTTAGATAAGAAAAAATGTGCTGAGATATTATCAGAAAATTCTAAGAAAAGAGCTGGATATCAGAAAAAAGGCATAAGACCAAGACTTGCGAAAAAGAGAACCGTTGTTGAAAAATTAAAGAGAAAGCAGGGATATTTAAGGGCTTTAAAGGAAGAAGATATAGAAGGAGAAGTAGAAAGATTCCCATTTAAAGAGGATGATTTAAGGTATAACAGAATTAAGCAGACTGTAAAAAAGGAATATAATGCAGTGGTTATGTGCATTATGGATACATCCTCATCCATGGATAGAACAAAAAAATATTTGGCAAGATCTTATTTCTTCTTACTTTATCAATTTGTAAAAATGAGATATGAAAGAGTAGAAGTGGTGTTCATTGCCCACTCTACTCGTGCTAAAGTTGTAAATGAAAATGACTTCTTCCACAAGATGGAGTCAGGAGGAACTTATATTTCCAGTGGATATTCTAAGGCATTGGAAGTTGCATATGAAAACTATAATCCAGAATCCTGGAATATATATGCCTTCCATGTAAGTGATGGGGATAACTGGAGCGAAGACAATGAAAAGGCAGTGCAAAAGGCTAAAGAGCTTTGTAATATATGCAATTTGTTTGGTTATGCAGAAGTTATGCCTGGGACAACTTTAAGTACAATAAAGAAAAAATACTTAGAAGAAATACATCATGAGAATTTTGTTGCTACAACTATGAAAAACAAAGAAGAATTGTGGCCTTCTTTAAGAGACATGCTAAGAGGAAATGAGAAAGAGGGGTGATATCTTGGAATATACGTTAAAAGATTTAGAAATGTGGAATGAGAAAATTGAAGCCATAGTTAATGAAGTAGGTCTTGATTATTATCCACAGGAATTTGAAATTATAAGCTATAACGATATGCTGGCATATGAAGTATATGTGGGAATGCCTTCAAGATATCCTCACTGGAGCTTTGGAAAAGCTTATGAAAGACTTAAAACTCTATACAAATACAATTTAACAGGACTTCCTTATGAGATGGTTATTAATTCTGATCCATGTATGGCTTATCTCATGAAGGATAATACCTTACTTCTTCAGATATTGACTATTGCCCATGTTTATGGACACAATGATTTTTTCAAAAATAATAGGTTGTTTAAAGTAGGAACCAATGCTGAATACACTTTACAAGATTTTAAAAATCATGGCAAAATTATAAGAAGCTATATAAATGATCCAAGCATAGGTTATGAAAGCGTAGAAAAGCTTTTAAATGGAGCCCATGGAATTAAGCTGCAGACCTCAAGAGTTGTTGGAGAAAAAAGAATAAGTGATGAAGACGTAAAGAAAAAGAGGCTAGATGACTATAAAAATAGGAATACAAATTACAGCATTATAAAGCCTTATGTAAAGGAAGCACCTCCAGAGGTAGAGAAAATACCATTAAATCCTGAGGATGATGTATTGTATTTTGTAAGCCATTATGGTGATTTAGAGGATTGGGAGCAGAATATATTAGAAGTAGTTAGAAAAGAGACTAGATATTTTATTCCTCAAATTGAGACTAAGATTATGAATGAAGGATGGGCTAGCTATTGGCACTATAATATTCTTAAAAAACTAGATTTAGAGCCTTCTCTTCATTTAGAATTTATAAAGAGGCATAATGATGTAATAACTCCTATGTTAGGTCGTATAAATCCATATTTCATGGGCTTTAAAATATACGAAGACATAGTAGAAAAATATGGAATTGAGAAAATATTTGAGGTTAGAGCTTTAGAGAGAGATGAGTCCTTTATAAGAAGATATTTGACAAAAGAGTTGTGTGAAGAGTTGAATCTTTTTGAATATGTAAAAAGAAATACCAACTATGAAATTACAGAGGTATCTGATGATCAAGGTTGGAGACAGATAAGAAATACTTTAAGTAGTTCCTGTGGAATGGGAATGATTCCACACATAAGAGTAATAGATATGTCAAAATCAGATAAGACATTGACACTAGAGCATGTTTATGATGGAAGAGAACTACAGCTAGATTATACAAAGGAAACATTAAAATATATGGTAGATTTATGGAAGCATAAGGTTTGTCTAAAGACTGTTGTAAGAGGAAAAGAAGTACTTGTAACTTGTAATGAAAATAAATTAGTAACTTATGCTTAAAAATATTTTAAGACCAGCAAAAAAGCTGGTCTTTTCTTATATCTAAATAAATATTCATAGTACAAAGAAGATTTTCAAGTTTAACAGCTTTGTTGCAATAGTGGATTCAAGAATTAAGCTCTGCTTAATTCCTTCCATAACTGTAAACTGTAAACTATAAACTGTAAACTGTAAACTGCATAAAAGGGGGAAAGTTGGAATGGAAGTTTTAAAAAGAACGCCGTTGTTTAATGTTTATGAAAAATATGGCGGAAAAATTATTAACTTTGCTGGATGGGCGCTGCCTGTGCAGTTTGAGGGTATTATAAAAGAACATGAAGCAGTTAGAAATACAGCTGGACTTTTTGATGTATCACATATGGGAGAAATAGAGGTAAAAGGGGATAATTCCTTTGAGTTTTTACAAAATTTAATTACCAATGACATTTCTGTACTAAAAGATAATGAAATTTTATATACTTTAATGTGCTTTCATGACGGAGGGGTGGCAGATGACCTTTTGGTATATAAGCTTTCAGATAAACATTACTTTCTTGTAGTAAATGCAAGTAACGTGGACAAGGATTATTTGTGGATATGCAGTAATAAAGGTGCTTTTAATGTAGAAATCAACAATATTTCTCATAAGATTGCACAGCTGGCACTTCAGGGACCTAGAAGTGAAAAAATTCTTCAAAAACTAACTTCTTTCAAGCTTTCAGACATAAAATTCTTTTGCTTTAATAAAAATTTAATAATAGATGGTGTTAAATGCTTAGTTTCAAGAACAGGTTATACAGGAGAGGATGGGTTTGAAATATACACTGAGGCTGAAAATGCTGAAGGACTGTGGATGAAAATATTGGAGTCTGGTGAAGAATATGGAGTTAAACCAGTAGGTCTTGGATGTAGGGATACTTTGAGGTTTGAAGCTGCACTTCCACTATACGGTAATGAAATTTCGGAGGATATTACTCCTTTAGAAGCAGGATTAGGGTGTTTTGTAAAGCTTAACAAAGGAAGTTTTATAGGGAAAAAAGCCTTAGAAAAGCAGAAGAAAGATGGGGTAAGGAGAAAAATTGTAGGGTTTGAAATGATAGATAAAGGTGTTCCTAGATATGGATACTCCATACTAAAAGATGATGAAGAAATAGGCTTTGTAACTACAGGATATTTTTCACCTACATTAAAGAAAAATATTGGTCACGCTATTATTAATTCAAGCTATGGAGAAATAGGAACAGAAATTAAAGTTAGTATAAGAAATAAGAAATTAAAAGCAAAGGTAGTAAATAAAAATTTCTATAATAAAAATTATAAAAAGTAAAGGGGGATAAGCAATGAAAATAATGAAAAAATTATATTATACAGATGATCATGAATGGGTAAAGGTTAATGGAGATGAGGCTTATATTGGAATTACAGATTATGCACAGCATGCTTTAGGAGACATTGTTTATATTGACCTTCCAGAAGTAGATACAGAATTTACAGCAGGGGATTCCTTTGGAGTAGTGGAATCTGTTAAAACTGCATCAGATGTTTATATACCAGTAGATGGCAAGGTTTTAGAAATAAATGAGGATATAGTAGATGAACCTGAACTCGTAAATAAAAATCCATATAAAAATTGGATGATAAAAGTGGAGTTATATGATGATTCTCAAGTAGAGGAGCTTATGAATGCTGATGAATATAAGGAGTATTGTAATAAGGAGTATTGTAATAAGGAGGAGGAGTAATGCTTCCCTATATACCAAATGCTTTAGAAGAAGAAAAGATGCTTAAAAGTATTGGAATAGGATGTTTAGATGATTTATTCTCTGATATACCAGAGAAGATTAGATTAAAAAGAAAATTAAATATTGGAAAATCTATGTCAGAGATTGAGCTTTCAAAATACATGAAAGAGCTTTCTAATAAAAATAAGAGTGTTGATGAGCTGGTATGTTTTTTAGGTGCAGGAGCTTACGATCATTATATACCAGCAGTAGTAAAGCATATAACCTCTAAGCCAGAATTTTATACAGCATATACTCCCTATCAACCAGAAATTAGTCAAGGAATTCTACAGTCTATTTTTGAGTATCAAACCATGATATGCAATCTTACAGATATGGACGTGTCTAATGCTTCCTTATATGACGGCGGAACTGCAACTGCTGAAGCAGCAATACTGGCTGTTAATGAGAAGAAAAATAAAAATTCAATAGTAGTATCTAAAACGGTTCATCCCGAAACTAGAAAAATCCTGAAAACCTATATGAAATTTAAAGAAGTAGAAGTAATAGAAGTGGATTTTTTAGAGGGAGTTACAGATATAGATAAATTAAAAAAGGTAGTAGATAAAAATACTGCTGGAGTCATTGTTCAAAATCCTAATTTCTTTGGAATAATTGAAGATTTAAGTGAAGTAGAAAAAATAACTCATAAAAATAATGCATTATTAATTATGAACGTAGACCCTATATCTCTAGGAATATTAAAAACTCCAGGAGAAATTGGAGCTGATATTGCAGTAGGAGAAGGACAAGGTTTAGGAAATACCCTATCTTTTGGAGGGCCATATATTGGATTTATGACTGTCACATCTAAGCTTATGAGAAAAATTCCAGGAAGAATTGTGGGAGAAACTGAAGATATAGAAGGTAAGAGAGGCTTTGTTCTCACACTGCAGACTAGAGAACAGCATATAAGAAGAGAAAAAGCAGCTTCAAATATATGTTCAAATCAGGCTTTAAATGCCTTAGCAGCTGGAATATACCTTTCAACTATGGGAAAGGAAGGAATAAGAGAGGTTGCTAAGCAATGTTATGATAAAGCACATTATGCTTTTAAAGAGATAATAAAGAATGAAAACTTCCAGCCTTTATTTAACAAGCCATTTTTCAAGGAATTTGCAGTTAAAAGCAAAACAGATATACACAAAATAAACAGACAGCTTCTAAAAGAAAGTATTCTTGGAGGATATACATTGGAAAAAGACTATCCCGACATTAATTCATTGTTGCTCTGTGTAACAGAAAAAAGGACTAAAGAAGAAATTGATACCCTAGTTAGAATTATGAAGGGGGTGTAGTTACGAAATACAATAAATTAATTTTTGAAATTTCTAGGGAAGGTAGAAAGGCTTATACTTTACCTGAAAATGATGTGCCTGAAATAGAGCTTGAAGAAAGTTTAGGAAAGGAACTTCTAAGAGAAACAGAGTTAAAGCTTCCACAGGTCAGTGAAGTTGATGTGGTAAGACACTATACAGCTTTATCAAATAAAAATTATGGAGTGGATACAGGTTTTTATCCCCTTGGCTCCTGTACCATGAAGTACAATCCTAAAATAAATGAGGATATGGCCAATCTTTCAAAATTTATACAGCTTCATCCATACCAGCCTGAAGAAACCCTTCAAGGAGCTTTACAGCTTATGTATGAATTAAGCAAAAGTTTAGAAGAAATCACTGGAATGGATAAGGTAGTTTTACACCCTTCTGCAGGTGCTCATGGAGAATTGACAGGACTCATGCTTATTAAAGCTTATCATGAGAATAGAGGAGAGTTTAAAAGAAAGAAGATAATTGTTCCAGATTCTGCTCATGGAACTAATCCAGCCAGTGCAAATAGCGTAGGCTTTCAGGTGGTAGAAATTAAATCTAATAAAAATGGAACTGTAGATTTAGAAAAACTTAAAGAGATTTTGAATGATGAAACTGCTGGACTTATGCTTACTAACCCCAATACACTAGGATTATTTGAAAAGGACATAAAAGAGATTGCAAAGCTTGTTCATGAAGCAGGTGGACTTTTATATTATGATGGTGCAAATTTGAATGCCGTTATGGGAATAGCTAGGCCAGGAGATATGGGCTTTGATGTAGTTCATTTAAATCTTCATAAAACCTTTTCAACACCTCATGGTGGGGGAGGACCTGGGAGTGGTCCCGTAGGAGTAAAGAAAGAGCTAGAAGAATTTCTTCCAGTACCTGTTGTGGATAAATCAGTGGATAAATATTATCTTAACTATAATGTACCAAAGTCCATAGGAAAAATTAAAAGCTTTTACGGAAATTTTGGAGTTATGATAAAGGCTTATTCATATATTCTTATGATGGGTTCAGAAGGTCTTAAAAAAGCCAGTGAGATTGCGGTGCTCAATGCTAATTATCTTAAAAATAGATTGAAAGATTACTATAAACTCCCTATTAATGATATATGTAAGCATGAATTTGTATTAGGTGGGCTAAAAACTAATAATAAAGAAATATCCACACTTAATGTAGCAAAAAGGTTGCTTGACTATGGATATCATCCACCTACCATATACTTTCCTCTAATTATAGAAAATGCAATTATGATAGAACCTACTGAGACAGAAAGCCTTGAAACTTTAGACGAGTTTATTGAGGTAATGATAAAAATTGCTAAGGAAGGAGAAGAAAAATCTGAACTTTTAATGAAAGCACCTAATTCTACACCTGTAAGAAGATTAGATGAAGTTAAAGCAGCTAGAAAGCCTGTTTTGAAATGGAGTGTGGAAAATGAATAAGGATATTGTAATAATCGGTGGAGGATCTGGTGGGTATACAGCTGCCATAAGAGGGGCTCAATTAGGTAGAAAGGTTTGTATAATTGAAAGAGAAAGTTTAGGGGGAACGTGTTTAAATAGAGGATGTATACCTACAAAGGCTTTATATAGAAATGCTGAGATATTGAATATATTAAAAAAGAGTGAAATCTATGGAATTTATATACAAAAATGCGAAATAAATGTGGATAAAATTCAGGAAAGAAAGCAAGGTATTGTGGATAAATTAGTTAATGGGCTGGAACAGCTTTTAAAGCTTAATAATGTAGAAATAATTAAAGGAAATGCTTCAATAGTAGACAGAAATACTGTTCAGGTTATAGACAGTAAAGGAGAAAAAATAAAAATTACTACTAAAAATATTATTATAGCCTCAGGATCAAAAAGTACAGATTTGCCAATAGAAGGAATAGATTTACCAGGAGTGCTAAAGAGCAGAGAACTTCTAAATTTTTCAGAAATTCCAAATAAATTAATTATAATTGGTGGAGGAGTTATTGGAGTAGAATTTGCAGCTATATTTAATTCTTTAGGAGCAAAGGTTACAATTATTGAAGCTATGCCACAGGCTTTATCCACAGTTGATAGAGAGATAGTTAAAAGATTTTCTATTTTAGCCAAAAAAAGTGGAATTAGAATAGCTACTTCCACAAAGGTTTTAAAAATAGAAAAAAATAATGAGGGGCTTATAGTTTATGGAGAAGATAAAAAGGGAGAAGTTCAATTTAAAGGAGATAAGGTATTAATAGCTGTAGGACGAACTCCTGTAATTGAGGGACTAAATTTAGAAAAGGTGGGAATTAAGTTTACAAGAAAAGGTATTAATGTGGACAATAATTTTAAAACAAATATTAAAGGAATCTATGCCATAGGGGATGTTAACGGTAAGTGTATGCTTGCCCATGCAGCAGCCCATCAGGGAACAGCAGTAGTTGAAACTATTATGCGCTTTAGAAAAGCTGAAGAAAATAATTTAATTCCAAGCTGTATTTTTGTTTTTCCAGAGATTGCTTATATAGGGGTTACTGAGGAGGAGGCAAAAAATAAGGGAATAGATTATAAGGTGAGCAAGTTTAGTTTTGGGGCAAATGGTAAAGCTTTAACCCTAGGGGAAGAAGAAGGAATATTAAAAGTGATAGGAAGAAAAGAAGATAACAGGATTATAGGAGTTCATATAATAGGACCTCATGCTTCTGATATTATTCATGAGGCAGCTCTTGCAGTAAATAAAAAAATGAAGGTAGAAGACATAAAAGAGGTAATTCATGCTCATCCAACCTTATGTGAAGCTTTTTATGAAGGGGTTATGGGGTTAAAAGGAGAAGCTATTCATATGGTAAACAAGACCAGCTAATTAGCTGGTCTTTAGTAATTTCCTCTACCGAATTTGTCTAATTTAACTTTTACATTAACAACTATTTCAGCTTCAGAAACAGCTTTATTCCAGTCAGTTCCGGTATGCCTTCCGTATTTTGCTGCTGCTACTCTTCCTAAAGCTAGACAGTCAATTTTATAATCATTTTGCATTTTATCAATAAAATCATAGCACATTTCAGTTACTTTTTTCTCCATATCATTTATAAATTCTTTTTGTACAGCGGATTTATCAGCTATATCTTTATATAAAGTATTATTTAATATATCTCCCTTTAAAGACAAATCAATAGTAAATTTATATTTATCACCAATTTTCTCGCAGCTTACTTTTCGTTTAGAGGTAGGCTCATAAGTTATATATTCTTTGGTGTTTTTGCTTATTGAAAGCATACCTTTAACAGTATCTTCTTTTAGAAGATTTAAAATTTTTGCTTCATTTATGCCAAGAGTTGTTGCCATCTTGTCTCTGTCAAAAACAGCTACTCCAGTAATTTTAGGTTTTTTATCTATTATTTCTATGTAGGGAAGTACCAAGGTGCGACCCTCTGCACCTACCCTTACAAAAATATCCATAGTTTTATAGTTATCTGAGAAGAAGTTAGATTCAGTTGCCTGATGTAATATACCATCTAGATAATCTCCAGAGCTGGCATAGCCTTTAATGCTAAGTTTTAGAAAATCTATAGCCTTACCTTTGCACACAACATTAAGTCCAGTATCATTAACAGTAGGATTTGAAAATAATATATCAACTGCAGTATCTAGACCATATCGTGCGTAATCTTCTCCCCAAATACTTACTTTTTCTAGACCCAACATAAATTTAAGATCAGACCCCATTTGACGGTCTTCTCTAGTTTCTGGCAGAGTTTTAGCTACTCCAGTTTGTATAATAGTAGAAGGGATTTCTTCACCAGTGTAATTATATACAGAAAGTGGAATACTGTATTCTATTTCTGAACCTTTTTTATTAATATCATATCCTACCGCAGAAGGTACAGAAATTTCCTCTGATGGAACTGTATGTACTCCAATAGTGAAAAAAACATATATTCCTATACAAAAGAATAAAATAACTAATACTTTTTTATAATTCATAGTATCCTCCCCACTCAACTATCCACTTTCAAATTTCAATTATAAGGATATATTATTCTTACTTTTAAGTAATATCATCAATGCTATTGAAGAAATATATATAAGGTTGAAAACAACAAAAATAGGAGCGGCAACATCTGTTACTTTTTTAAAAAGTAATCTGTTCATAAATTGTAAGGATAAAAATATGGATATAAAATATAAAAATATCAATATTTTGTTTGTATCTATTTTTGTAATATAGTTTAAAATGAAGGAGGAAGCAAAAGCCATATTGGCACTTATCCTAAATGCCATAAAACACCATACAAACATAAATATATATCTGAAATTATTAATTAGAGGTATATTGATACTTTCAAAAACCAGCAAGTAAGCCCATAGGCTTTTAGGGACTATATCTATACCCAAATAATATATTGTTGCAAAAGCAGACCATACCCATGTTAAACCTGCAATAAGTACAGCCTTTAAACCAGCTTTTTTTATTGTGTTCACATCCTTGGCAAATGGATGAATTATTAGTAAATATTCAAAACCTGAATATGAATAAGTGGTAAATATACTGCCCTTAAATATATCCTTTAAACTAGAACTAAATACTGGTTGTATATTCAGTAAGATTCCATGTTCTAATGAAGATATTGAAAAAATAGTTATAAATATTAATAGATACATACTTAGTTCATTTACTTTACCTAAGGTACTTAAGCCTTTATAAGCCGTAAATAAAGCTAAAATTAGAGTAATAATAATAATTTTAAAAGGAGATAAGAAATATACAAAGTAAATCCTACAAAATCTAACAAAATCAGAGGTTATACTTGATAAATAGATAATAAACATTAATGAGAAAAGAAAGTTTAATAGAGTTCCTACTTTATTACCAAAATATTGAGTACTTAGGTTTAATATATTGTCATTAGGATATTTTTTTATAATATAACTGCTTACAAGGACAATATATAGTGGATACAACAGTGCTATAATTGCAGAAATCCATCCATCTTGCCCAACTTTATCTACAAGAGTATTAGGTAATTTTAAAGCCGCTGGACCAACAGTAACACCAATTAATAGAGCAGTTATTTGATTGGAACTTAAACATTTGTTGCTTGCACTATTCATTTTTCTTATTTTTCCCCCATAACTTTTCTCTAAAATTTGTTTGAGTTATAGAATTTGTATTAGGGATTTCTTGAGGATTTTTATCCATAAGCCATAAAGGTGCCCTTACAAATATATCTTTCAGGTCACTGCTCTTTATTGAAAAATAAGATACCCCAAAACTTTTCATGCTGGTAAGATGCACTATTATAAAAAACCAACCTGCCGTAATACCTAAAAATCCCATGGTATCAGCAAGAATAAGCATTGGAAATCTCAAGAATCTGATACCTAGAGACATTTCGTAACTTGGTATTAAAAAGGTAGAAACAACAGATACTCCAATTATAAGTAGGGTTGTAGGACTTACAAACTTGGAGTCTATAGCTGTGTTTCCTATAATAATACCACCTACTATACTTAAGGTTGTAGCTATTCTTGGAGGTAACCTGACCCCGCCTTCTCTTAAAAACTCCACTACTATTTCCATAGTCAGTATTTCAAGAAATGGTGTTAAGGCTATACCTTTTCTTGCTTGAATAATAGGTGTTATAAATTTTACAGGTATTAGATTAGCGTTATACATTTCAAGAGTTAAGTATGTTGGAGACAAAGTTATTATAATAAAAATTGATAAGGCTCTAAGAAGTCTTGAAAAGGAAGTTGTTAAAGTCCTTTGTGAATAATCTTCAATAACTTGAAAAAATTCTACAAATAAAGTAGGAGCCGTAAGAACATAAGGACTTCCATTTAAAATAATAGCTACTCTGCCTTCCATTAAAGTTCCTGCTACAACGTCTGGTCTTTCTGTTCCAAAAATCTGTGGAAAAGGAGAATAGGGATGGTCTTCTATATATTGCTCAAGCATACCTGAATCTTCAATAGAGTCTATATCTATAGCTTGAATTCTTCTACGAACCTCATCTAAAACAGTTTTATCCATAATATCATCAATATATACAAGGGCTAAAGCGGTTTGAGAACGTCTTCCAATGGTATAATTTTCAATAGATAAATTTTTATCCTTTATTTTTCTTCTAAGTGTACTTATATTAATTTTAATATTTTCAACAAAGCTATCTCTTGATCCTTTAATAGCTGATTCATTAATTGGGTCAGAAATACTACGCTGCTCTCCACCTTTGGTATCTGCAATTATAAAGTTATCAAGGCCCTCTATTAGAATAATGGTTTGCCCAATTTTAATAGCTTCTAAAGCATTACTAACATTACTTTCAGTTATAGTATTAGATAAAGGAATATATTTTCTACATAGGTATTCACAAGTATCTTCTCCTGGAATTATTTCTTCGTCAACTTTAAACATTAAAGGTGTTAAGATATCTCTATTTATAATATCTCTTTCAGACAAAGCTTCCATATATATAGTACAAGCAGCTAAGGGCTCTTTTTTTCCTATAAAAAATCTTTTAATAATTACAGGATTTTTGCTTCCAATTTCATTAGTAAAAGAAGTAATTTTTTCTTCTAGATTATTGTTGTTAATCATTTTATCACCCTATGCTTAGTATTTGATTATTTGTAAATTTATATGCAATAAAAAAGGAAAAAAACAGTAACCAGAAACCAGAAACCAGTAGCCAGTCAAAAGATAGGAACAAGGAACAATGAACAATGAACAATGAACAATGAACAATGAACAATGAACAATGAACAATGAATAAGGTACTAGGTGCTAGGTGCAAGGTACAAGGAAGAAGGAATTAGGTACTAGGTGCTAGGAAATGGTAGTTAAGTTGTTATGATATGGATTATTATGATTGTTAGGCATGGAAAAAATTAAGGTAGAGTTAATAAATAATTAAGAATGGAATGATATAATTATTATTGTTTGTATGCATAATATATTTATAGAGTTGAGAGTGGAGAATTGAGAGTTAAAAGATTTTTATGAGACATAGAAAAAATATTAATTTAACAATGATGAAGAACATTGGGAGTAGATTTAAATGAAGAATAAAATTTTAAATATAATAATTATTGTATTATCAGCTGCAATATTTTTGTATTTCTTTGTTTTTTCCCATGGAATTGGGTATTTGATAGAACAATTAAAGAGTTTAAATTACATATGGATTTTATTAGCGGTGTTTTCTATGTTTATGTATTGGGCAATTGAAAGTAGTATATTAAATATTTTTACACAATCAATATCTTTCAGACAGAAATTTATAGATTCTTTTAAAATAACAATGGTAGGGCAGTTTTTTAATTCCATAACTCCTTTTGCTTCTGGGGGACAACCAGCACAATTGTATTTCATGATGAAAAGAGGCATTAAGGCAGGTTCTGCCAGTTCTATTTTGACTATGAAATTAATTGTGTATCAAGGAGTACTGACACTATATTCTCTTATAGCAATTATTTTAAAGTTTACTTTTTTCAAAGAAAATCTGCCTAACTTTTTTTACATATCAATTATAGGTTTTTTAATAAATACAGGGGTAATTTTATTTTTGATAATGGCTTCTGTAAATAAAAAAGTGACTAAGTCTATCTTAAAAGTAATATTTGCATTTTTGAATAAGATTAGATTGGTTAAGGATGTAGAAAAGAGATTATCAAAGCTAGAAGAAGAACTGTCAAACTTTCATGAAAATGCAGTTGAGATGAGTAAAAATTTGGAGATATTGATTAAATGTACAGTTCTTACTTTTGTTCAATTGACTTCTTATTTCGTTATTCCTTATTTCATATATAGAGCATTTAATATGAATTCAGCAAGCTTTTGGAACATGATTGCTGCGGAAACTTTTTTGAACATGATTGTGTCTGTTATTCCTCTTCCAGGTGCATCAGGAGGATCAGAAGGAGGATTTTATCTGCTATTCGGCTTATTTTTTAATCCTTCAACTATAATGCCAGCGGTATTGCTTTGGAGAATAATAACTTACTATTCCTGTATAGCTTTTGGCAGTATTTTTGCTGTTTTGCCAGTAGCCAGAAACCGGTAACCAGTAGCCAGTGACCAGTGAACAGTTAAAAGATAGGAACAAGGAACTCGGTACTAGGAATGGATGTTTTGCTAATGCAAAATTAAAATTAAAAAATAAAAGTGAAAGACTTAAAGATGGGAGGGAGCTATCTTTAAGTTTTTTGCTTTTTTTAGTGTTTATATTTGGGCTGGATAAAAAATCAGGTTTGGTGAAAAATAATTGTGTACTTGCTGTGAAGGTTATTTTATAAAATTCAATGTAGAGAGGTATTTATATGAAAAAAATATATATAAAGGATTTAAAGGGATTAGAAGAAAAACAAATTATAGAAACAAGCTTTATGATAATGAAAATATTAGAGAGAAAAGAAAAAGTTCTTATTGCTTTTATAGGAGATAACACTGGAGATATAAAATCAGAAATTAAGAATACTGAACATAATCTAGAGGTTGGAGATGTTATTAGAATTAAAGTTGCTGTAAATGATAGATTGTTAGTTGTTGATGAGTTTGAAAAGGAAGAAGAATATGAAATAGAAGATTTCCTTCCAACTATAGATGCTGACATAGATGAAATTATGAAAGAGATTAAAGAGATTTCTCAAGAAGAATTTAAAAGTGAAGAAAGCAAAGCTTTAGATGAATATTTCTTCGGAAATAAAGACTTTGTGGAAAAGTTTAAGAAAGGCATTGGAGGACTCAGACAGCATCATAATTATATTGGTGGTCTTGCAGAACATACTTTAAATGTAATGTATCTTGCTAAAACTCTTGCTTATAGATATGACTGTAGATATAAGGAAATCGCCATTCTTGCAGCTAAGCTTCATGATATTGGAAAAATAGAAGAATATTATACAGAGGGACCTTTTCAGGTGACAATGAGAGGTGATATGGAAGGACATATAGTGGTAGCTGTAACTATGCTGGAAGAAGCTTTTCAGGCAGGAGGAGATATTTATAGTGAGGCGTTTAAAAGTAGAATGAAAGGCTGCATTGTACAGCATCATGGAAAAGTAGAATATGGTTCTCCAAAAGCTGCCAGTACGGAGGAGGCATTTATTGTAAATTTTGCAGATAGTGTAGATGCTACCCTAAATAAGATATCACAAGTTAAAAAGATTACAGAACCTAATACCTGGTCGGAGTATGATAGGAGAATTGGAACAAGACTCTACCTATAAAAAAGAAGTGTAGAGAGTTTAGAGAGTATAGTCGCTTCGCTGAGTTTAGAAAAAGAAGCTTTTAAAAAGAGAAGTGTAGAGAATTTAGAGAGTATAGTCGCTTCGCTGAGTTTAGAAAAAGAAGCTTTTAAAAAGAGAAGTTTAGGGAGTGTAGAGACAGTAGTCGCTTCGCTGAGAGTAGTCGCTGGCGCTGAGCTAAAAAATAAAGCAAAAAAGAAAAAACAAGTAAAAGAGATGTAAAGTAAGCTTTTACGTCTCTTTAATTATGTTACTTCTTTTTACTTCTCTTTATAATCTTAGCGAAGCGACTAAACTCAACGAAGTGACTACACTAAGCGCTAGCGGCTACACTCTCTACACTTGGTTAAAGGTGTTGCGGTGTAGCATTATTCTATGCTAAACTAATTTTAAGGTTTTGGTATTAATTGTGTATGCCTGAAAATAATATTATTATTATGAAGGTAATTTTAGTACGGAGGTGTGAGAATGAATAGAACGCTTAAAACAATACTTATAGTTATAGCAGTGCTGCTGCTAATAACAATGCCTGTAATAGGTAGCTATAACAGTATGGTTAGTTTGGAACAAAAGGTAAAATTGTCAGAATCAAATATAGACACTCAATTGCAAAGAAGAAGTGATTTAATTCCTAATCTTGTGAGTACTGTTAAAGGCTATGCAACACAAGAAAAAGACATATTTACTGACATTGCAAATGCTAGAGCAAAGCTTGGAGGAGCGCAAACTGTTAGTGAAAAAGCTAATGCAGACAGTGAACTTTCTTCAGCTTTATCAAGACTATTAGTTGTAGTAGAGAACTATCCAGATTTAAAATCTAGTGCAAATTTTAAAGACTTAACAGTAGCTTTAGAAGGAACAGAAAATAGAATAAATTTAGCAAGACAGGATTATAACAAAACTGTAGATACGTACAATACTACAATAAGAAAATTCCCTAATTCAATAATAGCAGGAATTTTTAGATTTGAACAAAAAGATTACTATAAAGCCTCAGAAGGAGCTAAAGATGTGCCAAAGGTAGACTTTAGTAAATAAAAGGTACTAGCACCTAAAAAGAAGGGGGGCTTTAAAAATGAAAAAACTAAGAAACAAATGCAGTGGACTGTTAATTGTTGCTTTAACTCTGCTGTTTATGCTAATTCCCTTTCAAAATACAAAAGCAGAAATAACATATCCAAAGCCAACAAGCCTAAAATATGTAAATGACTATGCTGGTATATTGGACAGTAATACGAAAGAATATATAGTATCTGTAGGAAAAGAGCTGGAAAATAAAACTGGAGCACAGTCTACTATTGTTATAATAAATTCTCTTGAAGGGACTGAAATTAGAGACTATGGAGTTAACCTTTTTAGAAATTGGGGAATAGGACAAAAGGGTAAGGATAATGGTCTTTTGATTTTAATGGCTATGCAGGAGAAGAAATGGTCTATAGAGGTAGGTAGAGGACTTGAAGGTGCTGTTCCTGATATTTTAACAAGCAGAGTTATGCAGGAAGTTGCTGTACCTGAATTTAAGCAGGGTAACTTTGGTGCAGGGCTAAAAAATGCCTATTCAGTTTTTGCAGATAATATAGCTAAAGAGTATGGAGTAACTTTAGAAAAAAATGAAAAGTTAGATTTTAATTATGATGAAGAGAAAAATGTACAAGGAAATCCTATTCCTATTTATATATTAATGGGTTTAGTATTTTTAGATATTATTTTTAATAGAGGAAGAGTAATAAGGTTTATTTTTAAAATATTATTTTGGAATTCCTTCTTTGGCGGTGGTCGTGGCGGCAGAGGCGGCGGAGGCTTTGGTGGCGGCGGCTTCGGTGGTGGCGACAGCGGAGGCGGTTTCGGCGGCTTTGGAGGTTTCGGCGGCGGAGATAGCGGCGGCGGCGGATCTTCAGGAGGCTGGTAAGAATGTTGCTATGCAACATTCTTATAGTTTACAGTTTACAGTGGACAGTTTACAGTTAAGGATATTTTGCTAACGCAAAATTTAAAATGAAGTACAAAAAAGCTAGTATAGCGAAGGCTATACTAGCTTTTGTTTTTTATTGTTAGTTTTTCTGTAAGAAAAACTTCCTTCACTGTAAACTGTAAACTGTCATCTGTCACCTGAATAAAATTGCATAGCAATTTTATTCAATAGTGTACTCTCACCAACCAAAACCTTATTTTCTTATCACTCCATCCAAGATCCCAAGGAACCTTATACCTGTCAGTATTATGACAGTTTACTAAAGAATATCCATTTGAATCTGCACCGGTTACTGTGGAAATGTGAACAACTCTACCACCTTTTTCATAGGCAACAAAGTCTCCAGGCTGGAGTTTATAGGAGGCTTTGTATACTTTATCATAGCTTCCCTTAGCTATAAGTGAGGCTCTACCGCTGTTTAACATATAGTCCTTGAAGGCATTGGCATTTAGCCAAGCTTTGCTGCCACCGCCTCCATAAAAATTCCAGGTAGAAGTCTTTTTAAATTTCCCTCCCTCATGCAAAATTTGAGAAGCAAAGTTAGCACAATCTCCACCTAATGGATTAAAATCGCCATACTTTTTATTGTATTTAAAACCAAATTCTTCATTAGCAGCTATTCCGCAGTATTTATCAGCATATTCTACAGCAGAAACTCTTCTCTCATTTAGATTAGAAAAATCTCTAGCTGGTTGAGATAAAATATATTTTTTAATATCATCAGCCTTTATATTATCTAGATTTAAAGAGTCTGCAAAGGGATCTGTATACCATTCTTTTGTTATACGCCAAACTCCATCCTTATTTGTTACTCTTAAAGAGTGAGCAGTTCCGATTCTAAACATATTCATTTTGGTATAATCCTCTTGATTTTCATAAACGTACTTGTATTCTGTAGAGCAGATAAGATTTACAGAATAAGTGTCATTGTATCCCTTAATACTTCTTACAACTACCATAGGAACAATATCTATAAATTTCACCCCTTGCTTTTCAGACCAATTAAATAAATATTTCATTTTTTTCACTTCATGTTCATAAGCCCATACTCCATATTTAGTACTTTTATCATATATGTAATCTATTGCTTCAACATCTTTCATTAAAATAGCTTTGTTTCTAATTTTAAACAAATCCTTTATCTCATTAGTAACTTCCTCTTTGTTTGGTATATTTTCAGTAAATTTAGCATCAGTAGGAGAAGAAATATAATACCAAGATACCACAGAGATTAATGCTATTATAGCTAAAAGAACTGAGATTAATTTTGACTTTTTTATTACAATAAATATAAATAACACCTCAACTTTAACATTACTATATAGGAAATATATGTAGTAAGCTTTAGATATATTATTATATTTATAAATTTTACAAAGTTGAATTCAGCCTTGAGAGTTCAGCTTTAAGCATACTTTACTTTGGAAAAATTTTAATAAAATCACTCTATTAATTCTTAAATTACAACAATAGGTTAAAATTTGTATTATCTTCTAGAGATTAATTTGCATATAGTGAATTAGTAATAGAAGGAGGAGAAATATTTGATTATTCATGTAGTAAGACCTGGAGAGAGCTTATTTTCTATATCACGTACCTATGGAGTTTCAGCAGAGAAGATAGCAAAGGATAATGAACTAAAAGACCCTAGACAATTGGTAATAGGACAAAGTCTTGTAATACTAGAAGGAGAACGAAAGCATACAGTGGCTCCTGGAGAATCCATTTACTCCATAGCTAGAACCTATGGAATGCCTCCAAGAGTTATATTAGCGGCCAATCCACAGATAACAGACCCTAGTAAGCTTAAGGTAGGGCAGATTATAATTATTCCAGATAGAACAAGAAAATATGGAACTATAGAGGTAAATGGTTATGCATTTCCTCAAATTGAAATGGAGACTCTTAAAAAGACTCTTCAAAACTTAACTTATCTAAGTATATTTAGCTATCAGGTACTGAAGGATGGAAGCTTAAAGGGAATTGACGATGTTCCCTTAATTCAAGCTGCAAGAGAAGCTAAGGTAGCTCCTTTAATGGTAATCACAAATATAGAAGAGGGAAAAGGCTTCAGTAGTGATATTGCTAAAGAGATTCTTACTAATAATGTTGCTCAAGAAAACCTATTAAATAATGTAATTGCAACCCTTAAGGCTAAAAATTATGATGGATTGGACATAGATTTTGAGTATATATATCCTGAGAACCGAGAAGATTATAATAATTTTTTAAGGAAAACAGTAAATATGCTTAAGCCTTTGGGTTATACTGTTACAACTGCTTTAGCACCTAAGATTGCGGCAGACCAGCCGGGGATATTGTATCAAGGACATGATTACCCTGTGCATGGAGCTTTAGTAGACCATGTAATAATAATGACCTATGAATGGGGTTATACCTTTGGTCCACCAATGGCAGTAGCTCCATTAAATGAAGTAGTAAAAGTTTTAAACTATGCTGTAACTGCTATACCTAGAGAAAAGATTTTCATGGGTATACCTAATTACGGATACGATTGGACATTACCTTATGTAAAAGGAACAGCAGCAAAAGCCTTATCTAATACAGAAGCTGTAGATTTAGCTTTTAGAGAAGGAGCTATTATACAATATGACTGGAAAGCACAATCACCTTTCTTTACTTACTATGATAATGCTAGAAAACAGCATGTTGTATGGTTTGAAGATGCACGAAGTATAAGAGCTAAATTAGAGACAGCTAATAGATATAAGCTAGGAGGAGTAAGCTACTGGACTATAGGAAAATACTTCCCACAAAATTGGCTGGTTTTGAATTCTTTGTATGATGTAAAAAAATTAATTTAAAAATTAAAAAAACATGTAACCAATTTTAAGTTACCTGAATAATATAATTTTATAGCAAAAATAAATTTCATAATTTCGGAAGAGATAGCCATGAAACTTTAATTTACAAAGGCTCAGATGATTAATAATGAAGAATTAACAGCTTTGATAACTGTGAATTTTAAATTTTTAATTGCCTCTAAAGTTTCATGGCTATAGTTGAAATCAAATAAAATAATAAGTTTTAAAGGAGGGTGTTAGTAAAACTGAGGAATAAGCTGAGCAATTAAATAAAAGGACTATCACATTATGTTAGTAAAAAGAATAAATATTGAGGGGATATTGGTATGAATAAAACAATAAAAAAATTATGGAATGATGAAGACGGGTTAGGCTTCTCTGAATATGTTGCAGTACTTGGATTAGCTGCAATTGTAGTAATGGTAGTTCTTACTCCATTTTATAGTCATTAACTTTGAATAACAAAGGCTCAGATAATTAATAATGAAAAATTAACAGCTTACTTAGAAAACTGTGAATTTAAAATTTTTAATTGCTTTTAAAGTTTCATGACTATACTAGTTAAAATCAAAGAAAATAATAAAATTTAAGGGCGGCATTAGTAAAAATAATAAATGAGGAAATTGCATAATTCAAAAAAATATAGTTCTTTTGTAATTATGCAATTTCCCTAAATATTAAGGGGGTATTTTATGAATAAAACAATAAAAAGATTATGGAATGATCAAGAAGGGCAAGGTTTGACTGAATATGCTTTAATACTTGGTGCAATTGCAGTTATAGCAGTAGCAGTGGGTACTGGATTATCAGGTGGAATAAAAACTAAAGTAAATGAAGTTATTACTACACTTGGTGGAACTGTCATCCCATAATCTTAATAAGCAGGTCTAAAATAGACCTGCTTAGGTTGTTGTATAACGAATACCACGGGCTATGCCTGTGGTTCTAAAAAGCTTATAGCTATGAGTAGAAAAAAATAAAACCTCCGATGTAAAATGGAAGTAGGTTTGCCGACCACAACCATA
>JAVBWC010000041.1:0-19824 GCA_036677675.1 Clostridiaceae bacterium | reverse complement strand
GATTGATGGAACTCCTTCTCTTATAAGTGTTCCTTTAACTGGATCTATTTTAACTTCGTTTGTATCTGGAACTTGTTTTAAACAAACAACTATCTTCATTATCTAAATCCTCCTTATTATCAGTTTATATACTATCTGAACATGTCTCCTGAAATAACCATTCTTTGAACTTCGTTAGTTCCTTCGTAGATTTGAGTTATCTTAGCATCTCTCATCATTCTTTCTAATGGGTAATCTTTGATAAATCCGTATCCACCTAACATTTGAACGCAGTTAGTTGTTACATACATAGCGCAATCTGAAGCTACCATTTTAGCTATTGCAGCTGATACTGAATATGGTTTTCCGTCATTTTTATCCATTGCAGCTTTATATACGCAATATCTAGCTTGTTCTATTCTAGCTTTTAAATCAGCCATTCTGAAAGATAAGTATTGGAATTTGTGAAGTTGTTTTCCAAATTGTTTTCTTTCTTTCATGTAAGCTATAGTTTCTTCTAAAGCACCTTCAGCTATACCTAACGCTTGACCAGCTACACCAATTCTTCCTCCGTCAAGAGTTTTCATTGCTATACCAAAACCTTTTCCTACTTTTCCAAGCATGTTTTCAGCTGGTACTCTACAATCTTCTAAAATAATTTCAGCTACTTGAGATGATCTTATTCCCATTTTGTCTTCGATTTTTCCTATTGAAATTCCTGGGAAATCCTTTTCAACTATAAAAGCAGTTATTCCTTTTGTACCTTGTGATCTGTCTGTCATAGCGAATATTACAAAAGTGTCTGCAAGTGGACTGTTTGTTATGAAACATTTTTGTCCATTTAATATATAGTCATCGCCATCTTTAACAGCTATTGTTTGTTGTCCTGAAGCATCTGTTCCAGCATTTGGTTCAGTTAATCCAAAAGAACCTACTTTTCTACCAGAGCATAAATCTGGAAGGTATTTTTTCTTTTGTTCTTCAGTACCAAACATATTTAATGCTCCCATGCAAAGAGAAGTTTGAACTGAGTAAGATATTCCAAGAGAACCATCTACTTTTGATATTTCTTCAACAGCAAGGATGTATGATAAGTAATCTCCGCCTGCACCTTCATATTCAGTTGAATAAGGAAGTCCTATTAATCCCATTTCTCCCATTTTTTTGTATTGTTCCATTGGGAAAACACCAGTTTGATCTGCTTCAGCAGCTATAGGTTTTACTTCATTTTGAGCAAATTCTCTAACTGCTTGTACTACTAATTTCTGCTCTTTAGTTAATTCAAAGTTCATTTCCTTACCTCCTATAAACCTTAATATTTTTATTTAAAACTAAGTTTCACTCTGTTTATAATTTATTTTAATACATTGTGAATCTTATGTCAATCACAATTTAATTTTAATATATTTATATCATTATTTTAAGTATGCACTTTTTTGTTGTTTAGTTTCTTTTTTATACAAAATATATTTTAAAATACCTTTTATATTTTTATATGCTATAAATTAATAAACTATAGTATTTTGTTAATTTTCTATCAATAACTCATGTCTAAAATGAAAATTTTTAGTATGTCTTTAGTTGTCAAGGTACATTTACATATATATAATATACCTTTTCCATAATTTTTATACTTATAAGTAATAGTATTTTTAAAAGGATATAAACCCTTCCAAAAATACTATTATACTTTTATTGAAAAAGTTCTTTAATTTCATCTTCATTCATCTGTGAAATTAAATTTTCCTCTTTAATTTCAGAATCCATTACATTTTTAATTATCTCTTTTTTCTTCTGCTGCAGTTCATAAATTTTTTCTTCAATACTTCCTCTAGCTATCAACTTTATAACCTGAACAGTTTTTTTCTGACCAATTCTATGAGCTCTATCTGAAGCCTGTTCTTCAACTGCTGGGTTCCACCAAGGGTCAAAATGAATTACAGTATCTGCTGCTGTTAAGTTTAGCCCTGTTCCTCCTGCTTTTAGAGAAATTAAAAATACTTTTCCTTCTCCTTCATTAAAGCTCTTAACCAGTCCTCCTCTATCTTCCATAGGAGTTTGACCATCCAAATACATATACTCTATTTTATTCTTTTTTAATCTTTTTTCTATATTTTTTAATACAGAAGTAAATTGAGAGAATAACAATATTCTGTTCCCTGATTTTATACTATCTTCTAACAAGTCATCTAAAGCTTCCATTTTGCCACTTTCCCCTTTAAAATTATCCACAAAAGTAGTAGGATCGCAGCAAATTTGTCTCAATCTAGTCAAAATAGATAAAATTTTAAATCTACTGTTTTTGAAGCCTTTCTCTCTTATTTCCATATCTATTTCCTCCTTTGATTGAGTTAAGTAAGCAGCATAAAGCTTTTTCTGCTCTTTAGTCATCTCAACCACTACCTTATGCTCTATCTTAGGAGGAAGCTCCTTTATAACATCCTTTTTCTCTCTTCTTAACATAAAAGGTTTTATATGCTTATTCAATTCCTTTAATGCCATAAGATTATTATCTTTAACTATAGGACCTTCATATTTGTGTGAAAATTTACTGTGGCTCATTAAATACCCAGGCATGATAAAGTCAAATATAGACCAAAGCTCTGTAAGAGAATTTTCTATAGGTGTTCCTGTTAGTGCAAAACATGCCTTTGCCTTTAATTCCTTAACAGCTTTTGAATTTATGGAGTTAGGATTCTTTATATACTGTGCTTCATCTAAAAAACAGTATTTAAACTGAATTTCTTCATAGTCCTCTATATCTCTCCTTATAAGTGGATATGAAGTAAGTATAATGTCATACTTATAAATTTCTTTTAGTTTCTCTCTTCTCTCCTTCTTATCTCCGGATATAACTAAGGTTTTAAGATCTTGTGCAAATTTTTCAACTTCATCCTTCCAGTTATACACCAAAGAAGTAGGCGCTACAACCAAAGAAGGCAGTTTTTCTCCCTGTTCCGTCTCTGACTGGATAAATGATATAGCTTGAAGGGTTTTTCCAAGTCCCATTTCATCCGCAAGTATTCCACCAAAACCGCATTTTGCCAAGGTTTTAAGCCACTTAAATCCAAATTTTTGATAGTCTCTCATTATTTTATTTATTTCTTCTTTAGGTTCTAATTCTTCATCCTTTACTTCGCTAAGGTTGCTTATAAGTTCTTTGAATTTTTTGTCCTTTTCTATCTTTAAACCCTTATCCTTTGTACTCTGCTCTATGTATAAAGCATTGTACCTTGAAAGAAGTATCTTTTCCTTATCTAAATCAGAATTTTTTATATTTAAATACTCAACCATACTTGCAAAGCTGCTTAATTCCTCATTATCTAATGGGATAAATCCTCCCTTTTTCAGCTTATAATATTTCTTTTTCTCCCTTAAAGCTTCAAAAATATTCTTAAGTTCTTCTTTTTCTACTCCCTCAATATCAAAAGTAAACTCCAATAAATCCTCATTATTTATTCTAATACTTGAAGTTATGTTGGAAGAATTATATACCTTTACATTTTTAAAAGCTTCTGAGTAATAAACTTCCCCAAATTCTTGAAGTGCTTCAATACCTTTAAATAGAAAATCTATAAGTCTATCTTCATCCCTTAATATAAATTTTTCTTTTCCCTTTTCAAATCCAAAGTTAAGAATAGCATTTATAGGCTTTACTTCTTCTCTTATATCTCTAACCAGAATTTTTTTATCTTTTCTTATATCTTCATCCTTCAAAGGATTTATTTCTATTTCTCCATAATTGTATTTTACCTGAGCACTTACTCCAGTTTCATATTTATCAAGATATATAGATATTTCAAGAGGTTCTTCATAAAAATTATTTGTTAAGCTGGAATCTATATTAATATTTGAACTAAGTTTCTTTAGGTTTGGTACTATATATGAAGCCAGTTCTTCACTGTCTTCATTATCAAATCTTATAGCTCTATGTGTATTGTGTATAAAAGCATCATAGAAAGGCAAATAAATCTCTCTCTGCTCATTAGAAGGTTTATAAATATTATCCTTATAAATAAAATACTCTCCATCTCCTGTAATAGGTACAGGCAATACTCCCTTTTGCTCTAAAACTATATCTCTTCTCTCTTTCGTAAGGCTGAATTCTAAAGGCATATCCTCTTCTAATATTTTTCCTTTAACACTATTTTGTCCATCAATATTTATCTCTATAGTTCTTCCTTTTAAATGCTGAAATACTCTTTTTATCTGGCTCTCAATAAAATAAGCCCTTTTCCCTTTTAGAAACCTATTGGAAGCATAACTATGATTGTCTAAATATCTAACCTTGTCATTCATATCATATACTTCCATGAGAATGTTTATTATATTCTCATCCTCTTCTTTGAACTGGTGAATAGAAGGATCAAAGGTGAATTTTTGTCCAAAGAAAATATTTCTATCCTTATTTTTGATAGCTTCTATAAATTCCTTTATGTCCTTTACAACATACATCTGGCTTTCTCCAGCTTTTAATTCTAGTGCAGATACTCCTCCGTTCCAGCTTTCATGCTGATATCTGTATTCTATTTTTATCTGCTTTTTTCCACACATATTCTCTAAATTGGCATATCCTAAAGCCTTTATAAGCTGTTTTACTTGTCTTGACCCTCTTGGCTTCATAATCAAATCTTTTTCTCTTATATATTTTAAAAGAAGAGCAATAACATGTTTACACACTCCAACTGCTGGAAAGTAATTCATAAATGCCTGGCAATCGCAATTAACATTAGTGATTCCACCATACTTGTTAATTCCAACATAAGCATTATACATATTATTTCCATTATCCGATCTAATTTTTCCTTTAATAATAGTTATATCCCCATCAAGGTTCTTGTTATTTATTACAGCTGTATCTAAATCCACTACATTACCTTGAAGATAGTATTTTTCTCCTCTCATATACATTATTTCACTTGTTAAATTTTTTATTGTTCTCTCACTTATATTGATCAATACCTTCACCTCAGCCCAAATTCATATACTTACTATTTTAGCCAAAAATCAATAAAAATAAAATAATAAAGTATATATTGTTATAAATACCTTTGGCTTCATTAAGAAATTCTAAAGTTTGTTCAAATGCATTTTACCTAATATATATTTTGTCAATATCTTAACAAAACCAACTTGTTTTATTTTATTTAATGGCTTAATATAAACTAAGAAGTAATATATTTGCAGAAGGGGTAAAAACATGTTTACTAAAAATACAATTAAAGACGTTCTGTCACTTGCTCTACCTGCTGTTGGTGAAATGACTTTATACATGATGATATGGGTTCTTGACACCATGATGGTAGGTAAGTATGGTGGTAAAATCGCTGTAAGTGCTGTAGGATTAAGTTCTGAGCTTTTATATACCTTTATTAATATATTTATCTCAGTAGGTATAGCTGTTGGAATAACTTCATTAGTAGCCAGGAAATATGGGGCCAAAAAATATGATTCTGCTGAAGAGTATGCATCTATAGGTATCTTTATAGGAGCAATTATTTCCTTGTTTATATCAATAATAATGTTTGTTTTTTCAAAAAATATACTTACAATTGCACAAGCAAAAGATGATGTTATAAATCTTGGAGTTACCTATATGAGAATAATATCTTTTGGTCTGTTTTTTAATATGTTAACCAGTATGCTAAATGGAATACTAAGAGGATATGGCAATACAAAAATTCCTCTTTTAATATCATTCCTTATAAATATAGTAAATCTAAGCTTAGATTGGGTTTTAATATTTGGTAAATTTGGATTCCCTGAGCTTGGGGTAGAGGGGGCAGCTATTGCTACTTCCATAGCTCAAATAGTAGGCTTCATTTTCGCATCAGTTTATACCTTTAAAAAATCTAAGATTAAAATTAGACCTAAATATATAAAGGCTTTAAATACTAATAAACTTTCATCACTATTAAAATTGTCTATTCCTTCTTCTATGCAAGAAGGTGCTTTCTCCCTAAGTAGACTTTTAAGCTCCTTTATTATAATGCATATAGGTGCTACTGCCTTTGCAGCAAATCAAATAACTACCACAATTGAATCCATATCCTTTATGCCTGGATGGGGATTTGGCGTTGCCGCAACTACTTTAGTTGGTCACAAAGTGGGGGAAAAAAATTATGATAAAGCCAAGGAATATGCTTTTGCATGTACATTTCTTGGAGCCTTATTTATGGCTATATGTGCATTATTTTTCTTGCTTTATCCAGAGTTTTTAATAAAGCTATTTATTGATACTACTGAAAAAGAAGTTATACACCTTGGAGCTTTATGCCTTATGATAGCTTCTATTGAGCAAATTCCTATGGCAATTTCTCTAGTCCTTAGTGGGGCACTGAAAGGGTCAGGAAATACTCAAACTCCCTTTAAAGTATCTTTGATTTCCAGCTGGTTTATACGAATTCCTTTAATGTTTTATTTTGTTTATATACTAAAGGTATCAGTAGTATATGTATGGTGGATAACTGCTGTTCAGTGGATATTTGAAGGGGTAACCATGTTTATTATGTTTAAAAGAAAATTCAAACATGAAAAAGAAGGCATATAATACCCTCCCAGTATTATATGCCTTCTTTATTTAAAACTAAGTTGAATCATTTATTGCTATTAGCACAAATCTTAATAGCTTTATTAGCTGTAAAGTACCCTGCAGCAGCCCCTATAACCAAGAAAATGTCTATTACAATTTTATTGTTATCTGCATAACCCATTCCAAATATACCACTAAGTAAAAATCCAGAACAAACAGCCACCCCAAACTTAAATGCTGGTTCTAAAGCAGAGAACAAAATTAGGTTTCCGTTCTTTTCAAAAGCATTTCTCTTATAAGCATAAATTGATAATGCAAAGAAGATAGCAATTATTATTAATAAGGCTATAATTTTAAAATTATAGTTACTATAAGTAAAATAATGATCGCCATAATAACCCAGATCTTCCCTAATTTTTCCATTGGCTACTTGTATCCATTCCGTTCTATTTAAATCATACAAATTCAGATTTTTAGCCATCGTATCTATATCTCTGATAATTTTATCTTCCCATGATAATCCCATATAAACTTGTATTAGTGATGAAATCATTGATAATATAAAAAATGGTACAAGTATTATAATAGCTCCCACTACAGATCCTGCAATATTCTGTCCCATTAGGGTCTGAATAAAAAATAATATAGTGAAAATAGCCATATACATAATCATATGAAGTAAGGACCATCTCAAAACAATACTATAGGAATCCTGAATATATTTAATATTGCTTGTATAAAATACTGAAAGTGCAATAAATCCTATAAAGGAACTAATGAATATACTCAGCATACCCATATACCATTTAGTTACTATTATATCTTTTCTTTTAAAAGGCATAGAAGCTAAAAGTTCATAGGTTTTATTCTGTCTCTCACTTCTAAAAAGGACAACAACAAGTATAACTAAACAAGCTATTGTAGACAAAACAAACGTCTCATTATTATAACCTAATAATGCTTGATTAAACCAATGCTTTATATATATTGGAAAATCTTTCGGAATGATTAATTTACCGAAAATTTCTCCACTAGTTTCCATTTCTTTGATCCATTTTAACGAACTCATAACCTCCATTATCTTTGTAAAGAATATACTTAAAGTCATAAGTAATGTAATCCACCTTACACTTTTCCATTCTTTATAAACTAAAGGATTACGCCAAAATCTTTTCATAATCTCGTCCCTCCTCCATAGAATAAATAAACATATCCTCTAAACTTAAATCTATTTCTTCTACAAACATAGCTCCATGATTAAGAAGCTTTTGCTCCAACTCCTTAGAGTAATTTCTTGTAATAATATAAGTGACTCTTCCTAATTTTTCTACAGTCATTATTTCACTCCAAGAAGAAAAATCTACTGAAATCTTATCCTTAAATACTACCTGAAGCTTTTTAATATTATCCTTCATATCTTCAATGTTGTTTACATATTTTATTTCACCCTTATCCATAATCGCGATGCTATCGCAAATTCTCTCTAAATCATTTAAATGATGGGAAGAAATAAAAACAGTTACATTTCTCTCTGCTACTTCTTCTACTAAAAGACTCATTACCTTTTTCTTTATAATAGGATCTAAACCTGATGTAGGCTCATCCAGAATCAAAACTTCTGGATATATGCTTAAATTAAGCATTAATGATACCCTCATTTTCATTCCTTTTGAAAGCTCTCTTATTCTTTTTCCTTCTGGAATACCAAAAATCTCATTGAGTTCCTTAAATCTTTCTAAAGAAAAGCTTGGATAGGTCATTTCATAAAAGTCAACTAATTCTTTTATTTTAAAAGAAGAAAAGTATTGGTTTTGATCTGCCACATATCCTATTTTCTGTTTTATTTCTGGATTTTCAAAAACCTGCTCCCCATCTATTTTTATTTCTCCCTCATCAGCTTTAAAAATCCCAGTTAAACACCTTATTAAAGTTGTTTTACCTGCTCCATTTTCACCAATCAGTCCAAATATGCTTCCCTTTTTTACATGAAGGTTTATGTCTTTCAGTACCTGTTTATCTCCTAAACTCTTACATACACCATTTATTTCAATCATGCTCTCACTCCTTTAACTCCCCATAAATTTTTTCTAATAAATTGACAATTTCATCCTTCCCCATGCCCATGTAATGAGCTTCTATTAATATATCTTTTATCTTCTTTTCCAGTATTTCTAATTTATCTTCATCAATCTTTGGTTTGTAATCACTAGCCACATAAGTTCCTTTTCCTTTTATTGTTTCAATAGCCTTCTGTCTTTCTAACTCTTTGTATGCTTTACTGATAGTGTTAGGATTAGTTGTAAGCATAGCTGCCAGTTCTCTAACTGAAGGTAATTTATCTCCCGGTTGCAGAATACCCTTCATAATGTTTTCCTTCATTCCATCTATAACTTGTTCATAAATAGGTTTACTGCTTCTGCTGTCTATATTAATCATTAGGTCACCTCCTAACTGTATTAAGTGTACTATGTTATATAATACAGTTGTAGTATAATCCTTTTTTTGTAATTTGTCAACAGTGAATAATGTTGCGACAGAAAACAAATTGACAATTGAGAATTGAGAATGGACAATGAAGGAAGTTTTTCTTACAGAAAAACTAAAATTTAAAAAGACCTAAACGTAGAATTTATCTATATTTAGGTGTTTTTCTGCTTTTAATTTTAGTTTTGCATTAGCAAAACATCCATCATTGTCAACTGTCAATTCTCAATTCTCAATTATAAGAATGTTGCGACGCAACATTATTATAATGACCACTACTAAACTTAATCTAAATTACTGTGGTTCTTTTTTATTTGTGTAGATAAGGTAAAATATAAAGTGAAGGATACTTTTTTGGAGGTTGGCAACAGTTGGAATAAATCTATAAATATCTATAAAAATATATCGATTTTTTATAGATGAACCCATATAATCTTATTGAGGTGATAAATTGTGAAATATTACTCAATAGGAGAGTTTGCAGAAAAGATAGGTAAAACAGTTCAAACACTTAGAAATTGGGATAAAAACGGTTCATTAAAACCAAGCCATATAACTGGTGGTGGTACAAGATACTATTCACAAGAACAACTTAATCATTTTTTAGGACTTAAAGGCATTGAAAATAAAACTAAAAAAGTAATTGGATATCAAAGAAAATGTTAAGGAGTTGTTAGAGAATGATATTGGCGAAGAAAGTTAGAATTATTCCAAATGTAGAACAGGAACAGAAATTATGGCAATCAGTTGGAACTGCAAGATTTATTTATAACTGGACACTTGTAAGACAAGAAGAAAATTATAAAAATGGTGGTAAGTTTATTAATGATGGGGATTTGAGAAAAGAGTTAACTATTCTAAAGAAATCAGAACTTAATTGGCTTAATGAAGTATCTAATAATGTGGCAAAACAGGCTGTAAAAGATGGTTGTAATGCTTATAAAAATTTCTTTAAAGGGTTAGTCGATAAACCAAAATTTAAGAGTAGAAGAAAAAGCAAACCTTCATTTTATAATGATACATATAAATTAAAAGTTAAAGAAAATTTAGTATTAATTGAAAAAGTAGGTTGGATTAAAACAGTAGAGCAAATACCTATGGATATTAAATATACTAATCCAAGAGTAAGTTTTGACGGTAAGTTTTGGTATATATCTGTAGGTATAGAAAAAGAAGAACCTATATCAGAAAATACAGATATATCAATAGGTGTGGATTTGGGGCTGAAAAATTTAGCAATAGTTTCAAATATAGATAAGCCATTTAAAAATATTAATAAAACTAAAGAAGTTAAAAGATTAAAAAAGAAGTTAAAAAGAAAGCAGAAACAAGTTTCAAGAAAATATGAAGATGGAAAAATTCAAATAGGAAAGGAAGGTGAAAACCGTTATAGATTCACTAAAACTAATAATATTAAAAAACTTGAAAGAGAAATAAAACTTATTCAAAGAAGGCTTTCAAATATACGTTTAAATCATATTCATCAAGTAACAACTGCAATAGTGAAAACCAAACCTTGCAGAATAGTTGTTGAAGATTTAAATGTGAAAGGTATGCTTAAAAATAAACACTTATCAAAGGCTATACAAGAACAATGTTTCCATAAATTTATTAGCATTTTAGGATATAAAAGTAAATTTAATGGTGTTAAATTTGTAAAAGCAGATAGGTTTTATCCTTCAAGCAAAACATGCTCCTGTTGTGGTGAAATCAAGAAAGATTTAAAACTTAAAGATAGAGTTTTTATCTGTCCATCATGTAATTATAGAATTGATAGAGATAAAAATGCGTCAATAAATCTTTCAAGATATAAACAATCAGCATAGTATCATTAACAAGATAATGCTGGTATGTACTGTTCGTTACGCAGGAATTTAAGCCTTTGGAGCAACATATCAAACTGGAGTAGTCTTATGACAAAACAGGTTGCGTTGAATAAGGAATAAATCTCTAAATATTAGATTTTAGCAGATTTTATGTAACGGAATGCATTATGATGATGGTAGGAGTTATAATGGGGGGAACCTCATCTGAAAGAGAAATATCTCTACTTACTGGAAAAGAAATTATTAAAAACCTTGATAGAAATAAATATGAAGTTTTACCTATACCTATAACAACTAGGTATGAGCTTATAGATAAAGTTAAATGCTTGGATTTTGCTTTTATTGCTCTCCATGGTACTTTTGGGGAAGATGGAAAGGTTCAATCTGTATTGGAAACTATTGATATACCTTATTCAGGCAGTGGTGTTCTATCCAGCGCAGTATGCATGGACAAGAATATGAGCAAGAAAATGTTAAAGTATGAAGGAATTAAAACCCCCAAGTGGACTATGGTTAAAAAATTAGAAGATATAGATTATAATATATTAAAAGAAATAGGATATCCCTTAGTAGTTAAACCTAACTGCGGAGGTTCAAGCATTGGGACCTTTATAGTAAAAAATAATGAGGAAATAGAAAAAGCTGTTTGTAATGCACTAAAATATGATTCTGAAATCATGATTGAAGAATATATACAAGGTGAAGAGATGACCTGCTGTATTTTGAATGGAGAAGTGCTGCCTATAATTTCAATAAAACCTAAATCTGAATTTTTTGATTATAGTTCCAAGTATGATGATAACGGGGCAGAAGAAAACATTGTTCAATTACCTGATACATTACAAAAAAAAATAGAGGATATATCAAATAAGTGCTGGAATATATTTAAATGTAAAGCATATGCTAGAGTTGATATTATTGTAAAAAATGAAGAGGTTTATGTCCTTGAAATAGATACTTTGCCTGGAATGACTCCAAATAGTCTTTTCCCTAAAAGCGCACAGGCAAAAGGTATAGACTTTAGTCAATTATTAGACTATATTATAGAGTATTCAATTGAAAAAGAAGATTAATGAAATAAGTTTTTAAAGCCGAGGTGCTAATATGCTTGTAGATATATGCCTAAAGGAAGACATTCCAATTTATATACAGATTAATAATTATATAAAAGAAATGATAGAGAAAGGGATGCTTCCTGCTGGAAGTAAGCTTCCCTCTACCAGAGAGCTTGGGAAAATCATTAATGTAAGCCGCAATTCTATAATGAAGGCATATGAAACTCTAGAAGATAGTGGATTAGTTTATACAGTAAAAGGCAAGGGCACCTTTGTATCATATATTAAAATAATTTCAGAAGATAAATGGACTATTGACTGGCAAAGCAAAATTAATGACTATGCAATAGCATCAGAAGCGCTTGATATAATAAAAACCGAATTAAAATATAAAAAAGGAATGATATCCTTTAAAAGTATAGCTCCAGATGAAACCTTGTTTGATATTGAAGAATTCAAAAGAGCCTTTCTAAGCAGAATCTCCATAGAAGGCGAAAAAATTCTAAACTATGGATATGCTCAAGGCTATAAACCTTTAATAGAATATCTGATGGAGTATATGAAAAGTAAGGGTGTAAATATAGCTAATAAAGATATCTTAATCACTAATGGCTTTACAGAAGGTTTTGACATAGTTTTATCTTCTCTTACAGAAAAAGGCGATAAAGTTATATGTGAAAATCCTACTCATAATACTGCCTTAAAGATTATGAGACTTAAGGGTATAGATATTATTGGTATAAATATGGAACAAGATGGCTTAAATGCAGAGGAATTAGAGAAGGCTCTTAAGGAAAATCATGTTAAAATGGCATATCTAGTTCCTTCTTATCACAACCCTACTGGGATTGTGATGCCATCTGAAAAAAGAGAAAAGGTATATAATATATTTAAAGAATACAATGTTCCTATAATTGAAGACGGCTTTAATGAAGAACTGCTTCACCTAAGCTCCCATATTGCTCCTATAGCAGCCTTTTGCGGAGAAGGAAACGGTGTTATATATATTGGCAGCTTCTCAAAAATACTTTTCCCTGGTATAAGGATTGGATGGGTCCTTGCAGATAAAGAACTTATAACCACCTTAGAAAGCGTGAAAAGAAGCAGAAATATTCACACCTCCTTCTTAGATCAAGCACTGCTTTATGAATATCTTAAAAGTGGAAGCTTCGAAAAATATTTGAAAAAGGTAAGAAACTTCTATAAAGAAAAGTATAATCTTGCTATGAAGTTAGCTGAAAAATATATCCCCTGTGAATCTATTTTAGGTGATGGAGGTCTTCACATATTTATAAAATTAAAAGGAATTAGCTCTAGAGAAGTATTAGAAAAATGTTATAAAAAAGGTGTACTTTTCACTCCTGGCGATATATTTCACACTGATAATTCTGGGGAAAACACCCTAAGACTAGGGTTCTCAAGAGTAAGTGAGGAAGATATGGAAAAAGGATTTAAAATAATTGGAGAATGCATAAAAGAATAAAATTGTGAAGCAATTTTATTCTAGTTTACAGTTTACAGTGGACAGTTTACAGTTAAGGATATTTTGCTAACGCAAAATTTAAAATGAAGTATAAAACCCTAGTATAGCCAAAGGCTATACTAGGGTTTGTTTTTTTATTATTAGTTTTTCTGTAAGAAAAACTTCCTTCACTGTAAACTGTAAACTGTCATCTGTCATCTGTAAACTAAAGAAAATTGCTACGCAATTTTCTTATATTGACAGCTTATTTTACAATAAAGTGGCTCCTTCATCGTCTGCTTCCAGCAAATGCACTTTCCATTCATCTTCAAGTTCACTCAAGAAACTAACCATGTTTTTCTCAAAGTCTTTATTGTTTACATCAACTAATGCCATAAGAGTAGATCCTGAACCACTTATAACTTCAGCTAAGGAACCGTATTTTTCTGCAGCTTTGAATATTTTCTCTGCATCTCTTATTAGACCTATTCTATAAATTTGATGTACTCTATCCTGCATTGCTGCTCTAAGTTTGTCTAGCTCTCCATTATTCATTGCATTAACCAGCATAGCAGCTCTTGAAAGATTAAAGATGCAGTCTTCTCTACTATAATTTGATGGAAGTACCTCTCTTGCTGCTTCTGTACTCAACTTAAAATTTGGAATCATGACAAACATTCTTAAGTTTTCTGGAATATTTACCTTTGAATATATAACCTTCTCTCCATCCATCAATGATACAACCATTCCACCTACTACTGCAGGTACAATGTTATCTGGATGTCCTTCAATTTCTACAGCTTCCTTTATAATATCATCAGTGCTTAATATATTTCCCATAAGCATATTAGCCCCAGTAATTCCTGCAACTATACAAGTAGCACTACTTCCAAGACCTCTAGAGACAGGCACATCCCCTATCTTTACATCTATTCTTAGTCCATTACATCTATATCCATGTCTGTCCAATGTTCTTATAAGACTTGTATATATAAGATTCTCCTCAAGTGGTATTTCAGAAGGTTTCCCCTCTTGTATAACTTCAACTCCTTCTGGAATTTCCTCTATCCAAACTTCATTATAAAGCTTTAATGCCATTCCAAAGGAATCAAAGCCAGGCCCCATATTTGCAGTAGTAGCAGGTATTCTAATTTTTATCACAATATATCCCCCTTTTTAACCTTTAGTAACAAGTTATAAGCATTTATCTATAACAATCACTGGCTAAAGATTTATATTTACCCCTCGTTTTCCAAATAAAAACATTTGTTTGTACTGTACATATTTTAAAGAATATTATATATTACATTTTACAATTTTTCAACGACTGATTTAACTTTGTACATGGCAGTATCTTATTTTAAATCAAATACCATACAATTTAAAATAAACAAAATATTTTCACCAGTTAGAGAGTGTAGTGATTCTATGCTTATTTGGAAATATTTTTTACTAATAATAAAATTAAAACTGTAAAACCTATATATAAGTAAAATTATCTAAAAACGGGGTAACTGTCATGCAAAGTGAAAATCTTGAAAAGAAGCTAAACGAAATTAATACTAATATAGGTTCTAAAAGTAACTTAATGACAAAAGAATTATTTATAGGCCGAGACCATCCCTTAGAAGCTGTTGTTGTATATATAAAAGGTTTGGTAAATAGAGTTACTATAAGCAGAGATATATTAAATCCTTTAATGCATTATATAAATGAAGATTTAATAGATATAGACAACATCGGTGTATACCTTTGTAAAAGATATATTTCTTCTACCACTACTGATGTAATAACAGACATAACTACAGCTTGTGAAGAACTAAGAAAAGGAAAAACGGTCCTAATCATATGCAATTCAGATGAATACATAGTGGTAGATACTAAAGGTGGAGAATATCGTTCAATAACAGAACCTCAATCTGAAACCTCTATAAGAGGTGCCAAAGAGGGCTTCATAGAAAATCTAGAAACTAATATAAGTATTATTAGGAGAAGGATAAAAGATAAAAGTTTAGTTATAGAAAAGTTAAAGGTTGGAAGACGTTCTCAAACGGATATGGCTATTATTTATTTAGAAGATATTATAGATAAAAATATTGTAGATGAGTTAAGAAAAAGAATAAGTGCTATAGATGTAGATTTTATTACTGGATCAGGTCAAATTCAGCAATATATCGAAAGCTATGCTTATACCCCCTTTCCACAAATCTTTGGTAGTGAAAGACCAGATATAATTGAAGCTAATTTAATGGATGGAAGAGTTGCTGTTATAACAGACGGAACACCCTATGTACTCACAGCCCCTACTTTATTTGTGGAATTTTTTCAGGCAGTTGAAGATTACAATCAGAGAACTATATTGACATCTTTTACAAGAATTCTTAGAATTATAGCAGTTTTTATAATTATAACACTTGCTCCTATATATTTAACATTATTAAAATTCAATGTAGAACTTATACCGATAAAGTTTATTACGCCTATTATAGCATCAAGAGTAGGTATTTCTCTTACTCCTTTTTTAGAAATTTTGTCTATGGAAGTTATAGTTGAGTTTTTAAGGGAAGGTGGGCTTAGACTGCCAAATAAAATTGGTCAAACTTTAAGCTTAGTAGGAGGTATTATCATAGGTGATACTGCTATAAAGTCAAAAATAGTCAGTCCAACTACACTTCTTATAATAGGAATTACTGTAATAGCTACATTTTTAATACCTAGCTATGATATGGCACTTGTAATAAGATTTGTGCAGTATCCTATGCTTTTACTTGCAAATTATATGGGCATATTCGGTATAGGTATAGGCTGGTTTTTATTAATGGTTCATATATGTTCAATAGATAGTTTTGGCGTCCCTTATCTTCAATTTAATAAAAATGACATAAAAGATATATTTATAAGAGCGCCTTTGTGGAAACTAAATAAGCGTCCCCAATCTATTCCTAATATTAATCCTACAAGGCAAACAGACTTTAGAAATACCTTCAAGGAGAATAACGATGAACAAAACTGAAAATAATACTTTTACTTATAAAGCCATGAATATAATCAATAGATTTAAGGTATTAATAATACCTCTATTAATCTTATCTATTATTGTATATTTAAATACTGGAGTAGATTTTAGTCCCGTAGAAGAGATTGAGGTTGTTACAGCTTTAGGTTGCGACATTGAGGAGAGATCAAAAGAGGACATTTTATATAAGGTGTGTGTAAGCAAAGATATTTTTGTAGAAGATAAAACCTTTGGTGAGGTAATTGAAGGTACCGATAAAACCATTATATCGACAAGGGATGAAAGACAAAGAAAAAGTAATAAAAAATTTGTGGCTGGACTTGAAAAAATAATTGTTTTTAGTGAAGATGTTGCAAAATATGGTATAAGACATCCTATAAATACAACCTTCTCAAATCCTACTTCTAATGACAAAATATGGTCAATGGTTTGTAAAGGAAACGCTGCTGACCTATTAGAATTTAAAGTTATAGGCTATCCCAGTGCTGCTGATTATATAGAAGGTGTTATGGACAATTCTAAATATTTTAGTTTTTTTCCACAAAATTACAAATTGATAGATGCGTATGTAAGAATTGATGAGGAAGGTAGAGGGCTTATTGTACCATATATAGAAATAAAAAATAACGATATAGAAATTACTGGAATGGCTTTATTTAAAAAAGATAAAATGGTCACTAAAGTTGGTTTAGAAGATGCTAAAGTTTTAAACATTTTAAAAGAAAAAAAATCTAAAGGCATACTTTCTATTGTAGAAAACCCAAAACAATCTGTAGATTATATAACAACAGTTAAACGAAAAGCTACTTGCAATAAAATTGGAGACCAATATAAATTTACTATAGATTTAGCTTTTACAGGTGATATAATGTGCAATGAATTATATGGAGATTTCTTAAATAAACCTGATGAAAACAAAAAATTTAAAAGCGACATGGAAAAAAAAATAGAAAAAATGTGCTACAATTTTTTAGAAAAAATGAAAAAAGATTATAAAGTAGATTGTCTTGAATTAGGAAGGGTAGCTGCAGCTACATATGGGAGAAATACAGGCGTAGATTGGGATGAAATTGTTTCTAATTCTGACATAAAAGTTAACGTGAAAGTTAATATAGATAGATATGGACGAGGAGATTTTTAGGAGAATAATTATGGAAACTAGAGCAAAAAATCAAATTTTAACCCCCAGTCAGTTTGTTTTTACAATATTGGGATCAATGCTAGGTATTGGAATTTTAAGTTTACCTAATAATCTAGTAAAAATTTCACAACAAGATTCATGGATAGCTACTGCCATAGGAGCAGTATATCCATTGTATATTAGTCTTCTATGCATATATATAAGTAAAAAATACCCTAACCATAATATACTTTTCTTAAGTAAAAAATATTTTGGAAACTTTTTAGGAACTGTATTAAATTTATTGTTTTTAATTGAATATATATTCCATATTACAGCTGTAACTTCAGGATATATTAATATGATGAGAGTATTTTCTACAAATTTTCTAAGTCCTGAAAAATTATAAATTTTTATAACTGCTACTTGCTTGTATACCTCATATAAAGGAATAAATTTAATAGGGAAAATAAGTGAAATTATTTTTTATATCACTTTACCCTTCATTATTCTACCAATATTTTCTATAAAAGAATCAACGATTTTGAATTTATTTCCTATTCTAGGCTCAGGATTTAGCAATATATTAAAAGCAAGTATAGAAACAGCATATTCCTATACAGGTATAGAAGCTTTATTCTTAATATATCCTTACATAAATGATAAAAGTAAAATAAAAAGCTCCTCACTTAAAGGAGTATTTCTAACTATGCTTATATATGTTTGGCTTGTATTTATAACAATATATTATTTTTCATTAGATGTAACTGGCAAGAATTTATGGCCAGTTTTAAGTGCATCAGAGATTATAAATATACCTATCATAAACAATTTCAGGTATTTTTTTATACTTTCATGGATTTTCATTATGCTTAGAGTCATATCTATAATGGATTCTATTATGCTTGATATTCTAAAAGATTTTATGAAAAAAACATCTATGAAAAAAATTTGTTTTTTTATTTATCCTGTATTAGTTTATTTGCCAGTCCTTTTAAGTAATGAAATAACAAGAAGAAGTTTTTTAGGAAAAGTAACTCCTATAGTAGTACTATTTTCAATAATATATGCAACTTCTATAGCATTACTAATTCGAATTAAAGGTTAAACCATAACTTTATAGAAAGAAAATAATACATTAATTTTTAGGAGCATATTTACAATGAATAAAGTAAAAACTGAAATTTTAACTCCCCCTCAACTTATTTTTATATTATATGGAGCAACAATAGGTGTTGGAATTTTATCTCTTCCTAAGATTTTGGTGAAAATCGCTCAACAGGATGCATGGATATCCACTATTCTAGGAGGGGTATATCCATTGTACTTAGTTCTAATCTGTATATATATAAGCCAAAAATATCCTAATGACGATATACTTTTCTTAAGCAAGAAATATTTTGGGAATTTTTGGGGAAGTATATTTAATTTATTGTTTTTAATGCCTTTTCTAATGATTTCATTAGGGGTAACTTCAGGCTATGCTAATATAATTAGAGTATATTCTACACAATATTTAAGTCCTTTAAAATTAATAATTATTATAGCTGCTGTATGCTCCTATACTGCATATAAAGGTATAAGTTTACTTGGACGAATATGTGAGATTGTTTCTTATATCACTTTCCCATTATTAATTCTTCCATTGTTTGCTGTTGGAAAATCAAGTATCTTGAATCTATTACCTATCTTCGGTTCAGGATTTAATAATATTTTAAAAGGAAGTGTAGAGCAATTATATGTATATATAGGACCAGAGCTCCTATTTTTAATTTATCCTTATATGAATGATAAAAATAAAATAAAAACCTCCTCACTTAAAGGAGTATTTTTAACTGTACTTATATATGCATGGGTTGTATTTATAACAGTATATTTTTTATCAATAAATTTAACTACTAAAAGTTTATGGCCTTTTTTATATGCAGCAGAAATTATAGATATACCTATTATAAATAATTTTAGATATATTTTTATGCTTTCGTGGAGTTTTATACTTATTAGATGTGGGGCTCTCCATTATTTTGCTGTAGTTTATATTTTAAAAGATTTTCTTAAAAAAACGGAGGTGAAAAAAATTTACTTTTTTATTTATCCTACTTTAGTTTTTTTATCAATGTTTTTTATTAATGAATCTACACGAAGAAGTTTTTTAGGAAAATTAACGCCTCCAATAGTTATATTTGTAATTATATATATCTCTTCTATTGCATTACTAATTAGAATAAAAGGATAATATAAGAAAATTACGAAGTAATTTTCTTTAGTTTACAGATGACAGTTTACAGTTTACAGTGAAGGAAGTTTTTCTTACAGAAAAACTAACAATAAAAAAACAAAACCTAGTGTA
>JAVBWC010000040.1:0-5481 GCA_036677675.1 Clostridiaceae bacterium | reverse complement strand
TCTACTCCTCCATAAAAATATTTTATAGTTATTGTTTCCATAATTACCAACTTCATATGCACAAAAAAACGTATATAGATTTGTATTTACACAAATCTATATACGTTCTCAAAATATTAGAAGTAGTATCTATAATTTTTATTCTATTAGTAATTGACAGTCTTCAGTATTTTATTTTTGATTTCTAATCTTCAATATAGGAACAGCAATAATCAGTTAATTCTTTTACATTTAATTGAAATTTAGAGTTTGCAGCAACTTCAAAAGTTTGTCCTGCACTAATGAGAATCCAATCATTACTGCCAGGCAATTTTACTTCTAGTACACCTGCAATAATTTCCATAATTTCTTTTTTTCCTGTTCCGAATTCATATTCACCCGGCATCATAATTCCCAAAGTTTTGCTTTCACCATCTTGAAAGATTACAGTTCTACTTGTAACTTTTCCATCAAAATATATATTCGCTTTTTTTACCACTTTTACATCATTAAATATGTCCATTATAATCCTCCTCGTATTATGTATTGCTTATATTTTATTAGAATTTTTAAAATTAATCAACAATATATTCCTTATTAAAAGTTTGAACTCCTAAACTTATAAAGGTTATACCTACAATCTGTATTTTATTCAAAAGTTCTTCTGTTACTTTTGTAGCATATACTTCTATGCTAATATCTCCATTAAAGTTAAATTCTTGTCTTATAAAATCTAATACTTCTCTTATTTCATAGATATAAGAAACTGTTACTGATTTATTCCAAAGGTCTCATAATATATCACAAGAAGGGGTTTACAATGAAATTGTTAATATATTTATGTATTTCACCTTTTACATTTTAGGGCATATAATAGATTAAATCCTATTAAAAGGAGTTGCAAAATATGAATAACTGCTTTAATGCTAATTATCTTGGACAAGATCAAAAGGGAACGGACTATCTATGCTATAATATGATGAACTTTCCTAACCAATACTGTGGATGTTTTCCAACTTATAATTATCCAAGACCATCCATATATAAACCATCTTTAGATTACACTGTTTCTGTGCCTATTAACTTGGCCAAGTCCCTAGAAGGAAAATACTTTGTAGGTTACGCTGATAACCTTACTTTTGGTGAGGGAACAAGTGCGTGGGCTAGGTTATATAATCCAATTAATTCAGGAGTAAATTTGCATATAACTGTTTGGACTGTGAGTGATGTATCTGAATCTCCATTTAGAGCCCAAATTTGGTTTAGTGCAGAACCACCTGGAATACCACAGATATCTACATTAGTAACTTCTGCCAACCAGGCACTTTGTCCATTGCCAAAACCAAAAATAAAACTTGAGTATGCAAATAATGTGACAGGAGAACCAATTGGAGGAATTAAAGCTTTCGTAAGAAGAGGTCAACCCGAAACTACCTTGGTAGATGATGAGCAGGGAAAATTTATTTTTCCACCTGGTGGTTCATTTCTAATTTTCTTATCTAATCCAGAAACGCAGGAGTTAGCAGCTTCCGGCAGAGTTGCTTTTGGCTGGTGGGAAGAACCAATCTGTTAGGAGTGTAAAAATATTATCAACAAATACGAAATTGTCCGTACCTTTTTTTTATGGTAAGGACAATTTAAAATTTTTGAGATTGAAAGTGAGGAAAGGATACTATAGAAACTTTATTTTTATGGAAATTTAACCAATAAGTAGTATAATGGTTATAAAATATATTACGTACAAAAATTTTAGTACAATATCTGAAAAAATGTACGAATATAGCTGAGAAATTGGATTAAGAATAGTTTTATAGAGGAGGGCATTTAATGGATAAGAAAAAATTAATTATTATAGGTGGAGATGCAGCCGGTATGAGTGCTGCTTCAAAAGCAAAAAGAGTAAATGGGGATTTGGAAATTATCATCTATGAGAAGGGAGAATACATATCTTACTCTCAATGTGGATTACCTTACTACATTTCTGATGTGACAAAGGATAAAGAAAAACTCGTAATAAAAAAGCCAGAGGACTTTGAAGAAAAAGGAATACATGTATTTACAAAGCATGAAGTTATCAAAATCAATGAAAGAGAAAAAAGTGTAACTGTTAGGGATTCTAATAACAATGTATTTGAAGAAAAATATGATGTTTTATTAGTGGCTACTGGAGCAGATCCTAAAGTTCCACCAGTTAAGGGAGTAGATTTACAAAGTATATTTACATTAAAAACTATTCCAGATGCTGAAATTATAAAAGAATTTGTAAAAAGAGATGGCATTGAAAATGTAGTATTAATTGGTGGTGGATACATCAATGTAGAATTAATTGAGTCTATGATTTTATTAGGAAAAAAAGTGAGGATTATTCAAAGACCTAAAACCTTATTGAATATTATGGATGAAGAATTTGGACAAATGGTACATGAAGAAGTAGAAAAACATGGTGGGATGGTTCATACAGAAGAAACTCTGGAAGAAATCATAGGAAAAGAAAAAGTAGAAGGTGTAAAAACTGATAAAGGAGAATATCCAGCAGATTTAGTTATTATAGCTGTAGGAATTCAACCTGCTACAGAGCTTTTAAAAGATACCTCAATAAAAATGCTAAAGAACGGGGCAATTTTGGTAGATGGGTATGGAAGAACCTCTATCCCTGATATTTATGCAGCAGGAGATTGTGCTAGTGTGTATCATATTATAAGAAAAGAAGATGTGTATGTACCATTAGGAACAAATGCCAACAAGCAAGGAAGATTTACAGGAGGAACTATTGCAGGAGAAGTGAAAAAATTTCCAGGTACTTTAGGTACAGCTATTGTAAAGGTATTGGATATGACCTTTGGAAGTACTGGAATAAGTGAAAAAGAAGCAAAAAATATGAATATTGATTATGGAACAGTTACAGTAAAAGCTGCTAATCACGCAGGGTATTATCCAAATAAAAAGAAAATAACTATCAAATTAGTATATGAGAAAGAAAGCAAAATCCTATTAGGAGCGCAAATGGCAGGAGAAGAGGGGGTTGCTAAAAGGTTAGATGTCTTTGCATTAGCTATTGATAGAAAAATGACAGCAGAGGAGCTAGGAAATATAGATTTTTGCTATTCACCACCTTTTGCAACTCCTTGGGATGCAGTACATATTGCTGCAAATGCGGTAAAATAACAGGTGTTACAAGGAATCCACTCATAGTAAGAGATATTTTACTGAGAGGTTAGAACCTTGGCAGAAGTATAAAGGATATCAGCGGTATAAAGTTTATACATATAAATAAATTATATGTAACCCTATGAATAAAATCTACTTTCAAGAAGAAACTACTGTAAGAAAGGGGAAATGTTAAATGGATAAAGAAATAAAAGACTTATTGCTAAATATTCAGTCAGAAGTAAGGCAGATTAATAATAGAGTTAATAAAATGGAAAAAATGGCTTCTAGTGGGAATTATACTTATACAAGTAAAGATGTAAATTCGGATTAGTATAAGCATAATTCCCTGGGAAAAGAGGACGGGCTACATATAGTAACCCGTCCTAAAATATAAATTGGTAACATAGCGAAGGATTTTGATTGATACAGTATAAAGAATAAGTCATAATTTCAATTCTTAAAAACAAATTTTCTCTGTGACCAAAAACTAAATGAAAATATAGTTAATTCAGTAAAAAGCTTTGCATAAAACAAAGGAATTCCTAAAAATATATTATACATATGAATAATACTATAGTTTGCCAACATAACAACAACTGCAAGTAAGAAGTACTTTGGTAAGGACTTTTTAATTGAAGAATTTTTAAATTTTGAGAATACATAAACTTTATTAATTGTGTAATTAAACATTGCACTAAAAATCCTTGCCCCTACTACAGCAATAAGTAAGTTTGAAGTGTAAAATTGTATTATTCCTAGTAAGATAAAATCAAGTATAGCGGATAGTATTGAGGATAAACTAAATTTAAGTAGAGAACGTATATAGATTTGTGTAAATACAAATCTATATACGTTTTTTTGTGCATATGAAGTTGGTAATTATGGAAACAATAACTATAAAATATTTTTATGGAGGAGTAGAAGATGAGAGAATTAAATATACCACAGATTGATCTAAATAAAGAACTAAACAGATGCGAAAGCATGGAGGATTTAGTAGGCAAAAATGGTCTTATGCAGAGACTATTTGGAAACATAATTCAACAATTTTTAGAAGCTGAAATGGAAGAACATCTCGGAAGAGATAGATACGCAAGAAACAACATTGGAGATAAAAATTACAGAAATGGTCACAGCTCAAAGAATATAAAAACTAGCTTCGGAGAAGTTGCCGTTGATGTCCCTAGAGATAGAAATGCAAGTTTTGAACCTAAGATTGTAAAAAAGTATGAAACTGTATGCAATGAACTTGATAAGAAAGTTATAGGCTTATACGCCAGAGGAATGTCTGTAGATGATATTAAGTCAGAAATAGATGAACTTTACGGGGTAGATATATCCCCTTCAATGATCTCAAAAATCACTGATAAGGTAATGGAGACAGCTGTCGCTTGGCAAAATAGATCTTTAGATCCTGTGTATCCCATAGTTTATATGGATGCATTATATTTTAAAGTTAAAGAAGAACATAAGATTGTTAATAAAGCAGCCTATGTTTGTATGGCTTTGGATATGAAAGGCTATAAAGACATATTAGGCATATGGGTTGGAGAACAAGAAGGAGCAAAATTCTGGCTTACAGTATGCAATGACCTAAAAAACAGAGGAGTTAAAGATATAATAATCGCATGTATGGATGGATTAAAAGGATTGCCAGATGCAATTAAAGTTGTTTTCCCAGAGGTTAATATTCAGAACTGTATAGTACATCAGATTAGAAATTCATTAAAGTATGTTGCATCAAAAGATAGCAAAGCATTTATGAAAGATTTAAAATCAGTGTACCAAGCTTCAACAGAATCATTAGCGCTAGCTGGCTTGGATAATCTAGAGACTAACTGGGGAGATAAATATTCAATAGTTATACACTCTTGGCGAAATAACTGGGATAATCTATCCACATACTTTGATTTTCCTCCTGAAATAAGACGAATAATATATACTACTAATGCTTTGGAAGGTTTTAATAGACAACTAAGGAAGTTCACTAAAATAAGAACCTCTTTCCCAACAGATGATTCCTTAAAAAAGGCTTTATTCTTAGCAACGGAGCAGATTATGAAAAAGTGGACTTCACCATCTCAGAATTGGTCCAGTACATTAGCTCAATTGACTATAATGTTTGAAAATAGACTTGAACAATAACTAATAAATTTATAGCTTGTACTTATTTCTTATTAAATGCATAATAATACTATTTTTGCAAAATATAATAGTATATTCAAGTTATACAACCTCATTATTTAGTATTACCCCCAAAAATAAAAATTACTACAAGAATTGCTCCCGTAGTAATTTCCAATTTAAATTAGTCATATCTATTCTAATTTACACAAATTTATAGACGTTCTC
>JAVBWC010000039.1:0-13220 GCA_036677675.1 Clostridiaceae bacterium | reverse complement strand
ACTAGCTTTTGTTTTTTTTATTGTTAGTTTTTCTGTAAGAAAAACTTCCTTCACTGTAAACTGTAAACTGTCATCTGTCAACTAAAGAAAAGTGCGTCGCACTTTTCTTATATTATTCAATAAACTCTCCAATATTTCTATACTTCTCATATCTTCTTTCAACAGTCTGTTTAATATTTTGTATTCTTTCTTCAAATGGAACCTTCAATAAGTATTCCTTAATAGTTTGTGCAATTTCATCATGGTTTTTGTGTGCTCCGCCTTCCGGTTCTTCTATGACTTTATCTATAATTCCAAATCTCTTTATATCTTGAGCTGTAATTTTCATGATTGCGGCTGCCTCTTTAACTCTAGAACCATCTTTCCAAAGAATACTAGCAAAGCCTTCTGGAGAAAGCACTGAATATACTGAGTGTTCAAGCATCCATATTTCGTCTCCTACGGATAATGCAAGTGCTCCACCACTTCCACCTTCTCCTATTACTATGCAAATAATAGGAGTTTTTAGATTTGCCATTTCCATTAAGTTTCTTGCAATAGCTTCCGCTTGACCCCTTTCTTCCGCTCCCATACCTGGGTATGCTCCTGGGGTATCTATAAAACATATTATAGGTCTTTTAAACTTTTCTGCCTGTTTCATAAGTCGTAGTGCTTTTCTATATCCTTCTGGATTTGGCATTCCAAAATTTCTCTTAATATTTTCTTTTACATTTCTACCCTTTTGCTGTCCAATAACAGTAACAGGCATTCCGTTTAATTTTGCAATACCTCCTATAATAGCTGGGTCATCCTTAAATTGTCTATCTCCATGAAATTCTATAAAAGAATCAAAAATTCTTTCTATATAATCAAGAGTTGTTGGACGATCTGTCATTCTAGATAAAGTAAGCTTATCTAGTGGAGTCAAGTTTTCATATGCTTCTTTTTTTAACTCCTTTAGTTTTCCCTCTAATCTATTTATTTCAAAAGATAAATCAACTTCTTTTTCCTTAGAAAATTCAATCAATTCCTCTATTTTACTAGTAAGCTCCTGTATTTTCTTTTCACATTCTAACACGTATTAACACCTCGCTTTCTAGTGCATATCTATGATTTTATATAATGTTTTTTTAAGGTCTTTTCTTTCAACTATCTTATCCAAAAATCCATGTTCTAATAAAAATTCTGCACTTTGAAAGTCTTCTGGAAGCTTCTGCTTTATTGTCTGTTCAATAACTCTTCTACCAGCAAATCCTATTAAGGTACCTGGTTCTGATATTATTATGTCTCCAAGCATAGCAAAACTTGCTATAACTCCACCTGTTGTAGGATCAGTAAGTATGGGTATATATAAAAGACCTTCTTCATTATGTCTTCCTATTGCAGCACTAGTCTTCGCCATCTGCAGTAAAGAAAACATGCCTTCCTGCATTCTCGCACCACCTGAAGCCGTACAAATAATTACTGGAAGTCTGTTTTCTGTAGCTGTTTCTATAGCTCTAGTTATTCTTTCTCCAACTACAGATCCCATACTTCCCATCATAAAATTACTATCCATAACTCCTATTACAACATCTTCTCCAAATATCTTTCCAAACCCTGTGATAACCGCTTCATCAAGTTGTGATACTTCTTTGCTTTGCCTTATTTTATCTTCATATCCTTCAAAATCTAAAGGATTAACTGTTTTAATATCCGTATCTAATTCTCTAAAAGTCCCTGTATCAATTATTAATTCTAATCTTTCCCTAGCATTCATTCTGAAATACTTTCCACATGAACTACATACCTTTACGTTTTCTTCTAAGTCTTTTTTGTATAGAACTTTCCCACAACTATCACACTTTATCCACATTCCATTAGGAATATTAGGTGTTTTTTCTTCTTCTTGCTGAAACTTATCCACAGTATTTTTAAGAGTTATATATTTAGTTTTCTTGAAAACTGGTTTAAACTTAAACACGTATTTCACCTACCTTAAAACAACGTACTTTCGTTGTTCTGAATAAAACCAGTATCATAATATCCTTTTACAAAGTTTTCATTGCTTAATATTCTGAACTGGAAATCTATATTAGTATCTATACCTTCAACAATAAACTCTTCAAGCGCTCTTCTCATTTTATTTATAGCTTCTTCTCTATTTTTGCCATGTACTATTAATTTTGCAACCATAGAATCGTAAGTAGGAGGAATTTTATACCCTTGATAAATGGCGCTATCTACTCTTACTCCATTTCCTCCTGGCAAGTGAGTAATCTTAATAGTCCCTGGTGAAGGCATAAATCCCTTACTAGGATTTTCAGCATTAATTCTACACTCTATAGCGTGACCATTTAGTTTAATATCTTCTTGACTTAATTCTATTTTTTTACCTGTTGCAATTTTTATTTGCTCTTTTATTAAGTCAACACCAGTTATCATCTCTGTAATGGGATGTTCCACTTGTATTCTTGTGTTCATTTCCATAAAGTAAAAATCAAAGTTTTTATCTACCAAGAACTCTATAGTTCCTGTACTTTTATAATTAACAGCTTTAGCAGCTTTAACTGCAACTTCACCCATTTTTTTTCTAAGTTCTTCAGTCATTACAGCACAAGGTGCTTCTTCTAATACCTTTTGATTTCTTCTTTGAACAGAACAATCTCTCTCTCCAAGATGAATCACATTGCCATGACTATCTCCTAAAATTTGAAATTCTATATGACGAGGCTCTTCAATGAATTTTTCCATATACATAGTATCGTCACCAAAAGCCACTTTTGCCTCATTTTTAGCTGTTTCAAAAGCTTTTTTTAAATCTTCTTTTGATCTTACAATTCTTATTCCTCTTCCACCACCGCCAGCAGAAGCTTTAACCATTACAGGATAACCTATTCTATCTGCTTCTTCTAAGGCCTCTTCCACAGTATCTATGCTACCTTCTGTACCTGGAATTACAGGCACTCCAGCCTTCATCATTATTTCTCTTGCTTTTGATTTATTTCCCATACTCTCAATAGTTTCAGCATCAGGTCCTATAAATGTAATATTACATTCCTTACACATCTGTGCAAACTTACTATTTTCAGATAGAAATCCAAAGCCAGGATGTATAGCTTGCGCACCAGCAAGAACTGTGGCACTAATTATATTTTCCATATTTAAGTAGCTATCTCTACTTTTGGCTGGTCCTATGCAAACTGCTTCATCAGCCATTTGAACATGAAGAGCTTCTTTATCTACTTCTGAATAAACTGCTACCGTCTGTATTCCCAGCTCTCTACAAGCCCTGATTACTCTAACCGCAATCTCACCACGATTAGCAATTAAAATCTTATTGAACATACTATCACCTACTCTCAAGAATTTCAGTATATCAAAATTCTTTCTACTTTCCTACTGCAAACATCATTTCAGCTTCACAGGCTTTTTCTCCATTTACTGTAGCAATACCTTTAGCAACTCCAGCAGGACCTTTCATCTTTATCATTTCTACTTCTAATTTAAGAACATCTCCTGGAACAACCTTACGTCTAAATTTAGCTTTATTTATTCCGCCAAAATAAGCTATCTTACCTTTATATTCTTCCTTACTTAAAAGTGCAACTGCTCCTACTTGTGCAAGAGCTTCTACTATTAGAACGCCAGGCATAACAGGTTCTTCTGGAAAATGCCCTTGGAAAAAGTACTCATTCATAGTAACATTCTTATATCCAACTGCTTTTTTACCCTCTTCTATCTCTTCTATTCTATCTACAAGTAAAAAAGGATATCTATGTGGTAAAATCTCTTGAATTTCTTTTATTCCTAATGACATAACTATCTCTCCTCTTAAAGCTTAACTACTTTGAACATTGGCTGACCGTATTCAACCATATCTTCATTGTTTACTAATACTTCTACAATCTCACAATCATATTCTGCCTCTATTTCATTCATAAGCTTCATTGCTTCCACTATGCAAAGTACATCTCCTTTTTTAACCTTGCTTCCTTTCTTTACATAAGGTTCTACATCAGGTGAAGCTGAACTATAAAATGTTCCTACAATGGGTGAATTTACAGTTATTTCATTATCATTCACCATAGTTTTAGGCAATTCTTCCTCTGCTTTTTCTATAACTGAACTTTCTAAGCTTATTTCTTCTACAACTTTATTTTTCACTTGTTGAGGTTTTTCTATGGTCTCTTTTTCTGTACAAAGCACTACTCCAGGATTTTTTTCTCCCTTGCTCATTCTTATAGAAATACCTTCTGCTTCTATTTCTAAAGAAGAAAGTTTAGAATCACTCATAGTCTTTATTAATTCTTGAATGTTTTTGTAGTCCATACCTCTACCTCTCATTCCATTTTTTTAATACTATAACTGCATTATGACCACCAAATCCTAAAGAATTAGAAAGTACATATTTTAACTCTTGTTCTCTTCCTACATTTGGAACATAATCTAAATCACATTCTTCATCTTTTTCATTAAGTCCTACAGTTGGTGGAACAAATCCTTCTTCTAGAGCTTTAGCACAAATAATTGCTTCTATTGCTCCTGCTGCTCCAAGTAAATGTCCTGTCATAGATTTTGTTGAGCTTATTGGAATTTCATAAGCCTTTTCGCCGAATACACCTTTAATTGCTGCTGTTTCAAATTTATCGTTATATGGTGTACTTGTTCCATGAGCATTAATATAAGAAATTTCTTCTTCTTTTATATCTGCATCCTTAATGGCAAGTTTTATAGCTCTTGCAGCTCCTTCTCCCTCTGGTGCTGGTGATGTGATGTGGTATGCATCACAAGTTGCTCCATACCCTACTATTTCTGCATATATTTTTGCATTTCTCTTTAGAGCATGCTCAAGAGATTCAAGTACTAATATTCCAGCTCCTTCTCCCATAACAAATCCATCACGTTCTTTGTCAAATGGTATTGAAGCTCTCTTTGGATCTGTACTTGTGCTTAATGCTGTAAGAGCATCAAATCCTGCTACTGATAAAGGAGTAATTGAAGATTCACTTCCTCCTGCAATAATTACATCTGACATTCCATTACGAATATTATGGAAAGCCTCTCCAACAGAATGAGTACCTGTAGCACAAGCTGTAACTACTGTAGTACAAATTCCCTTTGCTCCGAATTTTATTGCTATATTACCAGCTGCCATATTACTTATAATCATAGGTATAAAGAATGGTGATATTCTCTTAGGCCCTTTTTCCATAAGCTTTTTATGCTGTTCTTCTATAGTTGCTATTCCACCAATTCCAGAACCAACCATAACCCCAAATCTTTCTGAATCTACTTCTTCCATATTAATCTCTGCGTCCTTTACAGCTTCATCAGCAGCTACCATAGCAAATTGACAATATTTATCCATTCTTCTTGCTTCTCTTTTGTCAATATAATCTTCAACTTTAAACCCCTTAACCTCTGCAGCTAATTTAGCCTTATAATCTGCTGTATCAAAAGCAGCTATTTCATTAACTCCACATTTACCTTCTTTAATACCATTCCAAAAATCCTTTGCATTATTCCCAATAGGAGTAATAGCTCCTATACCTGTAATAACTACTCTATTCTTCACTTATTTTCACTCCTTCTTAATAGTATCCAGTAATCAATTTCTATATTATTTTCTATATCAAATATTTTCTGCTTCATCAAATATCCATTAACTATCAATTTTCAATTGTCAACTTTCAATTGATTTTTACATGTGCATTCCGCCATCAACACTAATAACTTGACCTGTTATATATTTTGCTGCTGGTGATGCTAAGAAAGCTGTAGTTTCTGCAACGTCTTCTGGCTCACCAAGTTTTTTTAATGGAATATTGTTCATTATAGTTTCTTTAACCTTATCTGATAAAACATCTGTCATATCAGTTTGAATAAATCCTGGTGCTATAGCATTTACTGTTATTCCCCTTGATGCAATTTCTTTTGCTGTAGACTTAGTAAACCCAATTATTCCAGCCTTTGCAGCAGCATAATTTGCTTGCCCCGCGTTCCCTGCAAGCCCAACAACTGAAGAAATATTAATTATTCTTCCCCTTCTCTGTTTCATCATTATAGGAACTGCATGTCTTGTACAGTTGAATACACCTTTAAGGTTTACTTCTATAACATTATCAAAATCTTCTTCCTTCATTCTCATAAGCAATCCATCTTTTGTTATTCCTGCATTGTTAACTAAAATATCTATACTTCCAAAATTGTTAACAGCTGCATCTATAATATTTTTAGCATCTTCAAAGCTGCTTACATCACCTTGAACAGCTAAAGCCTTAACGCCTTTTTCTTCAATAGCTTTTACTACTTCTTCTACTGAATTTGCACTACTTCTATAATTTAAAATCACATTAGCTCCAAGTTCAGCAAGCTTTAAAGCTATAGCTCTTCCTAGACCCCTGCTTGCCCCTGTAACTACTGCATTTTTTCCCATAAGTATTCTATTATCCATATTAATCCTCCTACTTTTACAAATTTAAAATTTGGAGTTTATAGTCTACAATTATTAATATAGTTAACCTTAATTTAGATGGAGCTTTTACTCCACCTAGATTAAGGTTAAACTATCCTAAAGACTTTACTCTTGCTTTAAAGCTTCTATTGTTTTGTTAAGAGATTTTAAATCTTCTACGTTTAATATATTAACTTTTCTATCTATCTTTTTCACAAATCCACTTAGTACCTTTCCTGGTCCTATCTCAATGAAAGTATCTACACCGTCATTAATCATGTTTCTTATAGTATCTTCCCACATTACTGAACTCATAACTTGCTTCTTTAAAAGCTCCTTTATTTCACTAACATCATTAACATAATCTCCAGTAACATTTGTTAAAACTGGAACCTTCATATCACTTAATTCTATATCTTTTAGTTCTTCATAAAGCTTAATTCCAGCTGGCTCTAACATAGTAGTGTGAAAAGGTGCACTAACTGAAAGAAGCATTGTTTTTTTTGCTCCAAGTTCTTTTGCTTTTTCACAAGCAGCCTGAACAGCCTTTATTTCCCCGGCAATAACTATTTGACCAGGGCAGTTAAAATTGGCTACTTCTACTATTCCTTCTCCTGATACAGCTTCACATGCTTCTTTTATCTTTTCATTATCTAATCCCAAAACTGCTGCCATAGTACCTACACCTTCTGGTACTGCTTCCTGCATATATTTACCTCTTTTTTTAACAAGTTTAACAGCATCCTCAAAGTTTAAGACTCCACTATATACTAGAGCTGAATACTCTCCAAGACTAAGCCCCGCAGTAACATCAGCTTTTATTCCATGCTTATCCAAGGCTTTAAGTAAAGCTATACTAGTTGTTACAATTGCTGGTTGAGTGTTTTCTGTTTTATCTAATTCTTCTTTACTTCCTTCAAAACATAACTCACTTATAGAAAATCCTAAAGATTCATCAGCTTTTTCGTAAACTTCTTTACATTCAGGATAACTTTCATACAGTTCTTTACCCATTCCTACATATTGAGCTCCCTGCCCTGAAAATAAAAATGCAATTTTACTCATGGTAACCTCCTAGTTTCTTAGCTTCTTCAAACATCTCTTCAATTATCTCTTTACAGCTTTGCTCTTTTTTAATAAGGCCTGCTATTTGACCAGACATAATTGAACCCATTTCTATGTCACCATCTTTTGCTGCCTTTCTTAGAGCTCCAACTCCTAGTCTTTCAAATTCCTCAAAGTCCGTTAAATCTCTTTCCATTTCTTTAAATTGTCTAGATAATTTATTTCTTAACACTCTAACTGGATGACCTGTTAACCTTCCAGTAACTATAGTATCAATGTCTTTAGCTTTTAAAACCTTACTCTTGTAATTTTGATGAACAGTACATTCATGTGCAACTAAAAATCTTGTTCCAACTTGAACTCCACTAGCTCCAAGCATAAATGCTGCTGCAACTCCACGTCCATCTCCAACACCACCAGCAGCAATAACAGGAATATTTACTGCATCTACAACCTGTGGTATTAATGCCATAGTTGTAAGCTCCCCAATATGTCCGCCTGCTTCACAACCTTCTGCTATAATCGCATCCGCACCACTTTTTTCCATTCTTCTTGCTAAAGCCACAGAGGCTACTACTGGAATAACTGTAATATCGTGTGCTTTCCACATTTCCATATATTTCCCCGGACTTCCTGCTCCAGTTGTTACTACCTTTACGCCCTCTTCACAAACAAGCTTAGCCACCTCTTCTGCATTTGGACTTAAAAGCATTATATTCACCCCAAATGGTTTATCCGTAAGTTCTTTAGCTTTTCTTATTTCATCTCTAATATATTCTACAGGTGCAGTTCCTCCTGCAATAATTCCAAGTCCTCCTGCATTTGATACTGCCGCCGCCAGTGAACTATCTGCTATCCATGCCATTGCACCTTGAATTATTGGATATTTTACTCCTAATTTTTTAAATAAATCAATATTACCCATTCTATCCTCTCCCATTACTCCTATAAAATAAGACTGCTGACATAAAAGCAGTCTATTTAATAATAGTTATTTCTTGAAATTATTCAGTTTTTGAATCTATATAATTAACTAAATCTTGAACTTTATCTATACCTTCAAGATCTTCAGAAGGAATCTCCATTTCAAACTCATCTTCAAGTTCCATAACTATTTCAAATATATCTAATGAATCAATTCCTAAGTCATCAGAAAAAGTTGAAGTTAAAGAAATTTCTCCTTCCTTCATATCTAAGTGTTCTGCTATAACCTTTCTAATCTTTTCAAATGTCATAATAAGCTCCTCCTAAAATTAAATTATTTATTTTTATTTTAAATTATTTGTTTACATCTTTAATTACTTCTTGTAATTCTTACTTTCTTTATAAACACTCTTTCTCATTTTTAAAACTACCATTCAATTAGTTCTGCTCCATAGGTAAGTCCTCCACCAAAACCAACTAAAATAATCTTATCTCCTTTGTTTAGTAGTCCCTTTTGAGCCATTTCATCCAAAGCAACTGGTATACTTGCACCTGATGTATTTCCATATTTATCTAGGTTAACATAAAACTTGCTTATATCTAGATTTAATTTTTTAGCAGTATATTCAATTATTCTAGTATTTGCTTGATGAGGAACTATATATTTTATATCTTCTAAACTATATTCTGTATTTTCTAAAACCTCACCTATACAGTGCTTCATTATCTTAGTAGCAAATTTAAAAATCTCTCTGCCATTCATAGTTATTTTGTTTTTATTAACTTCTTCTCTCCCATTAAATATATTATTTAATGGCATAGCAGGACACTTTAAAGCTTCTCCACCACTTCCATCTGAACCAGTAAAAATTGATATAATACCTTTTTCATCACTTTTTTGAAGTATAGCAGCACCTGCTGCATCACCAAAAAGAACACAAGTATTTCTATCGCTCCAATCCATTATTTTTGATAATACTTCAGCTCCTATAACTAGCGCTGTTTTTGATTGACCAGTTTTTATAAATTGTGTTGCAATATTAATTCCATAAATAAATCCTGTGCAAGCAGCTGAAATATCAAAACAAGTAGCATTCATAGCTCCAAGCTCATTTTGAACAAGGCAAGCTGTTGAAGGAAAAAAATTGTCTTGAGTTGCAGTTGCAAGTACGATTAAATCTAACTCTTCTGGTTTTATATTTGAATTTTGCAAAGCCATTTTAGCAGCCTTTATTGCAATAGTTGAAGTATTTTCATCCTTAGAAATTCTTCTTTCCTTTATACCTGTTCTTTCACTTATCCATTGATCATTAGTATCTACAAATTGTGCTATATCATTATTTGTAACAATATTTTCTGGAACATAACTTCCAGTACCTATAATTTTAACTTCATACATAACATTATTCCTTTTCTCTTTTATTATCGTTATTTATATTATATTTACACTTAAAAAACTCATTTAACTTTTCTAACGCACAAGCTAATGATTTTTCTTCTTCTTCTGATAATCCTTTAATAGTCTCCTTGACCATATCTAAGTGGAATTTCTCATGTACTCTATATGCTAATTTACCTTTCTTAGTTAGAGTAATTTTTACCACTCTTCTATCCTTGTCATCTCTCTTTCTTTCCACATATCCTTTTTTCACCAAATTGTTAATAGCTGTTGTAAGGGTTCCTACAGTTATTCCTAAGTCAGCAGCTACTTCCGACATAGTTCTTGGTATATACATACCTATAGTTTCTATGGTGTGAATTTCAGTTACCGATAAATCATTTAATTTGCCAGATTTAAGTGCTGTTTGCTCTATGGTTAGTATATCATTGAATATATCTACCATTAACTCATTTACAATACCTTTTATAGATTTACTCACTACATCACCGTTTCTATCAAGTCTTTAGTTTAAAGGTTACACATTTGTTTCGACTGTCAAATATTTTGATAATCAAAGTATATCTGAAAAGTATTACTCTGTCAACTCTTCATGTATTCATCAGGGTTTATGTAGAACTTACGCTGCTTTTCCATGTACGCAATAATTTAAAACTTTTACCTACAGTAGCTTTAAAGTCTTCTGTAGTAATAGTTTTTTTGCTTGTAAAGTTTCAACCTATTATTTGCTATTGTTTATTATATTTTTATATTGAAAATTTTGTATTCAATATGTATCTTACTATATGTAAATTTATCAGTAAACGTAAAATCTTTAAACTTTTTGTTAATTTCTTTTTTCACACATATGTAGTAAATTGAATTTTATGGAACTTATTTCACATGTATTTAGTATTATCCCCTCATATTTCTTTAAATATTATTAATTTTTTGTATACATTTTCACGTTTAATTAATCTTCATTATTGTATATAATATAAAGTGAACTTAATTTAGAGCCTTTATAATTACAATGCTCCCACCTATAAAAGAAGTATTGTAATTATTAGTTATGGGATAAAATAATTATAATTTACTTTTATTCAGTAATTAAGCATGAATATAAAATTGAGTAAAGCTCTATATTTTGTTATAATTAAACATTATAAATACTATATATAGTATTTAAAGAAAGGTAGCGATTGCATGAGTACATTCATGTTTAAACATAAGGATTCAGAATATACACTAGTTAGCAATATATTTATAGATAAATATATGATTAAAGCTAAAGGAGAATATATTAAAATATATCTTTTGGGACTTAGGTATTGTTTATCTGGTGAATTAGGAATAAATTCTATAAGCATAGAATCGGTTCTAAATTTAAGTGAAAATGAAATTTTAGATGCATGGAATTATTGGAATGATCAAGGAGTAATCAAGATGACTCTAATTGATTCTATGGGCAATTACTCTATAGAATTTTTAAATTTAAATAAGTTAGCAGATCAAGAGTCAGCTCAAGACAATGTAACCCTTGTTTCCCAATTAGAAAATACCTCCATAAAAGATATGATGGAAGATATAGAAAAACTCCTTGGAAGACCTTTATCAAGTAAAGAAATGACTATGTATCTAAGCTGGCAAAAAGATTATAACTATACCCCTGAAATAATTCTTCTTTTAATTCAGTATAGTGTGTCAAAGGGTAAAACTGATTATAGATATATAGAACAAATAGCTATTGCGTGGCACGATGCTAAAATAAGAACTATTGATGATGCTCAGATTTTTATAAAGAAACATGAGGATAAATGGTTAAATATTAAAAAGATATTAAAATATCTTGGAGTGCAAGCTAACGAGGTAATGAAGCCTCAGGAGCAAATTCTTGATAAATGGCTAAATGTATATAAATTTCCTTTAGAAGTAATCTATAAAGCTTGTGATATATGCTTTGAGAGAATAAACAAGGCTGACTTTAAATATATTGATGCTATTTTAAATAATTGGTTTAAGAGTAATATAAAAAGTCTTGAAGATATAGAAAAGAAAGATAAAACAAGAACAAATTTTAAAAGAAATACTTTTTATAACAATAATAATAAAGACACCTTTAACAATTATGAGCAGCGTTCTTACGATTACGATGATTTAGAAAAAAAATTATTAGGATGGGATAATAATGATTAAAGGCTACCAAACTGAAATATTAAAAATGTACGAGGATATAAGAACCTACGAAGAAAACGCATTAAAAAATAGAAGAAAAGAAATTTATGATAAATTTCCAGTACTTTCCGAGTTGGATAAAAGAATAAATAAACTCTGTGTACAATTAGCTACAAGTTCTTTTAAACCTATAGAAAACCGTGAAGAGTATCTAAAAAACTTAAAAGAGCAAATAATGGATTTAAGAATACAAAAATCTGAATTCTTAGTTTCTCATGGTTATGACATGGATTATCTGAACTTACAATATAGATGTAAAAAATGTAAGGATACAGGATTTATTGGAACAACACGCTGTGAATGTTATAAACCAAAGCTTGTTAAACTATATTATAAGGATTCAGAACTTAGTCAAATATTGAAAACTAATAATTTCAATAATTTTAGATACGATTATCATCCTTCAAATCGTACTAATGATAATATGAAAAGCCCTAGAAAAAACATAGAAGAAATAGTGAAAATAAGCATGTACTTTATAGAAACCTTCTCAAATTCAAAGGACAATTTATTATTCTATGGAAATTCTGGTACAGGTAAAACCTTTTTAACCAACTGCATAGCAAAGGAATTATTAGATAGAGGATATTTAGTAATTTATAAAACTGCAGAGGAATTAATTAAAAACCTTAGAGAAATACGTTTGGAAAATAATCAAGATTTAGAAAGTTTGCTTGTAGACTGTGACCTTTTAGTAATTGATGATTTAGGTACCGAACAAATAAACAACTTTTCCAAAACAGAGTTATTCAATCTTCTAAATACAAAACTATTAAAGGGCAAAAAAATGATTATTTCTACAAATTATACCATAGAAGGACTTTCAAAGACCTATTCTGAAAGAATAACCTCAAGGCTCTTTGGTAATTTTACTTTATGCAAATTCTATGGTGAAGATATTAGAGTTAAGATAAATCTCAACAGAATGAAAGGAATTTAATCAAGAATATTTTACTAATGTAAAACTAAAAATTGAATTAAAATAAGCCTAAGGATAGATAAAGCTATCTTTAGGCTTTAGTTTTAATCTTATTTAAAGTTACTAAATCTAAATATAAAAAACCTTAAGCTTACCGCTTAAGGTTTTTTGGTGCTGGCACCAGGACTTGAACCCGGAACCTACTGATTACAAGTCAGTTGCTCTACCAGTTGAGCCATGCCAGCTTGTTTGGCGACCTAGAAGGGACTCGAACCCTCGACCCC
>JAVBWC010000038.1:0-6888 GCA_036677675.1 Clostridiaceae bacterium | reverse complement strand
AAGAGGGAGGCCTGTCCGGCATTGGTTTTATACATGAAGTTTCTCCTGTTTTCGGATTTAGAAGTGCAAGCTTTTTTCAGGTTTTAAGCCGTTTTCCTTGCACTTATTATATCACAAAACGCTTGAAAATTCAATGTTTTCAACGGTTTTAGAATTATTCAGCAGCCCCATTATAAAATAAGTCTTGTACGACATCTCTAAAAGAGTTTAGTTTCCTCATAGGCAAATCTCCTAATGTAAGATTATAAACAAAAATATATTTAGATTGCCACCATGTTAAGAAAAATCTCTGCAAATTTCTCTTGCATCTTATCTTTGTCAATTATCATAACCTTATTATCAAATTCGTTGGCAGGTGTTGTTTTAACTGCTGGCTTAACAATTAGTATCGCTTTACTTTTCTCTGACCACGCTTTCTCATAATCATAGATGTACGCTAACAATGTTTGTAAACCTGTTCCAATATAACTGACATCATCAGAATACTTTACTTCAATAATTGATACATGTGATGAATCCTTACTAATGCATTCGATCACGATATCAGGTATTGCCATTTTTGCATTATAACCATAACTTTTCATGATATCAAAATACCTACTATATAAGCTGAGGCTTTTGGGAGTATGCTGGTAATATATGTTGATTGAAACACCATTGTCATACTCGTATATGATCTTGTTATCATATTTGCTTCTAAGTAGAGAAAAGTTTCTTTTGCCTCCAAATGAATTTTTTAATTCATCTGCAGTCTTCACACAGTTAAATAGTGTTAATATTTCAAATACCTTGTCAACTGATTTAGGTATCAAAATCTGACTCCTAATGATCTCAAATATTGAATCCGGATCTTTTTTCACGTAAATGCTATAATATTTTTGCGCAATTTTTCCAATTAATCTATAAAGCGGATTTCGATGTTTAAGTCCAGATGTAGCAAGATCTGATGTAATGTTTTTTACTAATGTGACTTGTTTAATATATGAGCAATTAAGAATCATTTTTAAATTGGATTCAATAGAATTTATGTTGGAAAACCATTCTGGTTCGCTATCTCCTGGTATTAACTTATCAATATCTTTTAGCAAGTTATATATATGGTGCAGAATATATTTGAGCATTCTATTTGGTTTTGTATCAAATTCTCTATTCTGCTCGCGCACAATAAATAAAGAAGTGTCTGCATTAATACCGTTACGTTTTATGAATGTAGATTGCCAATCAATGTTTCCTCTTACTACTCCTCTTTGTTCATAGGTATTTCTAGTAGCATTAATATCAAACTGCATTCTCAGTTTTTTCAATACTTCTGGTAGATTTTGTTTGGAGCAATAGACTAAAAAATGAAAATCTCTCAAATCGTAATAATTTACTTTTGAAAAATCACTTTCTTCTATATTTATACCTGAAACCAACATATCAAGCATTTCAGAATTTCTATATAGATTCAAATATAAAAACTCATCCTTTATAGCGTTGATCATATCTAATTTATCATCTACAATAACGATTTCTTCTGTATTCATAACAACACCTACAATGTCATAGTGTATCCTGATACACTATTAAATTGATTTTTTAGTTCATCTATTAGATCAGCTCTGGAACTTAATTTTCCTAAATAGATATTTAACAGCTTTTGAAGTTCTTGTTCATCCGCACCTTGAAATTGTGCCAATATGTACAATTCTGTTGCTTCAACCAAGTGAGCTAAATCATCTGAATCAATGTTTTTTCTGTTTTCCATATAAATTGACATAGATTTAAATACTGCTGGTCCAATTTCTCTGATCTCACTTTTCATAACGCTATCAGCAATAGCTTTTACAGTTTCAATCACAATAGTGTTGAAACCAGTAAACCAACCGTTTATTAGGGTTAAGTAATCTTTAGGTACTGGTACATGAATTATTGCGAATCTTCTAAGAAACGCATATGACATCTCATACAAAGACATTTTATCAAACTCATTTAAAGTTGTTATCATTCTCCAATAATCAACCTTATATATTGTATTGTCTGTATTATATTCATTTCCTGAAACAATCCTTAGCCTTTCACCTTTAGTATTTTTATAAGCTAAGCTAACATCATTGTCGGAAAGAACTGAAAACAAAGGTCCTATAGCTTTATCTATAGGCGCTCGGTTTATTTCATCAACAATAATCCATCTTCGATCAGAAATACTCTGATAAATAATTCCAGGTTCAAATGTTAACTTACCAGGTTCATTTATATCGGGAAGATAGCCACCTATTGTGTCAAATGTTGTCCAATCTGATGTTGCTGTGGTAAAAATTGCTTCTCTGTTTGTAGCAGCTTTCACGATTGCCATAGCTAAAGTTGTCTTTCCGGTTCCTGGAGAACCGCTTAACATGATATGGCTACCTGAATTTAAGGATGAACAAATCTTGTTTAATATTGATGAGTCAATAGAAAAATCTGCTGGTAAATGTTTTATGATATCAGACGGTATTACATTGATCACTGTTTTTTGATTTAACAAATCATTTAATATTTCAATGTCGCTTTTGTTTAGCTCAATCATTCGTTTCACCCCCAATACTTTCAACAATTTGTTTTTTTAACTCGGTTGATACTTCTTCATTAGACAGTACTTCTTTGATATTCAGCGTTGGGGTAAAACGTATAGCTTTCTTCAAGTCTACTAAAAAACTCTCATTTTCTTCCCTCAAAGCAACAACGTTAAATAAACCTAAACATGAACCTGTTACATTATCAAATAGAAAAATATCATCATCCTTGTTAAAGTTTGGTATTTTATCGATTTTTATTTGCAGATCCTCGTCTAAATTAGCTTCTTTTTCAAACTCCACTAATTCCATCCATGTTCTTTTGAAATGATCAGTGTGAATGTTACGTTGTTCCATGATTCTTTTCAGTTTTTCGTTGATTTGTGTATCAATAATTACTTTTGCATCATTATCCCCCATTACATGCTACCTCCTATATTATTGTTTTAATATATTATTTACAATTTCATCAGCATTTGGGTCAATAAATATTTTTATGCTCTCCTTGCGGCCTTCTAATCTCAAAAAACCAGCATGTACAAAATTCCCCAGTACATATGAATGTGATAGAGAGTATTCTTTAATATCTGATTCGCTAAAATCTATTTTGCCATTTCTGTACTCCATAATCGTTTTTTCTAGCTCTTCCTCTTCATCTTTATTGTCATCTTGCGTGATTAATGTATTAAGAATATACCACTCCCAATAATCTAGGTAATCAAATTTTCTAACTGCTTTTAATGTAGCTTTTAATGGGTGTAGTCTTTTACCTTCGCCATTTATAAAATTATATTCAATCAAGACCCCTTGATAATAAAGTTTATAAATACTGTTGATTTCTTTAATTTGCTCAAGATGTGGCAAAGATTTCTTCTCTTTCATTAGTTTCTCAGACGCGAATAATTCTAAAAGCATTTCACCATTCTTTGTGTAGATTGATTCCCTAGAAGGAACACTTCTTTGATTCAATGCCCCCTTTTTCAATAAATTAAATTCTTCCATCATCCTTTTAATGGTCCTCACTTGACCTGATGAAATTCCTAACTCATCTCCAATATAAGTTTGAAGAGATCCACCCCAAGTTCTTCCCTTAACTTGAGCGGGATCATTCAATATCTCCATCATAGACAGCATTTGGACATGAAGACTATCTGATATCTTTCTACCCTCATATTTCCAACCTCTTAAATCCATTAATTTTCCACCTTCCTTATTTACTTTTTCTAAGTACTAAAACGTGATCACAGTTAATTTTTCCCCCTCTATTTTTTCTAGGTATTCGAATATATGGGTTTTGAATAATATAATCAAAATGAAGTTCAGACTCAAAACCCAAATTGTTTGCAATATCTTCGATAACTCTCCAGCTTTCAATTTCTACTTTTCTTATAGTACTATTTCCTATTACAATTACGTAATGACCGCCAACTTCAAGTATTCGCTTTACTTCTTCAAGATTCTGCTTCATGTCAGCAAAAAATCGTTTAACTACCAGCGCTCTCTTCTTGTCAACAGGATAGACTTTTGAATAATATTCTTTTAGAAGCTTACTTTCTGTTAATATTTCTAAATCTTTTTCTTCCTCTGCCGTGCTCAAACTTTCAGTCCCTACATAATCTTTTTTCTTTTCGCGTATATCTTTTTCAGATAAATCTCCCATCCATAAGTTCTCTAATCTAAGAGTTCTGGCATAATCGAAAGCATTAATATAAGGTGGTGACGTAATTGCTAAATCCACTTTGAAATCAAGCTTAATGTTTAATGCGTCTTCTTCTACCAATTTAGCCTGGTTATCAATTTCTAATTTTGAAAAATCTTTTATTGCATTAAAATACCTATTAAACACTTGAATATACTCTTCCAAAGCATGTGGCGGTGTCTTGATTACTTTTGTTGAAACATATGGTTTTGGTGAAATGTCATCAGCATTTGAAACTTTTTTTATTATGGAAACAAAACATAAGTTTAGAAAATCTTTGACATCATTATCGTCAACTTTTTCTATTAAATACTTTATTTTACCTAAATAGGTTTTATTTTCTTCATTAAACCAATGATCTAGATTATTTATTTCCGGCAGAATAACAGGTACATCATCATTTTTTACTTTATAAATAATTTCCTCAAAAATAGCACTCATATAAGCAATCTGATCTTTTGTTAAAGCTGTCGTCTTTACCTTTATGATTAATTTTGCTATTGAATCAATTTCTGTACCGTACGAATCATGCTTATTAATAACTCCTTCAAGAAGTGTTGTGCCGCTCCCTGCAAAAGGATCGAAAATTACACCCTTTTTATTGCCCAAATACTTTTTTATCGCCCATCTTGGTATTTCTGGAATAAATCGACAAGGGTATTTAAAATAAATGTGAGTAAAAGTATTTGGATTTGACTGTGCTATCGAGTAAGTCCCTCCATCTTGAATATCAATTGGTAGACTTTCAACTATTATTGGGGCTATTTCTTTATTAGACATACTACACTCTCCCTTAAGAATTTCTTGTTGTTTTTTGTCATTTCATACTGTTGAGAGCTAGTTATAATGTATCTATCAACTTCTACCTTATCTACAGTGAACCCGATACTTTCTGCATACTCAGCAAGGATTAAATCAGTTGGAAACACAATCCCACCATAAGCTGAATTTCCAACAACGATGCTACAAAATCCATCATTTTCTAACACTTTATATGCGTTATCAATTATTCTAAACATGTCGTTAAAGTAAAGTTTAAGCATCTTAGGTATTCGTTTATCCCACAATTCTTTTGTTTCTAACTCCTTTAACAGTAATTCTAAAGTATCTGTAACAACAGCATCCTCTGGAATAACTAGATTACCATTTAGATGCGAGCGTAATGAAACTTCTCTCAACTTTTTTAAGTCAGAGTACTCATTGACAAATTCTCCAAACCAGAGTTCCAACTTGTAAATTTCTGTATAATCGAAACAATTAGCATATGGTGGTGAGAAAATTATTCCACTTATTGAACCATCAGAAATATAAGATTCCATGTTCAAACTACTATCATTATAAATTTCGATATCAAAATCGAAGTGATTGTTTATAATATCTTCATAGATGTTTTGGTAGGCATTGCTAATTACAGAAAATCCATCTTCTTTACTAAGTATCCTTGGTTTTACATACTTTCTCTTTTTTAGGCCATTACCCGCCTTTCTATAATTGGATAATTCTTCGATGCTAGAAAGCCACCCTAATAACATAAGTTCTTTTGTCTCAACAAACTTATATTCAGCTTTTTCAATAAATTGTTTAACGGTCATAAAAAAATCTTCAACTTCATCATCGAAGACCTTTTCGGAAATTGAAAGTTTTGGAAGGGGATATTTGTCCACTCTCTCCAATGCTTTTTTTGTAATTTCATTGAATGATTCATGAAATTCCTTAATACAATCTTCTTCATAGTTTCGCAATTTGCATTTCGACAAAAAATATGAGAATGGATTAACTTCAAATCCAATTCCCTTAAAGCCTAGTTTATTAGCAGTAATAACAGTTGTCCCACTTCCTAAAAAAGGATCTAAGATAACCCCGTTTGGATATTTATTATAATCTTCAATTAATTGCTTAACTAGTTCTATAGAAAATCCTTCTTTATATCTATACCATCTCTGAAGTGGCTTCTTTAAATCATCAGAGTAGTTCATAATGCTGGAATAGGTAGCATTTTTATTTGTTGGATGTATTACATTAAACTTATCTTCTAATTTCTGGTGCATTTTAAGTCCCTCTTTTTCTCTTTTTTTGTCCTTCTGTCTTCCGGTTTATTTGCATCCTTAGGTATAATCCACATATTGCCCATCTTTTCTGCACCCTGAATTCTGTTCTCTGAACAGAGTATCTGAACACGTCTTTTTGTGATCCCCCATTTATCAGCAGCTTCTTGAGCTGACATGTAATTCATGCTATACACCTCCATGGTCTATTACAATATTATATTCCTTTTCGCGAACATTATCAAGGATAGTTTCTTGAACTTAACGCCACATATCTACCATTTCTTTTGCTAAACGGTTGAACCCTTAAAGCAAAACTATATTTACATGGGTGAGCACAATTCGGCATCTAAACCATATTTTCTTAAAACACACCCAAAATCTATCCCTTAACCCCCCAACCAAAAATAAAGAAGCCCCTGAAAACACCGTAAATACGCCATTTCCAAGGGCAACTACATTTATTTTCTGGTCAGCAGACAAACGGTCTCCACATGGGCCGTATGTGGGAACATTTCAACGGTATTCATCTTCGAGGAAACATATCGAAGCTCTTTCACGACATAACTGAGATTGGTAGTGAAGTTATCTTTTTTTGTTAAATACTACT
>JAVBWC010000037.1:0-26576 GCA_036677675.1 Clostridiaceae bacterium | reverse complement strand
CTAGTTTAGAGTTTACAGTGGACAGTTTACAGTTAAGGATATTTTGCTAACGCAAAATTTAAAATGAAGTACAAAAAGCTAGTATAGCCAAGGCTATACTAGCTTTTGTTTTTTTATTGTTAGTTTTTCTATAAGAAAAACTTCCTTCACTGTAAACTGTAAACTGTTATCTGTAAACTAAAGAAAAGTGCGTCGCACTTTTCTTATATTATCTAACTCTTCTTGCTGTTGTATAGTCTGATCTTGAGCCTAGTGAGCTTATCTTAACAACATCACCAGTTCTTGGTGCATGTATGTAACATCCGTTTCCTACATACATTCCTACATGGTGTATAGGACTTCCAAAGAATACTAAATCTCCTGGTTGTAAATTGCCTCTAGATACATAACTTCCAACTGTTGCTTGGTCTCTTGATACTCTTGGTAGTCTAACTCCAAAATGTGCATAAACGTATTTAACAAATCCTGAACAGTCAAAGGTATTTGGACCAGTTGCCCCCCAAACATAAGGACTTCCTAAATAATTGTAAGCATAGTTAACTACAGCACTAGAAGAAAAATCTGCAGAACCGCTTGAAGAACTATTTGAAGAACTACTAGAACTACTAGAACTACTAGAACTACTAGAACTACTTGAGTTACCTGAGCTAGAAGAACTACTTGAGCTACTTGAACTACTTGAGCTAGAAGAACTATTCGAAGAACCTCTTGAAGGAGAACTATACGAAGTAGGTCTTTGTCTTGACTGTTCTATAAGCTTTTTAATTTCACTTATTTGATTTTTATCAGTTGTTAATTTACTTGCATATAAATCAATTTGTTTTCTAGCTTCTTGTATAAGTTTATCTTGAGCAACTTTATCCTTTTGAAGCTTGTCCATCTTTTGTTGTTGCTGAGTATTTAAGCTTGCTAATTCCTTTTGTTCTTTAGTTAATTCATCTTTTTGTTTTTGAATTTCATTTTGTTTTTGTCTTAATTCTTCAACTATCTTCTTATCAAGTTCAGTAATCTTTTTTACTGCTTCTACTCTTGAAAAGAAATCATTTAAATCCTTAGCACCAAGTATTACGTCTATGTATCCGCCACCTGCACTTGTCATGTACATGACTCTCATTCTTTCATTATATAAATCTTTTTCAGCTTGTATGTCTTCTTCGGCTTTTTTTATACTCTTTTCAGCTAATTTTATTTTACTTTTAATACTTTCTATTTTGTTCTTTGTACTTTCTATTTCTTGCATTTTTATTTCTATTTCACTATCCAGACGCTCAATAGCTTGCTCAATTTCTTGTACTTTCTTTTGAGCAGAATTATATTCATTTGTATGTTGTTGAAGCTGTTGTTGTTGGTTATTAAGCTTGTCCGATAACGGTTCTGCCAAAACGGCAGTTGTACTCATTGAAACTACTAAAGCAACTGTAGTAACTAATGTAGTAAGCTTCTTATTCATTACCTCATCTCCCTACTGTTAATTATTATATGTCAAATTTCATGTTCTCCAAAATGTCTATGCTTTTGTAATAACTTTGTTACACTTTTGGTGTTTCTATTATATTATAACATTTAATACTAAATTTTTGTAGTAAAAATATGCATTATTTTTTTCCATCTTTATTCCTTGAAAATTATGTAAAATAACTACAGCTCCAGAGAATATTTGTACACCTCAGATTTAGCCATTCCTCTGTCCTTAGCAGTTTTTTTAATTGCTTCTTTTTTAGAAAGCCCCTCTTTCATGTATTTCTTTATATGTTCTTCTATGGTAATATTTTCCCATTCTTTTTCTTCTTCTCTTTTTATTTCTTCTTCACTCTTTCCTTCTACTACAAGAACATATTCTCCTCTTGGTTCCTTTTCATTATAGTATTTAATTGCATCTTCTAAAGGTAATCTTATTATCTCTTCATAAAGCTTTGTAAGTTCTCTGCAAATTGCAATCTTTCTATTCCCCAAATTTTCATATAAAAACTCTAAAGTCTTAATGAGTCTATGAGGTGCTTCATAAAAAATTAATGTTTCCTGTCTTTCCTTTAAGTCTTGAATAATTGGATTTCGTTCTTTATTTTCTCTTGGTATAAATCCTCTAAATAAAAACTTAGTAGTATCTAGACCTGAATAAACTAGAGCAGTGGTAACCGCCGTAGCACCAGTTAATACTTCAAAATCTATATTTTCTTCTATACATTTTTGTATAATAACACTTCCTGGATCTGAAATCCCAGGTGTCCCCGCATCTGACACTAAAGCAATATTTTTACCTTCTCTTAATTTACTTATTATATCTTCACTCTTAAAGTTTTCATTATGTTGATGATAACTTACAAGAGGCTTCTTTATATCAAAATGATTTAAAAGCTTTAAACTCTGTCTTGTGTCCTCAGCAGCAACTATATCAACACTTTGTAAAACCTCAAGTGCTCTTAGTGTAATATCCTTCAAATTTCCAATAGGCGTTGGAACCACATACAACTTACCACTCATATCCCATTCTTCCTTTCTCTCATTCCGTATTCCTTATTCTTACTTCTTTTATCTTTTTTATTCTTCTTTTACCTTATTTCCTCTGTTATTCTTCTCTCTTCTCTTGCCTTCTTTTTCCTCATATTTCCTACCCTCAGCGCAGTGGCTAAACTCCCTAAACTTCTTTTTTACGCTCTCTAAACTTCTCTTTGATAAATTTCTTCTATTTGCTTTGAATATCCACCATTATCATTATACACATAAATAGGGGGCTCCCACTTTAAGAAAGCTCCACCATCTCTTTGCCCCTCTATTAAAACTATATTAGGGGCTTTCTTTGTATTTGGATGAATCATTTGTATCCTCTTTGGCTCAATCTTGTGCTTTCTCATTAAAGTTATAATATCTGCCAATCTATCTGGTCTGTGAATCATATACATTCTTTTGTTATCCTTCAAAAGAGTTCTGCAGGCAATTATAACATCTTCCAAGGTACAGCATATCTCATGCCTTGCTATTGCCAGCTTATCATTAGGATTTATAAGCCCTGAATTACTTAGCTTATATGGAGGATTAACCGTAACTACATCAGCCTTTGGAATACTTTTTAAAAGTTCTAAGTTTGTTAAATCCCCATTTATAAAATCAACTCTATCTTCTAAACCGTTAAATTCTACAGATCTTTTAGCCATCTCCACCATTTCTTCTTGTATCTCAACTCCAGTTATTTTTGAAGCTGCTGTTTTGCCTGCTATGATAAAAGGGATTATTCCCGTTCCACTGCATAAATCAATAACCCTAGCTCCTTTTTTAACCTCTGCAAAATTAGCTAGTAAAACTGCATCTACCCCAAACCTAAATCCTTCTTTTTTCTGTATAACATGCAGCCCTTTTAACTGTAAATCATCTAAAGTTTCATCTTCCTTTACTAACTCTCTATTCATATCTATCACCACTCTAACAAATTTTATTCTATCATATTTTAATATTATCTATTTAATTATGATATAAACTTCATTTCATTATACATCAAAGATATTTTTTAAATCAAACTAAAGAAAATTGCGTAGCAATTTTCTTTAGTTTACAGATGACAGTTTACAGTTTACAGTGAAGGAAGTTTTTCTTACAGAAAAACTAATAATTTAAAAAACAAACCCTAGTGTAGCCTTTGGCTATACTAGGGTTTTATACTTCATTTTAAATTTTGCATTAACAAAATATCCTTAACTGTAAACTGTCCACTGTAAACTGTAAACTAGAATAATGTTGTGTCACAACATTATTCTATTCTGTATTATCCCGTCTTTTATCAAAACAATATGTAATTTAATTTATTTTTCATATAGTTTTGAATGTTTTATTTATTCTAAGTGATATCCACTGTAAAAATACTTTTTAAATCTCTAAGATTGAACCTTTATATCCCCTGGAGAAAATCCTGTCCACCTGGAACAAGTAAATCCCTGCATAGTTTTCTTATTATAAACGCCTTGTGAATTTCTACAATTTCCTTCTTCACAGTGCACTTGAATATGTCCAAAATCAACTGTTCTTTTACCACTCCAGTATATACAAGTTCCACATACTTTCCTCTGTTTATCCCAAATACTCATTCTTATCCTCCCCCCATCGTTTTATTACAAACATATGCTAAAAGTTCTATATTTATTACACATTTAAGCTATACTTTTTCAAGTAACACACACTCTTTCAATTACATATTATAGATATGAAACAATATTTACAATTTTAAGGATGGTGGTAAACATATGGAAAAATATATTTTTCAACTTTCCAAAGCTAAAATAGGGAGTATGGTTAAAGTTCATTCCTTAAAATCTACTGGACTTTTAAGACAAAGAATGTTAGATCTTGGTATAGTACCTGGTTCTATTATATTTGTACTTCGAAAAAGCCCTTGGAGTGATCCTATTGCTTATATTATAAAAGATACATGTATAGCCTTAAGAAATGAAGAAGCAGATAAAATCTTTGTATATTCTATCAATTAAAATGGAGGTTGACTTATGGGTCTTACTCACTCATCAACTAATAAGCAGCATTTAAAGGATTTGTTCAATATAACAAAAGACTCTGATGATGACTTTATTGTTGCTGTTGCAGGTAATCCCAATACTGGTAAAAGTACAGTTTTTAATTGTCTCACTGGTCTTCACCAACATACGGGAAATTGGCCAGGTAAAACGGTAACAAATGCTCAAGGTAGATTTACTTATAAAAATAGAGGCTTCGTCCTTGTAGATTTGCCTGGAACCTATTCTCTACTGGCAAGCTCTATTGAAGAAATTGTAGCTAGGGACTTTTTGTGTTTTGGCAAGCCTGATGCCTGTGTGGTTGTAGCAGATGCTACTTGTTTAGAAAGAAATCTTAATTTAATACTTCAAGTTTCTGAAATAACCAACAAAATAATCCTGTGCCTCAATTTAATGGATGAAGCTAGAAAGAATAACATTAGTATAAACATACCTCTGCTTTCAAAAAAGCTAGGAGTACCTATTGTTCCTACTTCCGCTAGAAGTGGAAATGGAATTTCTCAGCTTAAAGATACAATTTATGATTTATGTTCAAATAAAATAACCCCTAATCCCACAGAAATACACTATAATGACGAAATATCTTCTTTTATAAATTTAATTTCTCCTAAGCTTGATAGTATTCTCAATAAAGAAATTAACTCTAGATGGCTTGCCCTAAGACTTTTAGATGGAGATAAATCTATTTTAGAATCTATTAGTAAATATTTAGGATATAATTTCCTGGGAAATTTAGATTTAGGAAAAGAGGGTGGAATAAATGAAGATTATAGATGAAAATGAGCTCATATCAATTCAAGATGAAGTGAAGAAATTTAGAGAAGCCCATAACTATGAACTTCGAGACAAAATAGTTTCAGATATATATAAAACCGCTAAAAACTATACAGACCAGTGTGTAAAAAAAGAAAATATAATAAACCCTTCTACTAAAAAAATAGATGATATCGTAACCTCTAAAATTTTTGGGATACCATTAATGATTGTTCTCCTAACAATAATTTTATGGATTACAATTCAAGGTGCTAACTATCCTTCATCATTGCTTGCAAACTTATTGTTTTCATTAGAAGATAATCTTTCCAACTTTCTTTACTCACTTAATACTCCTATTTGGCTTCACAATATATTAGTTTTTGGACTATATAAAACCGTAGCTTGGGTTGTATCAGTTATGCTTCCACCTATGGCAATATTTTTTCCAATTTTTACTTTATTAGAAGATTTAGGATATCTACCTCGTGTATCCTTTAACTTGGATCATGTATTTAAAAAAGCTTGTGCTCATGGTAAGCAAGCACTTACTATGTGTATGGGCTTTGGCTGCAATGCAGCAGGAGTAATTGCCTGTAGAATAATAGAGTCCCCTAGAGAAAGATTAATTGCTATTTTAACAAACAATTTTGTGCCTTGTAATGGACGTTTTCCAACTTTAATTGCTCTTGCAACACTTTTCATTGGAGTAGAAATAAGCTCACGGACTAGAAATATTTTAGCCTCTTTCTTAGTAGTTATCATGATCATATTAGGCATAGGAATAACACTTTTAACATCCTATATATTATCAAAAACATTACTTAAAGGCATACCCTCTTCCTTCACCTTAGAACTGCCACCTTACAGAAAACCTCAAATACTTAGAGTTTTATACTCTTCTTTAATAGATAGAACTATATTTGTCTTAGGGCGTGCTGTAACTGTTGCAGCCCCCGCTGGAGTTATAACATATATATTAAGCAATGTATATATAGGAGATATAAGTATAGTTGGACACATAGCAGGATTTTTAGATCCTTTTGCACACTTAATTGGACTTGATGGATTTATACTAATGGCATTTATATTAGGTTTTCCTGCTAATGAAATTGTCTTGCCAATTTTAATTATGGCTTATTTATCTAAAGGAACTATGGTGAATTTTGAGAGTATATCACAGCTTCACACTATACTACTAGACAATGGTTGGACTTATTTAACCACATTAAATGTAATGCTTTTTTCATTACTTCACTTTCCTTGTGCCACTACTGTATGGACAATAAAAAAGGAAACGGGAAGTATAAAATGGACTCTATTATCCATATTTATACCTACTGGAATAGCAATTTGTATTTGCTTTTTAACTACCCAACTTTGGAAGTTTATCTCTGTAATAATGTAAAATAAAAAAGACCGTCTTTTTTAGACGATCTTTTTTATTAATCTTATTCTCCAGCAGATATAGCTCCAACTGGGCATACATTCGCACAGTTTCCGCAATCTATACAAGTACCTGCATCAATATTAAATTGAGTATCTCCTTGGCTTATAGCTCCAACTGGACATTCAGAAACACAAGCTCCACAGCTTACACATGTATCACTAATTACAAATGCCATGAAAAACACCTCCTCAATCTTTAAGTGCATTGATTTAAAATGTCAATGTCTTTTCCCATTTTACCATATTTTCGTAAATCTTTAAAGGTAATTTTCACACTATTGTATATCCCATATCTTCTAATAAGTCATATATTTCATTAATATTTATAAAATATTTATCATATACGATACCTATTTCTCCTTTATCCTTTTTAATTTGACAAGCCATTACTCCTTCCAAATTTCCTAATGCCATTCTTATATTTCCCACATCCTTAGCAGAACGCATATTGGAAACTTTTATAATGGATTTCATATCTGTTCCTCCTTAGTCCTCTTTCAACAGTTCATTTATTACTTCTTGATCTATATCATCAGCTTCTAATCTTATATCTTCATCTTTATTATCTTCATAATGTTCATATCCCCCTGAAATTAGAGTAATATCCTTTATGGAAACATTCTGTATCATATCTTCTCCATCTTTAACTTTAATTTTAACCTTTACACTTTCTTTAACTACTGAGTTACTTATAACCTGCCCTCTTCCAAAAGGCGTTTCAACAATAGAATCCACCGTAGGAAGCTCTTTTCTTATTTCTTCGTAGGTATTTTGTTCATAATTTAAGCAACACATAAGTCTTCCACAAATTCCTGATATTTTTGAAGGATTTAATGACAGGTTTTGCTCCTTTGCCATCTTTATAGATACTGGCGCAAAATCTCCTAAAAAGCTAGAACAGCACATTGGCCTACCACATGGTCCAAGACCACCTATCATTTTAGCTTCATCTCTAACTCCAATTTGCCTTAATTCTATTCTTGTTCTGAATATAGCAGCCAAATCCTTTACTAATTCTCTAAAGTCAACTCTCCCATCTGCGGTGAAATAAAATATAATCTTATTATTATCAAAAGTATATTCCACATCTATAAGCTTCATAGGAAGATCATGTTTTTCAATTTTTTCTACACATGTATTAAAAGCCTCTTTTTGTTTTTCCTTGTTTTGCAAGTGTTTTTGTATATCTTCTTCTGTTGCTTTTCTTATAACATTTTTAAGAGGAGTTACAATTTCTTCTTCTGAAATCTCCTTAGGTCCTGTAACACAATCTCCAAATTCTATTCCTCTCACAGTTTCTACTATTACACTATCTCCACTCTTTATATCTAAATTATTAGGATCAAAATAATATATCTTTCCTGACTTTTTAAATCGTATTCCTACAACTGTTATCATGTTAAACCTCCTGCATTTTAAGCAGCATTATATCAAAGGCTAATGCTGAATTCACTCTTCTTTCTAATTTTTCTCTAATATTATTTATAACTTCAAAAATACCATCAAGTTTATTAAATGAATACATATTAGAAAGCTCTTGTATACTATGAAACTTATCAGTATTTATTACAAGGCTCTGCTTTCCCGTTTCTTTATATATAGCAATATCTCTTATATATGAAATTAAACAAGTTAATATATCATCCCACTGTTGACTGTATTTATAAAAAAATTTTTCATATTTTTTAACTATGCTTTTGTCTTTTTTATATACTTCAATAAGTATTTCCATTGTTGTATCTCTTATTTCTTTAAAAGAGCTGTCTTCTAAAAAAAGCCTACATCTTCCGGGTATTCCTTCACTAAAAGCAATGACAGCCTTTTCTTTTTCTTCCTCCAGCTCAGGATATTCCTTTAATATGTACTCTTGTATCTCTTTTAAATTTAATCTTTTTAGTTTATGAATTTGACATCTTGACCTTATTGTTTCTAATATAAGTCCTAAATTTTCAGATAATAGTATTATAGTAACTCCTTTTGGAGGCTCTTCAATAGTCTTTAAAAAAGCATTTTGAGCTTCTGTTGTCATTTTATGAGCCCCATATACTATTACTACTTTCTTATCTCCTTCATAGGGCTTTTTATTTATTTCCTTTATAATATCACGTATTTCATTTACTCCAATAGATTGCTTATTTTGAAGTGCTCTCCATTCTATAATATCAACATAATTTCTATTTTCACGCTTATCTAAAAGCCTTAGTGCAATTTCCTTTGCAATAAGGCTTTTTCCAATACCATCTTCACCTATTATGAGATGAGCATGAGAAAATTTTCCCTGTTCTATGGAGCTTTCTATTTGCTTTTTTATAAAATCGTGTCCAATTATGCTTTCAAAGCTCATCTTTTACCTCCAAGCCACTCCTAAGTTACATCTTTTCAAACTTATCTACATCTACTACAAATACAGTAGCCCCTCCTACTTCAACTTCAATTGGATATGGGACATAAACCCCTGTTGAGCCCAATACTGGGGCTGGTGCCGTAACAATTTGACTTCTCTTTTTGCATACATCTCTAATAAGTGCTATTACGGTATCAACCTCTTCTTTCTTTACACCAATTAAAAGAGTAGTATTTCCAATCTTCAAAAATCCACCTGTTGTAGCAAGCTTAGTAACCATATATCCAGACTCTGTAACTACATCTATTAACTCCCCTGAATAATCATCATGAACAATAGCAAGAACAAGTTTCATATCCTTCCCCCCTAACTCAACCTTAATCATCCCCAAAATCTAACACTTTTAAACACCTAAATATTTACTATATCTATAACTTTATTTTACCACATATACTCAACACTTTTTAGATACACTTAAAACTTTTTTATTATATTAATAAATTGTATCCATAATGTACTCATTAATACTTATACTATATTTTTTATAAAAATAAAATGTTCCATTTAACTTTTAATAAAATGGAACACTTTATCTAATTTGTATATGCTTTATCTAAAATATCTTTTATTTGTCCAAATACTACTTCAATAGATCTTTCTGCATTAATTTTTTTAATTCTGTCAGGATATTTTTCAAGCAATATAAGATATCCTTCTCTAACCCTTTTATGAAAATCTAACTTTTCTAAATCAAGTCTATTTACTTCTCTATCCTTATTTTTAGCAATCCTATCAAGACCTATCTCTGGCTTTATATCAAGATATAAAGTAAGATTAGGCATGTATCCTTCTATTGCAAACTCATTTATTTTCATAACTTCATCTATGCCAAGTCCTCTTGCATATCCTTGATAGGCTAAAGATGAATCCACAAACCTGTCACATATAACTACTTTACCATTTTTTAATGCAGGTATTACTTTTTCAAACATATGCTGTCTTCTGGAAGCAGCATACAATAAAGCTTCTGTTCTTCCATCCATTGCTGTATTATTCTTATCTAAAATAACATTTCTGATTTGTTCAGCTATATTAATTCCGCCTGGCTCTCTAGTAGACACGTAATCTATACCCTTTTCATTAAAATATCCTTCTAATAATTTAATAATAGTTGATTTTCCTGACCCCTCTGGTCCTTCAAGGGTAATAAAAACTCCTTCTTTCATCCTATGTTCCTCCCTATTCTTCTATAACTTTAACTTTCCACTCTATATCTTTTCTATATTCCCCATATCCTTTTAACTCTCCACTCTCAACTCTCAATTCTCCACTATCCTTAGTTACTCCTATTACATCCGTTCCATTTTTCAAATAATATTTTATCATACCTATGATATCTTCATCTATTATTTCTCCCATCATGACTAAAGGAACTCCTGGTGGATAGGGCACTATGGCTTTAGCACATATCTTACCTACTGCATCCAGTAAACTAGTATCCTTTGATTTACTGTTTAGAACTTCAAAGGGAGCTAATTTACTTTCAGGTATATTATGATTTAATATATTATAATATTCTTGTTTTAAGCTACATAATGGACATTCCTTTATAACCTTATAAAGTTTTTTAAAATCACCTTCATTATTAAAGGGTGAAAAGATAAGTATTACGTTTTGATTATCATTCATCTCTGCTTGAATATTTTTGTCTCTTAAATACTTTGAAAATTTCCTTGCACTATATCCTTTTTCTAAATTAATCACATATCTGGATAAATCAATATCTTCTTTGTGCATATCTTTCCTACCCAGCACATGAAAGCCTTTTATTTTATTTATTTTCTCTCTATAAACTTCAGCAAGCTCTAAAAGTCTTGTATAATCTCTTTCCCCATATTCTTCTAAGTGAAATCTAGCATAATCCATAGAGCTCATAAGCATATATGAAGGACTAGTACTTAAGAATACACTTAAATAAAATTCTACTTTTTCTAAATCTATACCTTCCCTAACATGAAGATAAGCGGTTTGGGTAAGGCTTGGCAAAGTTTTGTGTGAACTCATAACCACCATATCAGCCCCAAGCTTTACTGCGCTTTCAGGTAGTCCTTTGCATACTCCAAAATGTGCCCCATGAGCAGAATCCACTAAAACCTTCATATTTCTCTTTTTAGCTTCTCTTATTATAAAACTCAAATTAGGACAAACCCCATAGTAATTAGGGTAAGTTATTATTATTCCCTTAGCATCACTATTTTCTTCTAGTACACGGAAATAATGCTCCTCTTCTATTGAAAGAGGAGCATCATACTTTTTATTAATCTTATTTTTTATATATACTGGTTTTAGTTTTCTTAGCATTATTCCATTAAAAATGGACTTATGACAATTTCTCTCTACAATAATTTTATCTCCTTCATTGAAGGAAGAGAATATCATGGCTAGATTACCACTACTACTTCCATTTACTAAAAAATAAGATTTTTTACTTTCATAAAATTGTGATAGACATTCTTGTGCTTCTTTTATTATCCCTTCAGCATTGTGAAGATTGTCTAAGCCATCCACCTCTGTGATGTCGCCTTTTATAAAATTTTTATATAATTCTCTGCCTGTAGCAGTCTCTCTAAATCCTTTTCCACCTTTGTGTCCTGGCATACAAAGTAAAGTGTTATTCTCTTTGATATATTTTAATACTCCTTCTACAAGGGGTAGTTTTGACACCTGTAATCCACTCCTCTTATCATATAATGTGCAATAGCCTTCTTTATGCAGTGTATATAATACTCATAAAAATCTGTTCCATTTTCCTCATTTGTTATTCTTTCTTCACAACTTCTACATATTCCTCTTCCATATATCATTATACCATTATTTAGAGGCTTTCCACATATAATACATTTCTGTTTTCTCATATTTACCCCCTTGAAAAACTTAATAAAATTATTTTAATTATTGCCCCTTATAATATATTTTATTCATCGTATCCTCTAATTTTATTTTGTCCACAAAAATAATTAAATTTTTTTTAATTTTAATTAAATTATCATCTAATTTCTTTGAATTTTAATATTTACATTATAAATTCTTCTCTTTAACTATGTTTTAAGTATATTCTGATCTCAAAATATAAATTTTACAAACATTGAACAATAAAACTTGCATTAAGCTATATTCTTTTCAATTATGCAATTTCCTTACTTAAATAAAAGTTTAATTTTTTTTATAAAATAACTTTATAATTTTAAAAAATAACACTGTAAACATTTCACATTTACATATTTAATGGTATAATTATACTTGTTAAGGCAATTAATAGTATTTATCATTCCAAATTATTACAATATTTATATGTTTTTATTACATAAGCAAAGGATGAAAATAAAATGTTGCAACTATCATTGTTAGAATTGTTTTTTAGAACGCTGCCAGAATCCTGTATTTACATTTGGGCAGGATATATATTTTCCAATAATAAAATAGATAAAACTAAATTTATTCTATCCAGTATATTGTTATCACTCTGTACCTTTTGTATAAGATTATTACCTATCCATTTTGGAGTTCATACTATACTTTTTCTAGTAGCATATATTCTAATATGTGTATTTATGAATAAAGTAGATCTTATTAAGGCAATATCTTCAGGATTAACTTCAGTAATAACACTATTTATATGTGAAGGAATTAATGTTTTTCTATTAAATCAATTATTGCAAGTTGATATTGAAATAACTTTTAAAGAACCTGTTACAAAACTTTTGTACGGTACTCCATCCTTATTTTTGTTTGGATTAATTATTACTATACTTTATAAAATTAAATCTAAAAGAAGAAGGTTGTATAAAAATGTTTCTAATTGAGAAAATATCAAATAAATTATCATATAAAATTGCTTCAGTTTTAAATTTGGACAAGGATAATCAAGAAATCATTGCCTACGGTGCTTTTTCTTTTTTTCAAACTCTATGGGCTATTCTATTTATAGTAATATTTGGACTTATTTTTGGTGTATTAATAGAAGCTTTGATTCTTTCCTTTACTGCTAGTTTTCTGAGAAAATACTCAGGTGGGGCTCATGCTAGCTCTCCAAACAGGTGTGCTCTCATTGGAGCCATTGTTTTTTCCCTTCTTGGCATAATTATAAGCAAAACTAGCCCTTTACTAACTATTAAATTGACTATTTCAACAGGATTACTGTGCTTTATATTTTCTTACTGGATTATTTATAAATTAGCTCCTGTGGATAGTCCAGCTAAACCTATTGTAAAGGAAAAAACAAAACAACGCCTAAAAAAGAGTTCTATACTTACACTTCATGGTTTAATAATAATGATATTAATTCTATTAGGATTATATTATAAACTTGGAGACAAAATTTTATTAATAAGTGCCCAATGTATATCCCTTGGAGCTGCTTGGCAATCCTTAACTCTTACATCCAGTGGACACTTATTAATGACAAGTATAGATACTTTTTTAAAAAACTTAACTACTTTCCTTGGAGGTGAAAACCAATGAAAAAAATAGCAAATTTAATATCTGATTTCTTCAGATTTTTTGCTTTTTCAACTTCAGCATCAGCATGTGGTTGGAGTTCTTATCAACCAGAAGAACCAAAATGCTTAAGAGAAGAATAATGTAAAGGTCATAATGACCTTTACATTATTCTTTATAGTTTACTAATTTATACGGATGTGAAAATATGAATAGTATTGAAAACATTAGACAAAAAAAAATATTTGAAATTATATCTATTGTAAAACTAGCTTCTCTATTGTTTTGTGGAATAATAATTTTAAATTATTACTTTAATAATACATATATTTCAACTGCTACGGCAAATACTTTTTTAAATTTAATTTATCTTGGACTAGCAACTTGTATACTAGCTTTAATCTATGTTACTTGGTCACTTTCTTCTAAAGGAAATTTAAAATATACTAAGACTGTAATATTTATAGAAAATTTTATTTTTATAATAGTATTTTCTATTTTAATTTTTTTCTCTGGTGCTCATACCAGCCATTATAAGTTTTTATTTTTGTTTATAATTATAGCTTCAACTATACAGATGGGAATAACATATGGAATTACCATAGCCTGTATTTCTTCATTAATATTACTGGGTATGGATTTAGTTTATATGCCTAATGCTAAAGTTAATCAGTATTTTGAAAATGATTTGATTTTAACTGGAGTATTTATATTGACTGCTTGGCCATTAGGGTATTATGTTAAAATTGAAAATGACTATAGAAAAAAATTAGGTGAACTTGCTAATATAGATGGATTGACTGGAGTTTATAATCATAGATTTTTTCATGAGTCTTTAAAAGAAAAAATTGTATCATGCAAAAAAAACCAAAATCCTATTTCTTTAATATTATTAGATATTGATTATTTTAAACACTATAATGACCTTTATGGGCATCAAAAGGGTGATGCTGTTTTAAGAAAAATAGGCCTCATACTAAAAAATAATGTTAGAATTAAAGATATACCTGCCAGATACGGCGGTGAAGAATTTACAGTAATCCTACCTAATGCCTCAGAAAAAGAAGCAATTTTTATTGCAGAAGAAATACGATTAGCTGTAGAACGCCATAAATTTGAAGGTGAAGAAAATCAGCCAAAAGGTAAAATTACTGTTTCCATAGGCATATCCACATTTCCAGATAAGGCAAAAAATGATGTGGAATTGATTAAAAGTGCTGATGATGCTCTCTATAGAGCTAAGTTCTTTAATAAAAATAGAGTAGAAACATACTATTCTATTTTAGAAGAATTGAAAAATGATATAGAAGAAGAGCATATTGATCTTATTACCTCTATAAAAACATTAATTAGCGTTATCAATGCCAAGGATAGATATACATATGCACACAGTGAAAGAGTTGTTATGTTTTCTAAATTACTAGGAGACAAGCTTAACTTATGTGAAGAAGATAAGAAAGTATTGAAATATGGTGCCTATATGCATGATATAGGTAAAATAAATATTCCTAAAGAAGTTCTAAATAAAAAAATGCCTTTAACTAATGAAGAATGGGAAATGCTAAAGCAACATCCTGTTAACGGCACAGACATAATAAAATCTGTTGATTCACTTAAAAATATTGTTCCTTTAATTTTGCATCATCATGAACGCTATGATGGCAAAGGCTACCCTTTCCAATTAAAAGGTAAAGATATTCCATATCTTTCTAGAATTCTTACAGTTGTAGATAGCTTTGATGCTATGACCTCAAACAGACCTTATAATGTTGGAAAGAGCTACGATGAAGCGATTATAGAATTACAAAAATGTAGTTTTACTCAATTTGATCCTGATATTGTAGAGGCCTTTATAGAAGTTGTAGAAGAAAATAAGGACAATTTTGACAATTTCGCTCTTATCTCACAAAAATAAAGAAAGCTCAATAGAAAATTTCTATTGGGCTTTCAATTTTAATATTTATGGTTTAATAACCACTAGTGTTCCTTTTGGAACAGTATTATAGAACCATTTAATATCATTTATAGGCATTCTCACACATCCATGAGATGCTTTACTACCTAGCTTTGCTGCCTCTGACTGAATAACTTGTCCATTTCTAGTGCATAAAACACTATGAAAAAGGAAATCATTATTGAATCTTACCCAGTTATAACATATAACAGAATTATTAGTTCCTGTTAAAAATGAAGGTCCTCTATCTCCTATTAAATAAGCTCCTATTGGAGTTGGCGTCCAATTATTTCCTGTGGAACAGACTATAGTCCTTATAAGCTTATCATTTTTAAAAACATAAACTCTTTGTTCACTTAATTCTACTAATACAGAATATGACTGATTTGGTTTTACAGTTTTAACCTGATTAGTTCGAACATACCCTTTTATTCTATTACATGTATTGTAGTCAATTGCTTCTATATAATAATAGCTTCCTACTTTCTTTAATATTTTTACTCCATGTGTACTTCCATATATGTATCCAACATTCTTTGAATTAGATTTAGGCTGAGACTTTACATATATAATGCTGGTTTCACTTGCATTTCCTACTGTAAGAGCAGATGATTTTGGAGCAACTTTACCATTGGAAGGCTTAGAAGGCTCTTTAGGTCTTCTTTCAGGATTCCCTACAATTATTAACTTAGTTATCTCCTGTTCTGTAACAACCTCTTTATACTCAACTTCTTCTTCCTTCTCTTCTACCTCATTTTCCTTATCTTCAGTTTTATTTTCCTCTTCTAAATTCTTTTCACTTTCTTTATCCTCTTTCACAGAGTCTTGGCTTGTCTTTTCCTCATTTATATCCTCTGTATTTGTTTCATCTTGTTTTATAGAATCTTCACTTTTTTCTTCTTCTTTTGTATTTTCTTCTGAAGACTTTTCCTCATTTGTTTTTTCTTCGTTTATATTCTCTGTATTTGTTTCATCTTCTTTTACATTTTCTTCTGAAGTTTTTTCCTCATTTATTTTTTCTTGATTAATCTCTTCTTCACTTTCTTTATCTTCTATTTCCTTCTCTTCATTTTTAGGAACTTCAACTTTTTCTATACTCTTTAAATTAACCTTAAATAAATATATACCATCACTGCTTGTCTTCCATGAAAGGCTATCTTTATAATCTTTCGCATAAGAAACTATTGTTTTATTTTTTAGAACATCGTATACACTAAATTTATATAGATACTGCTTATCATCTTGTTTTTTTATTTCAATTGCCTCACCTTTAGAGTAATTATTCTTTACACCAGTTAATTTTATATTAGGTGCTTGTCCATTTAATTTTAAACAATTCATTGTAGAAGCTGAGAAAGAATCAAATCCCCTTTTATCTAAAGGTGTTGCTCCTGCTCTTTTTACCCATACTGATACTGTATAATTACCTTCAGATAATTTAGGTGTTGTTATACTAAATATCTGGTTCTCAGTCATAGGGCTTGTATACCCCTTAGTTATATCCTGCCATATCCCTGTTTTTCTATTACAAATCCATACTTTATACTGCACCTTACTTGTAGATTTAGATAGTATCTGTATAGTTTGAGTATCCCCCTCATATACCTTATTATTCTCATATACTATTTTTTCTACTTTAGGTATATTCTCTGCACCATAAGCCGTACCATTTCCTACTGTAACAACTAGAAATAAAATCATAATTACGTTTGCTACAACAGATTTAAGTATTGTCTTTTTCACATAATCAACTCCTTCGTTTTTTTACATATAATTCCATAAAATTCCTACTCCTCTTTATTATAGTTATTATCAATATGTATTTCAATAGTAATGATAGATTTATACTCACATATAGAAAATATATTTTATATATATGGGCATAATATGAGTAGGTATTAACTAGTTCATTATCCATTTTTCATTATTAAACCTGAATATACAAAACAAAATCAACAAAAGGGAGAGATTCTCTATGAAACAAGAAATTATAACATATCTATCTACTATAAAAGATGATATTAATAATATTACAAAATATTTATATGACCATCCCGAAGAAAGCTTTTGTGAGCATAAAGCATATAATTATATAATAAATTTACTAAAGGATAAAAATTTCAAAGTGACAGAAAATCTTTTAGAAATACCTACTTCCTTTATGGCTGAATACGGGAATGGACATCCAAAAATTTGTTATATTTGTGAATATGATTCCCCATACCAAAAAGGTCATAAAAGTCATATACTAGGTTCAAATTTGATATCATCCATATCTATTGGTGCAGCCCTTAGTCTGTCAATGGTAATTGAAAAGATAGGGGGAACTGTAATACTATTAGGATGTCCAGGAGAGTATATAAATGGTTCTAAGGTAGCCATGGTAAAGCAAGGAATATTTGAAGATATTGATGCTGTACTTATGGCTCAGCCTCACACTATTACTGCTGAAGTACACACATCACCAGCAACTCTTCCTCTTGAAATTACATATTCATGCAATGAAGAATCTGGATGTACTGAAAAAAGCACCTATAATGCTTTTGATGCTTGTATTTTTACCTTGAATTCAATAAATACCCTTGTTAAAGGTTTTTCTAATAATTGTTCAATTGATACGGTATCCATTAAAGGTGACTCAATGCCTTGCATTCCACCTAATACCGTAGAAACTAATCTTTATATTAAAGGTCCTAATTTGGAAATAATTGAAGAAATATCCGAGAAAATAAAAAGAGTTGTTGCTTCATCAAAGGATTTAATGAATATTAATTCAAATGTTACTCTACATGAAGTACCTTATAAAAATTTTATATCTAATAAGACCTTAAGCCGAATATTTGCTCATAATTTAAAAGAAAGTGGAATTATTGATGATGGAAAAATATTAGATATTCCTTATGGATTAAGCCTTGGAAATGTAAGTCATATTATCCCTTGCATACGTCCTTATGTTTCTATGGTAGAAGATAAAAACGTCCAATATGGTACTGACGATTTTGCAGATGCATCTCTTTCCTCTTATGCACAAGATAGAGTTTTAAAGACTGCACAAGCTCTTGCTATAACAGGTGTTGATTTAATAGAAAAAGACTCTTTGTTAGGTGAAGCTAAAATGGAACTTCATAAATCTTTAAATAAAAAATGCTAGGTAATATCTCCTAGCATTTTTCCATTTCTGGTTTATTTATTAATATATCTAGTTTATTAATCAATCTGTGACTTGGCTCAAAGTAAAAACCACTAATACTTTTACAGTTATTGTATCTACAAAAATACACATCATTATTAAAGTTTAAGTTACCATACATTTTTTTAGTTGATGTATTTAAACAAGCCTTAGTTTTTCCGATTTTATCTACAGATTTAATATCTTTAACCTTAACAGTTTCCATAATTTTTTGCTTATTTCCTTTTAACTGATAAATTATGAATTCATCAGCAATTATAGCGTACTTATACTTTATATTACACTTTTGAATCTGCCTCATTATAAATATAAGTACAACAAAATCTATAAAGATGGTTGAATACTCTCCTACTCTATATTGGCCCAATGTAAGCGTTGAACTTATATCCGATACAACTATAGAAATAGTTAACATTATTACTACCATAAATATGCTGGAAATCTTTCTTCTCATTACTATTTCCTTATACATATTAAGTCTCCCCCATAATTCATAAAAATTTTACATATAGATTATACTAATTTTATTAATCTAAATACAAATGCTATAATGTCTTTATAAGTTCATTATAGCTTGTTTATCATAAATATATTAAACTTACACGATAATACTTAATATTATCAATTAAACCTGGTATTTTATTGATAATATTAAGTATCATTTTCAATTGTTAGTTGTATGAAATTCTAGTTTTCAAAATTCCATACAACTAACAATATATAACAGAAAATACTTTATCGCTTCAAACCTAAAACGTATTTATATTATAATATAAATATCAAATATAAAGAAAATAATATTATACTCTAGAAAAACTCTCAATAAAATTATATTATTAAAATAAGCAACAGTTAGAAAGGATTGAATTACATGATTTCTATATATAAAAGTACAAGTGAAGTTAATCCAACTTTACAACAATTAGATAATATTGAGCCTGGATGTTGGATTAATATGGTGTCTCCTTCTGAACAAGAAATCTTATTGATTTCTAAAAAAACCGGAGTACCTATTGAATTTCTCAATGCTGCATTAGACGAGGAAGAAACTTCTCGTATAGACATCGAGGATAATAACATACTTGTCATTCTAGATATTCCTTTTACAGAAATGGAGGAAAACTCTCTGACATATGATACATATCCTCTTGGAATAATTCATACTGAAAAAGCCCTAATAACCATATGCTTGAAAAATAATAAGATATTAACCGACTTTATAGAAGGAAATATTCGTTCTTTTTATACTTTTAAACGTTCTAGGTTTATATTGCAAATTCTTTATAGAATTTCCAGTTATTTCTTAGTGTGCCTTCGCCAGATAGATAAAAAGAGCTGGATGATTCAAAATAAGCTTCATAAATCGATGAATAATAAAGTTCTTATGCAATTACTATCTCTTCAAAATTCATTGGTTTATTTCTCTACTTCATTGAAGTCAAATGAGCTTACCTTGGAAAAAATGATAAAGCTAGATATAATGCAAAAGTATGAAGAGGATAAAGAACTTCTTGAAGATGTAATAATTGAAAACAAACAAGCAATAGAAATGACCAGTATGTATACCCATATTCTAAGTGCAACTATGGATGCCTCTGCTAATGTTATATCTAATAACCTAAACTTGGTAATGAAAATATTGGCATCAGTAACTATAGTTATTTCTATACCAAATATATACTCTGGTATATTCGGTATGAATGTAGACGGTCTTCCTTGGTCTTCATCTGCACATGCTGGATATGGATTTGCTATCGTAATGACATTAATGATAATTACTACTTTAATCAGCATAGTATTTCTGAACAAAAGAAATATGTTTTAAGTAATTATAAACCTTCTTTATAAAGTAATATCTAAAGTGAAACTAAGATGCTAATACTCCTTGTTGTACAATAGCGAGTATTAGTATTATTAGTCATAAGTAAATTAAAATTTAGCATATAAAAACATCCACCATATTATAATAGATTGAAGTAAGAAATTTTAAGGTGTGATGTAATGATAGCTAAAAAATTAAAAATAGGAGATACTATAGGTCTTATATCTCCAGCAAGTCCAGAAGAAGAATATAAAATAGAAAAAAGTATAGAGTTTTTTAAATCGCAAGGTTTCAAGGTTAAAGTAGGGAAACACCTATATGATAAATGGGGATACTTAGCTGGTAAAGATAAAGATAGAGCAGAAGACCTTATGAATATGTTTTTAGATAAAGACATAGATATGATTTTATGTATTAGGGGTGGCTATGGCTCTATGAGGATACTCCCTTTACTAAACTACAAACTTATAAAAAAACATCCTAAGATCTTTATGGGCTACAGTGATATTACTACTTTTTTAAATACACTTGCTTCTAAATGTAACTTAATAACCTTTCATGGACCAATGGGTAGTTCAAATTTTGAAGATATAGAAACTCTAAAAAACTTTCTAAATACTATTACAAACTGCGATAAATCATATATGCTCTCAAATCCTTCTAGTATAGCTCTCACGTGCAGAAATAAAGGATGTGCACAAGGTAAAATTGTTGGTGGAAACTTATCTTTACTAGCATCTACTTTAGGTACACCCTATGAAATAAATACAAAAGGTAGCATACTTTTTATTGAAGAGGTTGATGAAAAACCTTATGCTATAGACAGAATGCTCACTCAGCTTTATTTGAGCAAAAAGCTTCATCAATGCAGCGGATTTATATTGGGTCAATTCACCAACTGTAATCTTCCTAATTATGAAAGAAGTCTTACTCTTGAAGAAATAATTAAAGACAGAATTTTGTCCTTAAATAAACCTACCTTATCTAATTTTATGTCTGGTCACGATTATCCTAAGTTAACTCTACCAATAGGGGCAAGAGCAAAAATTGATGGTTATAATGGAAGCATTGAAATACTGGAAAAGGTAGTGGAATAAAATTGCCCAGCAATTTTATTCAGTTTACAGATGACAGATTACAGTTTACAGTGAAGGAAATTTTTCTTACAGAAAAACTAACAATAAACAACCAAACCTAGTGTAGCCTTTGGCTATACTAGGTTTTCATACTTCACTTTAAGTTTTGCGTTAGCAAAATATCCTTAACTGTAAACTGTCCACTGTAAACTATAAACTATAAGAAAATTGCTAAGCAATTTTCTTAAAAGATTCCTAGTGAGGATAAGAATACAACTATAAGCAATACAGGAGTCACATATCTTAATGCAATATAATAGAAATCTATAATTTTATCAGTCTTAAGCTTACCATCATTAGAAAGCTCTTGTTTTATATCATCCTTTGGTACTACATATGCAACTAAAAGGGCTATCAGCAATCCTCCTATAGGTAGAAGAATATTTGAAGATATAAAGTCAAATAAATCGAATATACTTCTTCCCAATATCTTTACATCTGCTAATAAAGCTGTTTCTCCTACTGAAAGAGTTGCAAAAGCTCCAATGAATGCTATTAATATGGCGTTTAATATAATAGCCTTCTTTCTTGACATTCCTTTTTGCTCTGTGTAGTACGCAATTAGTAATTCAAACATAGACATAGTAGCTGTAGTAGCTGCAATTGAAGCTAAGATAAAGAATGCAATAATCAAAAACCTACCAAAAGGTATTTTAGAAAATACCAGTGGTATTGTTACAAATAAAAGTCCTGGTCCACTGGAAGGAGTCATATTAAATGTAAATACTGCTGAGAACACTGCTATTCCTACAAGAAGAGAAACTATAGTATCAGATATTGCTACCTTTGCAGCCGTTCCAAACATATTATCTTCCTCTATAAAATAACTTCCATATGTAACCATAGTTCCCATACCTAATGATAGCTTAAAAAATGCTAATCCCATAGCAATAAGTATTCCTTGTCTAGTTAAGTGACTAAAATCAGGTTTGAACAAAAAACTGAAACTTTCCTTAATCCCTGGAAGAGTTAAGGCTCTAATGTCACACACTAGAATTAAAATAAATAAAACAGGCATAAGAGTTTTGGTTATTCTTTCAATACCATTTTTAACTCCACCTATCAAAATTACAGATACAACAGTTATGACTACAATTTGCCATATTATCGGTGGCACTGGTCCTACTGTAGTTGTTGCAAACTGCTGCTGAACTAATTCTGTGGTAGCTCCATTAAAATCTCCTTTTATACTTTTAAATACATAAGAGTATACCCATCCAGCAACACCAGTATAGAAAAACATTATAAAATATGCAGCTAAAATACCTATAATACCTATACTTCTCCATCCCTTTTTAGAAGTTAATTCTTTAACTGCACCCATAACATTTTTTCTTGATTTTCTTCCAATAAAAAATTCACTAATCATTACAGGAAGACCAACAAAAATAATGCAAATAAAATAAACTAATAAAAATGCTGCTCCTCCATTTTCTCCAACTACGTAGGGGAATTTCCATATATTTCCCAAACCTACTGCTGAACTTAATGTAGCAAAAAATGCTGCAAGTCCTGAAGAAAATCCTTCTCGTCTTTTGTTCTTTTTCATTTGTACACCTTCCATTCTGCTATCTACTATTGACCGTAATGTATGTTATAACGTATTAATAAGTTGTAACACACATTACGCACAAAATAGTATACACTAGATAATTATAAAAAGTAAGAGGTTATAATATAATTATTAGAATAATTGCCACTTCTCCCCCTTATACTTACATTCTTATAATATCAATGAAAATGCATTATATTATCATATACCATATACTATTATTCCCTAATAACTTCTCTTAATACTCTTCCAATACTTTCATTAATAATTAAATCTGCACTACTATCATACGCTGTTGAAGCTTTGTTTATTAGAACTAAGTTTTTTCCATTAAAATACTCAATTAACCCTGCTGCTGGATATACAACCAGAGATGTTCCCCCAACAATAAGCATATCTGCCTGTTTTATATGGTATACTGCTCTATTAATGGTATCCATGTCTAATCCTTCTTCGTATAAAACTACATCTGGTTTAACAATTCCTCCACACTTATCACAAATAGGTGTTAATTCATCACTATTTATAACATAATCTAAATCAAAAATCTTATTACACTTCATACAGTAATTTCTGTGAACTGACCCGTGAAGCTCTAGAACATTTTTAGAACCTGCTAATTGGTGTAATCCATCAATATTTTGAGTTATAACCGCCTTCACCTTGCCTCTTTTCTCAAGCTCAGCAAGAGCTATATGAGCTTCATTAGGTTTTGCATTTTTATATATCATTTTACTTTTATAAAAATCAAAAAAATCCTCTGTATGCTTCACAAAAAAACTGTGGCTCAGCATAACTTCAGGTGGATATGAAAAATTATTTTTTGTTTTATATAAACCTGCTTCTGACCTAAAGTCAGGAATATTACTTTCAGTAGAAACACCAGCCCCCCCAAAGAAAACAATATTAGAGCTTTCAGCTACCATTTTCTTAAGCATATTTATTTTATCCATTCTTATCAACTCCTAAAAATAAAATTTACTAACTATAATTATACATCAAAAATAAAAATAGATATGCAGCATTCTCACTCTTACATATCTATTTTAAAATATTTTTTACATACATTTATTTACTTTTATTTTTAAAATCTTCTTCTGCTTGTTTTTGAAGTTTAGAAAACTTAGTAGAAAGATTTGAATATTCTTTTATATTAAGCTTTTTAATCTTTTCTATAGAATCTAAAGCTTCCTTAGGTTTATTAGCCTTAACTTGAGCATCGGCTAAAAAATACCACATAACCGCACTATTCTTATAGTCATCTTTTCTTAATTTAGATTTATAATAATCAATAACCTTATTATAATAATACGGATATACTTCCTTAGCAAGAACTAATTTTTTACCATCGTACTTTAAAACCTTTACTTCATATGCTTCACCAGTATATTTGTTCCATAATGCAATTTCAATCTTCCCATCAGACTTGCCCTTATCATTGGGCATATCCTTCATGTATATCTTATGATATTCCTCTGTGCCTATTAACTTAAATTTATCTACGTTCTTATCATATATATATGCATTTAAAACATTCCCTGCAGAAGCCCCTACAAAATTACTTACTAACAAATCCTTATTTCTATCTCCGTCTAAATCTTGAAAATCTATTCTGTAAACAACCTTTTCATCTCCATAACTCTCTAATACCTTTTTCCATGCATTGTTTTTTTCTTTTAATACAATTATTCCACCTTTATTATCTTTTTCTGATTTAAAAGTAAATAATATTTCTTTATTTCCATCACCATCTATATCTTTCTTCATAATAGATTTTGCCCTTTTAGAATAGGTTGGTGCTAAAAGCTTCATACCTTTGGGAAGAAATTCTTTTACTATATCTTCAGCACTTTGAGATTTCTTCATATCTCGTATCATTTCTAAGGGCTGAGAAGATATAGTTGCTTGACTACAGCCACTTAATGTAGTTAAAATCATTAAAGCTATAACAATAGCTTTAGTCAAATTTTTAAACATGTTTATCTCTCCTTTATCTAAATTAATAACTTTAATCCAAAAAGTATTATTTACAAAGGATAAAAGATAAATTCAAAAATTTATTTAATTCCATTAATCTATATTTAATTCCAATATTTTATAAATACATAATAAAAAAACACTAAGCCTTAGCTTAGTGCTTTCATCTTACCCGGCGGCGACCTACTCTTCCACACCGTCTCCAGTGCAGTACCATCGGCGCTTTGAAGCTTAACCTTCGTGTTCGGAATGGGAACGGGTGTTACCTTCAAGCCATAACCACCAGATGTACCGTGCCTTAAGCACATTGATTATTATATCAACTTATTAGACAAATGTCAACAAATTTTTTATAACTTTTTAGCTTTTTGTTTTTTTATTCTTTACCTTTTACAAATAATAAAACCTTAACTACATAAGAGTTAAGGTTTTTGGTGGCTTCAACTGGAATCGAACCAGTGACACGAGGATTTTCAGTCCTCTGCTCTACCGACTGAGCTATGAAGCCGCAACCACTAATCTATATTATCGCTTAGCACAATAAATATTTTACCACCCAATTAAACAAATGTCAACATTTTTTTATCTTTTTCACACATTAATTATTTAAAGTATATTTATCTCCTATAACTTACTATCTATACCCATTATTTGTAGCTAAATTCTTAATTTCTATTATTCTTTTTATTAAGAAGAGTCTAAATTACTTATTTTTTCTTTTAAATATTTTTTCCCTAATAATATCAATAATTTTTTCAACCAATAAAGAAGTAATAACTAATAAAAAAATTCCTATAAAGCTAATGCTCATTCAATTCTTCCTGAAAGTGAAGGCGTTAAGTATATCAGTCTTAAGTAGGTAGCCAATAAAATAATATGCAAAATAAGTGCATAATAAAATAATAATTGCCAGTTTCTTATCTTTTGAACTATCTAGACCCTTTATATTTACTTCTTTAGTAATCTTAGGACATTTTCTATCCCTAACCACTAAGTACATTGTTACCATTATGAATGCTATATAAATTACTCCTATTATTATATGCATTTCTCCTCCATGCCAACATCTTTTTTTAGCGATGCTCCTATATTATTAATTAAGTATGTTTTATATAAGTTTTTTATCTGTATTAATTTTAAAATTAATACTATTCACCTAAATAAAAAAACGCTAACTAATAAGTTAGCGTTTTTTTGGTGGCTTCAACTGGAATCGAACCAGTGACACGAGGATTTTCAGTCCTCTGCTCTACCGACTGAGCTATGAAGCCATATTACCCGGCGGCGACCTACTCTTCCACACCGTCTCCAGTGCAGTACCATCGGCGCTTTGAAGCTTAACCTTCGTGTTCGGAATGGGAACGGGTGTTACCTTCAAGCCATAA
>JAVBWC010000036.1:0-33763 GCA_036677675.1 Clostridiaceae bacterium | reverse complement strand
TCGATTGAAAGAAACGCAAAAATGGATTGAAAGCATATCTAACTAAAAAATTTTTGTTAAGAACGTGGAAGAGTTTTTGAGCATAATTTGGAAGAAATTTAATGTATAAAATACACCAAGAAGAAAAGTAGGTCTTTTTTATTGTAAAGTTTCAATCCTTGTTTTAATGGAATTTGCTCTTAAATAGTTCATGCTATAAGAACTAGAGATGATGTAGAAGGGTTTCAATCCTTGTTTTAATGGAATTTGCTCTTAAATCCTGTAACATTTGTGTATTGACTTTTAACCGTTCCATCGTTTCAATCCTTGTTTTAATGGAATTTGCTCTTAAATAAATTTTGTATCTGATAAATTTGATGGTCAATATAGTTTCAATCCTTGTTTTAATGGAATTTGCTCTTAAATCTATTGCAAATAATTCTTCTAATGCAAGATTATTGGTTTCAATCCTTGTTTTAATGGAATTTGCTCTTAAATTCCTTGAAGTCTTAGCAACTTCTTCTACCAACTTCAGTTTCAATCCTTGTTTTAATGGAATTTGCTCTTAAATCCTTGTTTCTTTACAAATCCTTATATATCAATGTTTTGAGCTTGTTTTAAGACAAGCTTTAAAACAAACTTTTTGAGTAAAAAATCCCCCTATAGGACAAGATTTTTCTGTCCATATCACATACTGACAAGCCTTTACAAAAATACTTATATCAATAGTTTTTATAAACTGAGCTTGTTCTACTCTAAAAGTTTTATATAATATATTATATCTGTTTCTTCAATATATGTAAATAAAAAGAAGTAAATTAAAATAAATCAATAAAAGAAGTTTAGAATTTTAGAATAAAAATCCCTAACTTCTTAATGCAAATTAACTATTAAATTGTAAAAATATGTAGTAGACTGAACAATTTTTGTTGCTCTAATCAAAAACATATATTGTTAATATTTAATTTAAACTCTAGAATGTAGATAGATTTGTGTAAATTGAACTCTATCTACCTTTTTATTAACTCCTAATTTAAACCCATACTGAAAATATTTTTTTACTATTAATCTCTATATCTTCACTTTCTCTATCTTTGTTTTCTTCTTTCCTAAAATCAAATATCAAAAGATAGCCTTCATCTAAATTATATTGCTCTAAATAGTGTCCAAGCTGAATCAATCCTTTTTTGTGATACTCCTCACCATGCCATATTTTAAGCTCTAGTATATACATTCTCTTTTCATAAGTTATTACAATATTAAATCTTTTCTCTTCTCCACCAGTTACTTCTTTAAATGCAAAACCTACTCCATTTATTATCGGACTTATAAAAGCTAGAAAAACTAGCCTTGCATCATTCTCTAAGAAAGCTTCTCTATTTTTAGAATACTCATGCTTCATGAACTCTTGAAATTTTATAAGTATTTTCCTTACATCTAGGCTTCCATCTACATTTATAAATTTATCTCTGTAATTGTAATTTGACATAGTTCCATATATTCTTTTTCTTAAAATTTTCACCATCATATGGTCATACAAAAGTTGCTCGTATATTCTGTTATGTATTTTGCAATTACCTTTATATTCTTTTAAAATTCCATATGTAGCTGCCATATTTATTATTTCATCAGTCTTTATATAGCTAATTCTTTCGCCTTTTAAAATTATATTTTCAACAAAATAATATAATTCATCATTATTTTCTATATTTTTAATAAGGCTGTCAAAGTTAGTGTTACTGTCTTTTAAAATTAATTTCACAGCCATATCCATATATTCTTTTTTCCATACTAATTCATTTTCTGGCATTATTTTTTCATCTATTATCTTGCAGAGTTTACTAACTAAGAAAGGATATCCTGATGTGTAATAATAAAGTCTTTCTGAAAAATAAGTTTTATCTAATTTTACTTTCTTATTTTTAACATAGTCATCTAACATTGTTTCTATTTCTTCTGCCGAAAAACTCATATCTATATCAAAATCAGCAGCTATATTCCATGGGCTGTTGTATTTTTGCTCTTCATCTGGTCTTATTTTTATTTTTAAACTCTTAACATCATGAACCCCCGCTAAAATTACACTATGAAAAGTTTTATCTTTGCCCATATTTCTGAGTAAAAATTTATCTCTTAACATACCTAAAAAACTTAAGAACAGCTGATTATTACTGCTTTTATCTACTTCATCTATCATTAAAACTACTTTTTTATTAGCTTTCATTATAAATTTAGTTATAACTTTTGATAAGTCTTTAAATTTTTCAACTTCATTTTTTTGTTTCTCTAAAAAATCTGATAACTCCTCATGCTCTAAAAATAAACTATCTCCTAAAATTTCTATGAATCCTTTTGAAAACACTTCTTCGTCTTGAAAAATCAAATCTCCAATACCCTCAAAGCTTGTGGATATAATTAAATAATCCTCATTCTTAATTAACTCTCTCTCAATCATGTATAATGTAGTTGTTTTCCCATACTGTCTTGGTCTGTTTATTATAAAATATTTCCCCTTATTAATTAATTGCATAACTTGCTTTAATTTATTTGAAGTATCTACCATATAGTGCATCTCTGGTATACAGGTTCCTGTTATATTGAATTCCTTTTCCATATTGAACTCACACTCCATATACAATTTCTTATTAATAATAATTTAATATTATAAAATCAGCTCTTGTTCCCTCACTCTGCAATTCCTATTCTTTTACTATTTTACCATACATATTTTTATTTAAACACTGAATTTATATTTCCCTAAAAAAAGAAGCGTTCCTTCTTAAAAAGAAACGCTAAGTAGCAACAAAAATACAATTCACTAAGATTTATTCCATTTTCTACAAAACAACTGTGAGCTTTTAAAAATTGCTCATTAACTCCTAAGTTAATTTATTCATGCCCCCTGGGGAATTTTTATTCCAACCCTTTGTGTAAATTATTCACAAATTCAAAAACTCTATTTTCAATATTCCCCTCTTTGATTCCTTCTTCTATTTTCTTAATAATAGCACTTCCAACAATTACCCCGTCACATATTCCCTTTAAATTCCTTACAGTTTCTTCATCAGATATACCAAATCCAATTGCTAAAGGAAGTGTAGTGTATTTCTTTATCTTATTCATAAACTCTTCTAAATCCACCTGAAACTCACTTCTTGTTCCTGTTACTCCATTAGATGAAATGCAGTAAACAAAACCATTTCCTTCTGAAACTACTTCCTTTATTCTGTCTTCAGAGGTAGGTGCAACAAGAGGTATAAGATCAATAGGATAATCTTTCATAAGCTCATTTATTTCTTTTCTTTCTTCCATAGGTAGATCTGGAATAATAAGTCCATCTACACCATACTCTCTGCAATTTTCTAAAAATCTTTCCATTCCGTATCTATATACAGCATTAAAATATACCAAAAACACAAGTGGTATTTCTGTCTTTTCTCTTATTCTTTTTACTAGCTGAAAAACAGAATCTATATTTGTTCCTGATTTCAAAGCTCTTTCAGATGCTCTTTGTATTACAGGACCATCAGCTAGAGGATCTGAATAAGGTATTCCTAATTCTATAATATCAGCTCCTGCCCTCTCCTTTTCAAGTACCAAATTATAAGTTGTATCTAAATCTGGATCTCCACTGGTTACATAAGTTATAAGTGCTTTCTCATTTTTTTCTCTTAATTCTATGAATTTTTTAGTTATCCTACTCTGCATCTTCTATACCCCCTATATAGTTTGATATTGTATGAATATCCTTGTCTCCTCTTCCTGATAAGTTAACTACTATAATATCATCTTTATTAGTCTTAGGTGCCAACTTCATTACATAAGCTATTGCATGGGCACTTTCTAGTGCTGGAATAATTCCTTCTATCTCAGATAAATATTTAAATGCCTTTACTGCTTCATCATCTGTTATACCTTCATATTTTACTCTTCCGATTGAGTGGAAATAAGCATGTTCTGGTCCTATACCTGGATAATCCAAACCAGCTGAAATTGAGTGTACTGGCATAATCTGTCCATACTCATCCTGAAGAAGATATGTCATCATTCCATGAATAACTCCCATAGAGCCTTTTGCTATAGTTGCTGCATGCTTATCTGTATCAACACCTAATCCTGCTGCCTCTACTCCATATATTTTTATTCCTTCATCTTCATGGAAAGGATAGAATAATCCCATAGCATTACTTCCACCACCAACGCAAGCAACTAAATAATCTGGAAGTCTTCCTTCTTTTTCAATTATCTGTTCTCTTACCTCATCTCCAATTATTCGTTGAAAATCTCTTACCATAGTTGGATATGGATGAGGACCTACAACGGAACCTATTACATAAAATGTATCATCTACATTTGTAACCCAGTCCCTTATTGCTTCATTAGTAGCATCCTTTAATGTTCCTGTTCCAGAAGATACTGGATTAACCTTTGCCCCTAGCAGGTTCATCTTAAACACATTTAACGCTTGTCTTTCTACATCCTCTACTCCCATATAAACTTCACACTTAAGTCCAAACATTGCACATATTGTAGCTGTTGCAACACCATGCTGTCCTGCCCCAGTCTCTGCAATGATTCTCTTTTTTCCCATTCTTCTTGCTAGTAAAACTTGACCAATTACATTATTGATTTTATGTGCTCCTGTATGATTTAAATCTTCACGTTTTAGATAAATCTTACCTCCACCAAGATTCTTAGTTAAGTTTTCTGCAAAATATAAAGGGGTAGGTCTTCCTGAATATTCCTTCACATAATATCTGTAGTCTTTTTGGAAGCTTTCATCATCCATTGCGTTTATAAATTCTTCTTCCAGTTCTATAAGTGCATTCATTAGAGTCTCTGGTACAAACTGCCCTCCAAATTTTCCAAACCTTTTAGGTATACTTTTATTATTCATATTATCCCCTCACACTTTCTATAAATTTTTTCATCTTATGAAAATCTTTATGTCCGTCTACTTCAACGCCGCTGCTTACATCTACTACCATAGGGTGAATTATATTAATTGCCTTACTTACATTTTCTGGAGTAAGTCCTCCTGCCAAAATAATATTTTTACTTTTACTTATATTTGCTACCATTTCCCAGTGAAAAGTCTTTCCAGTACCACCATATTCACCTTTTATATAGGTATCTAATAAAAAACCATTTACATTATATTTTTCAAATTCATTTAAGCTTTCAATATTCTTTATTCTAAATGCTTTCCATATTTCATATTCAAAAGAATTACAGTACTTTGGTTTCTCATCTCCATGAAATTGCAGTACATCCAAACCACAGTAATCCGCTATTTCATTTACTTTCTCCATAGATTGATTTAAAAATACCCCTATCTTTTTTATACTTCTGTCTAATCCCTGAATTAATTCTTTTGCTCTGTGTTTATCTACTTTTCTTACACTCTCAGCAAATACAAACCCTACATAATCTGGCTTTAACTTATTGACGTAAAGAATATCTTCTTCTCTTTTTAATCCACATATTTTTACTTTAGTCAATCTATCTCCCCCTAAGTTCTCTTAACTTTTCATCTATAGATTTTGCCCTCATCAAGCTTTCTCCTATAAGCACTCCCTGTACACCTAAATTGTTAAGAAACTCCATATCTTTTCTTGTATTTATTCCACTTTCACTTATTACAGCTTTATCCTTTGGAATAAAGGACATTAATCTTTCTGTTGTTTCAAGGGTGGTTTTGAAGGTTTTTAAATCTCTATTATTGATACCAATTACTTCTGCTTCCGTTTCTAATACTATATTTAGTTCAGCTTCATCATGCACCTCAACAAGACACTGAAGTCCTATTTGCTTTGCAATGCTTTGAAAATCCATAAGCTCCTTCTTAGTCAGTATTGCTGCAATTAAAAGAATTACGTCAGCTCCCAACACTCTTGCTTGGTAGATTTGATAAGGATCAATTATAAAGTCTTTTCGCAAAATAGGAACAGAAGTTATATCTTTAATTTGGGATAAATACTCATCTTTTCCCTGAAAAAATTTATCCTCTGTCAATACCGATATTGCTTGAACATTATTTTTTTCATATTCCTTAGCTATAGCCATTGGATGAAAATCTTCCCTTATTATTCCCTTAGAAGGCGAAGCTTTTTTTACCTCTGCAATAATACTAATGTCTTTATTTTCAATTATTGATTTCTTAAAGTTTCTAGTTTCATTACAAGCTTCTATCTGAGAAACAAGCTTGTTAAAAGGAGTAATTAGCTTTTCTTCCTCTAGTTTTTTTCTCTTGTAATCAACGATTTTGTCTAGAATCATTTCACTACCTCCTGTGTAAACTCTGCAAAATCATTTAGTTTCTTTAATGAAAGCCCTGTATCTATAACTTCTTTTGCTTTCTCAATTCCTTCTTTTAAAGAATCTGCCTTTTTGCCTACATATATGGCTGCTCCAGCATTCATTAAAACCATATTTCTTCTTGCCCCTGTTTCACCTTTTAATATTTTAAGTATGATCTCTGCGTTTTCTTCAGGCTCTCCTCCTGATAGTTCATTCTTTTCAGCTAGTGGAATTCCAAAATCTTTAGGATCAATAAAATAGGTATTTATTTTTCCATCCTTAAGTTCACTTACCTTTGTTCTATCAGTAACTGTAATCTCATCTAAACCATCCAATCCATGTATAACCATAGCCCTTTCAACATCCAGCTCTTTTAAAACCCCTGCCATAACTGCTGTAAGGTTCTCATCAAACACACCAAGTACCTGTCCTTTTGCTCCTGCCGGATTTGTTAAGGGTCCAAGTAAATTGAATATACTTCTAACTCCCAGTTCACGTCTTGGTCCTACAGCATGTTTCATTGCCTTGTGAAAATTAGGTGCAAACATAAAGCCTATATTCAACTTATCTACACACTTTTGTACTTCATCTGGCTGAAGATTAATATTAACTCCTAATTTTTCTAATACATCTGCACTTCCACATTTACTGGAAACAGAACGATTACCGTGTTTCACTACCACAACCCCAGCTGCTGCGGCAACAAAAGCTGCTGCTGTAGAAACATTAAATGTATTTCCTCCATCTCCACCTGTACCGCAAGTATCTATAGCATAATCATTCTGAATAGATAAACTTAGTGCCTTATCTCTCATTACCTTAGCACTTCCTGTAATCTCTTCCAAGGTTTCTCCCTTCATTCTAAGTCCTATTAAAAGGCCACCTATCTGAGCTGGAGTTGCCTTACCTTCCATAATAATATCCATAGCTCTTATCATTTCTTCTTCTGTTAAGTTTTCATTTCTTATTACCTTATCTATTGCAAATTTTAACACTTCTTACGCCTCCTTTCTGTAATTTAAAAAGTTTTTCAAAAGCTCTTTTCCATCCTTTGTAGCAATAGATTCCGGATGAAACTGAAGACCAAATATAGGATATTCCTTATGCTTTAATCCCATAATTTCTCCATCACTACTTTCAGCAGTAATTATTAGACCATCATCAATAGAATCTCGTTCAACAACCAAAGAATGATACCTAGTTACTCTTAATGGATTTTCAAGTCCTTCAAACAAATCCATCTCATTGTGTGTAATCATAGAGGTTTTACCATGAACCATTTCCTTAGCATGAACAATTCGTCCTCCAAATACTTCCCCGATACACTGATGCCCTAGGCACACTCCAAGTATTGGTATATCCTTACCAAAGGTTTTAATAACTTCTTTAGAAATTCCTGAGTCCTTTGGAAATCCTGGTCCTGGTGAAATTATAATATGGTCCATATCTATTTGTTTTAGTGTTTCTATTGTCACTTCATCATTTCTGAATACTTTAACTTCTGGATTAATCTCTCCTACATATTGATACAAATTATAAGTAAAGGAATCATAATTATCTATTATTATAATCAAGATATATCCCCCTCTGCTATTTTTATAGTTTCCATTAATGCCTTTGCCTTCCTTAGAGTTTCTTGGTATTCACTTTCTGGATTAGAATCAGCCACAATTCCAGCACCAGCCTGAATATATGCCGCTCCCTCCTTGAATACTATTGTTCTTATGGCAATGCACATATCCATATTTCCGTTAAAACCTAAGTATCCAACTGCTCCTGCATATACCCCTCTTTTTGTATTTTCTAATTCATCTATAATTTCCATGGCTCTTACCTTTGGTGCTCCTGACACAGTACCTGCTGGTAAACAGGATATTAATGCATCATACATATCACAATCATTTTTAATTTTTCCAATTACGTTTGATACAATGTGCATTACATGGGAATATTTTTGTATCTCCATAAATTGATTTACTTCAACTGTTCCAAATTTTGATATCTTTCCAATATCATTTCTGCCTAAATCCACTAGCATCAAGTGTTCTGCTCGTTCCTTTTCATCATTTATTAACTCTTCTGCATATCTTTCATCTTCCTCTAAATCTCTTCCTCTAGGTCTAGTTCCAGCTATAGGACATGTTTCTAATGTATCTTCCTTCACTTTAACTAACAGTTCTGGTGATGATCCAACTAAGGAGTATTCTCCGAAATTTATATAAAACATATAAGGTGATGGATTTATAGCTCTTAAAGTTCTATATGCCTTAAATGGATGTATGCCTGTTTTTATCTGTAGTCTTTGAGATAAAACAACTTGAAAAATATCTCCATTTCTTATATATTCCTTGGCCTTTAAAACCCCTTGGATAAATTGTTCCTCTGTTTTATTGCTTGAATATTCGGTTTTTTCTGATTTTGTTTCTTTGTCCTCTTCCATTTTAAATCTGTTCTCTAATATTTCTCTCTTTATTTCTTTTAATCTTTCAAGAGCATTTTCATATAATTTATATAAGTCACAAGATATAGGAACATTTACAATAATCCTAATTTTCTGTTTTAAATGGTCATAGCAAATTATTTCTTCTGTTAATAAAAGATGTACCTCTGGCATTTTTATATCATCAACATTTACATTAATTAAATTTTCATAATTTCTTATTACATCATACCCTATATATCCAACTGCTCCTCCACTAAAGTCAGGCATATTTCCCATATGTGTCATACGGAATTCATTGGTTATTTCTTTTACAATATCAAGTACTCTGCCTTTCTTATTAATTACCTCATTTCCTTTGTTTATAATCACCTGATCCCCATAGCTTCTGATTGTCATAAATGGATTTCTTCCTATATAAGAATATCTTCCCCACTTATTTCCACCTTCGACACTTTCTAAAAGATAACTGTTTTTATCTTTACAAAGCTTTTTAAACAAAGTAATTGGTGTCTCTGTATCTCCTTCCATTTCTAAAGAAACAGAGACCATTTTTGAAGCCTTACTTAACTCTTCAAACCCCTTAAAATCTGGATAGATCATATACTCACCCCTAATTTATAAAATAAAAAAGCATTCCATCCCCATAAATAGGGACGAAATGCTTAAGCTTCCGCGATACCACCCTGATTAGAAATAATACAATCTATAATATACAGCAAGATTTTTATATAAAATAAAAAACACTTCGTCCCTTTATATAGGACAAAATGTTGAATTTCGCTGTGCCACCTATCTTAGATAGTATTAAATCTCTCTCTTACAAGTACGGAAATAGATTCAACTATTTCGATACCCTGCCTTTATAACGTAAGACCTACGGCAAATGCTACTCTCTCATGATTTCACACCGCTTCTCATGGAACCATTCAATAAGCATATCCACATCAGGCTTCCACCATCCCCGACTCGCTTTAGCTTCATGTCCTACCTACTCTTTCCAATCACTGAATTTATAAATGCTTTTTTTAGAATTATAATATTAGTTTGTGTTTTTGTCAATAAGAAATTATAATTTTCTATAAAAAGCCTTCCTTCAATAACAACTGTAAAGGATTATCTATTAAATAAATAAAAAATTATACCAATTTGCTCTAATTACTGCACTATTTTGTTATAGTTTGTATGTATTTTATAATTGAGCAAATTGCACAATTATAAATTTTAAATGTGGAATGCAAATTTTATTGTGATCAGCGCCTTAAAATTTCTCTTTCACTGAATTTTAACTATAATAATTAAGTCGAAGTTCATAAGATATTGTAAAATTATATTTTATAATGTATACTTTCATTAATATTTATAATCGTAAATAAGTATCCTATAAAAATTGTAATTCTATAATTATGAAAATATATTCCTAGTTATATTGTAGCGATACAAAAACTAAAAGGAGTACTAAAAATTATGATTGGAAAAAAGTTTGATAAAAAAGATTTTTTAATTCTTGTGGCAGATGATTCTAAATTTATGAGATTTACAATGCGAAAAACTTTAGAAAAAGATGGATATAAAGTCATTGAAGCTCAAGATGGTAAGGAAGTACTTTCTCTCTTTACTAAACATAAACCAGATATTATACTAATGGATTATATAATGCCTGAAGTAGATGGTGTTACTGCCTGTGCTACTTTACAAGAATTACCTGGTGGTAATTCTACTCCTGTAATCATGATTACCTCTCTTGAAGATGAAAATTCTGTAAACTTAGCCTTTGAAGCTGGCGCCACAGATTATGTGAGCAAACCCATTAATTGGGCAGTTCTGAAGAAACGTATAAATAGATTGCTCTATACTAAGCATACAGAGAAAACACTTAATCGAAGTGAAGCATTTGCACATTCTATAATAAACCATGCAGTTGAAGGAATTATAACTATAGATATAAATGGTAATATTGAGTATATCAATCCCACTGTTGAAAAAATTTTTCATTATAAAACAACTGAACTCATGGGTAAAAACATTAATATGCTTATTCCAGAACTTTTTTATAAGGATAAGGAATTACTGAATTTAAATATAGAGTTAACTGGTCATCGAAAAGACTCATAAGTTTTACCTATTGAAGTTACAATAAGTAAGTTTTATGTAGATGCAGAGTGTTTTTTTACAATCATATTTCGTGATATTACAGAACGTAAGAATTATGAGGAAATGATTAAATACCAAGCTCTTTATGATTCTTTGACCGGACTTCCTAATCGTCTTTTGCTAAGGGAACGTATTGTTCACGAAATTTCTCATGCTAAACATACAGGTGAAAAACTTGCTGTAATGTATCTTGATTTAGATAGATTTAAACTTATCAATGATACTCTTGGTCATGATGTTGGGGATAATTTATTAAAAGAGGTTTCTGAAAGACTAAGAAAATGTTTGTATTCAACTGATACCATTGCTAGAATTGGTGGAGATGAGTTTATAATTTTATTGCCTGGAATAGTTCATGAAAAAAATATAGTAAAATTAGCTAATAAGCTTCTTGAAGTTATTAGAGAGCCTTTTGTGATAGATTCTCATGAGTTTTATATTTCTGTCAGTATCGGAATTACAATATATCCAGATGACAGTGAAGATGCTGAAACCTTGATTACTAATGCTGATGTTGCTATGTATCGCGCCAAACAAAATGGCAAGAATAACTTTGAAATTTATACAGCATCTTTAAATGCAAAAGCTCTGGAACGGCTGTCTCTAGAAAATAGTTTAAGACGAGCTTTAGAGTATAAGGAATTTATACTTTATTATCAACCAAAAGTAGATACCAAAACTGAGAAACTAATTGGTATGGAAGCCTTGATACGCTGGCAGCATCCTAATTGGGGACTAGTTCCACCCCAAAAGTTCATTCCCCTCGCGGAAGAAACAGGACTGATTATACCTATTGGAGAATGGGTATTACGTACTGCTTGTGCTCAAAACAAAGCCTTACAAAACACTGGACTTCCTCCTTTAACTGTAGCTGTTAATCTTTCAGCAGTTCAATTTCAGCTGCAAGACTTAACAAAAATAGTGACAGAAATATTGGAAGAAACCGGATTGGAACCTAAATACTTAGAATTAGAGATCACTGAAAGCACAGCTATGCAAAACGTAGAACATACTATAAATACGATTAACAAATTAAGAGACCTGGGAATAAAATTTTCTATAGATGATTTTGGGACTGGTTATTCTTCTTTGAATCAATTAAACAGTTTCTCTGTAAATAAACTAAAAATAGACAAGTCTTTTGTATGTCAAATTGATGGTGAAAAGAACAATTCAATAATTGCCTCAACTATTATGGCATTGGGAAAAAATCTTAATCTAGAAATAACTGCTGAAGGTGTTGAGACTCAAGAGCAAGCTAATTTTTTTAAGGAAACTACTTGTGATGAAATGCAAGGTTACTTTTTTGGTAGACCTATGATTAATGAAGATTTTTTAAGTTTTTATCGTGAAAAATTTAAGAAAACTAATTCATATGATTAGTCCATAAAAATCATGTAATTAATAACTTTTGTAGTATTTTCTCATATAATACAGTAAGAAAACTACTATGAAAGACGAAAATAAAAAGATTTAAACATAGAGCTTAACTATGTTTAAATCTTTTTTTACTTTTTTTCATTTTCTAATATCATCTTTATTTCAGATGCTGGTATAGGCTTACTGAAGTAATATCCTTGCCCAATATCACAACCATTTCTTATCAAAAATGCTAATTGTTCTTTTGTCTCTACTCCTTCTGCTATAACCTTAAGGTTTAAATTATGGGCTAATTCAACAATTGATTTAAAAATATAAGCTTCTTCATCTTCATTTATAATATTTTTAATAAATTCTCTATCCACTTTTAATATATCAATAGGAAGTTTATGTAAGTATGTCAAGGAGGAATACCCAGTACCAAAATCATCCAAAGCAATAGTTATACCTAATTGCTTTAATTGTTTCAACACTTCAATGGCCTTTTCTAAATCATCCATTGCAGCGGTTTCAGTGATTTCTAATTCAATATCACAACAATTCAAGTTGCATTTTTCCAATATATGTTTAATACTTGGCACTAAATCTTCCTGACCTAATGCTTTACTTGATAAATTAACAGACATTTTTATATGACAATATCCCTGATCCTCCCATTTTCTTTTCTGTTTACAGGCTGTTTTAAATACCCATTCTCCAATCTTACCAATATATCCTGTTTCCTCAGCAAAAGGAATAAATTCCATTGGTGGGATGAATCCTTTTTCTGGATGTATCCAACGTATAAGGGCTTCTACACCTATAATACTACTGGTATTCAAATCAATCTGTGGCTGATAATACAACAAAAACTCCTCGTTCTGTATGGCAGCTCTTAATTGATTGCTCATTTGAATATAGTTCCAAGTTTTTTCCCGCATATCAGAAGTAAAAATACTAAATCCATCTTTTCCATTTTCTTTGATATGAAACATTGCCGTATCTGCATTTTGCCTAAGGGTAGTTAAATCTGTACCATGTTCAGGGTACATGGCAACTCCCATACTTGCAGATATATAAAATTCTTGCTTATCTAAAATCCAGGGTCTTCTTAAATATTCAAAAATACGATTAATTTCTAATATAATATCGTTTACATTTTGTACATTTACAAGTACAATGGCAAACTCATCTCCATTTAGTCTAGCTATTAGATTTGGAGATTTAATTTGATATGACAATATATTAGCTATATGTATTATAAGCTTATCTCCTGAAGCGTGTCCCAATGTATCATTTATGTACTTCAAATTATCAATATCAAGATATATAAATGCAATTTTTTGCTTTCTTTCTTGTGCTTGTTTGATTTGTTTATTTAATTCTTCTTCTAACATGGTACGATTTGGAAGTTGAGTTAGCGAGTCATAATATGCCAGTGAATGCAATCTATATTGTAAGTTCATTTGTTCAGTAATATCGGTGTGGGAACCAGCAAGACGAATTGGATTTCCATGACTGTCCCATACCCCTTTTCCATGACTAAGAATCCAACGATATTGCCCATCTTTGCATCGAATTCTATAGGTACTTTCATAAACATCTTCTTTAGAAATCAAATATGCTTCTATTTTATCTACAGCTCTTTGCAAATCTTCTGGATGGCAAAGTGCTTTCCATGCTTCCAAGGTATCTTCTATTTCTCCCTTATGATATCCTAAGCTTTTTTTACATTTAATTGAAAAGAAAAACGCACCAGTCTGTAAATCCCAATCCCAGATACCATCATTTGATCCTTCTACCGCCAATTCATAACGTTGATTACTTATCACAAGTTCATTTCTATGTGTTTCTAGCTCTTCATACTGCTGGCTTAGTTCTTCATCCATTGCCATTAATTCTTGATTAATAGCACTTACCTCATCATATCCTTCAAAGACTTTGTCAATTGCAACTTTAAATAGCATCATTCTTCTACTTATAATAAAATAAAATATAACTCCTGTTACAAGAACATAAAACCAGCCTTTATACAACTGAACTTCTTTAAAAATATTTGTATCCTTAACAAAAATACCTAAAACCTTATCCGATAACAGTATCCAAATTCCACCTATAATCATGTAAATAATAATAATTTTTAATGATTCAAGCCCAGGATTAAGGTCTTTCTTAACTTCTAAAAAATAAGGGAATTTATTCTGTATGTCCATAATTTTATTATCAAACCATGTAATATCTTTTCTATCCTTCATCACTTTCACCACTTTCGTTAGAAGTTAATTCTTTACAGACTGAATTTATCTTGTAATTATATATAACTAGCATTACATACATTATACTTACTTATGATTTTTCTTTCAATATTTTACAAAGATAATTATTTTTCCATTTTCTTTCATGGTATATTTTAAAATAATAAATAGTTAAATTTTTATTATTCTTTTCTGATTTTTACTATATCCTCAAACTCATTTAACTCTTCAATAACCTTATTTATTCTCACACATCTTGGAACTAAGATTATATATATACATTTTGTAAATAAATAATTTTCATCTCTTCCTTCTATTAAAAATTGTATATCCTTAACTGTTATATTTTTAGATTTAAAGTAATTTGTTAATTCTAAATTAATATCTTCTCTATTGTAATATTCAATTTCTAATTTTACTATATTTACTTTTTTAAAAAAACTAGCTTCAAATCGTCTTAAAAAAACTACTGTAAAAAAAACACTTATCGCTGATATGCTACTTAAAAAGTAATATCCCATACCAATAGCAAGTCCTATACATCCTACTGTCCATATACTTGCTGCTGTAGTAAGTCCTTTAACTGCACCTTTTTCATGTATTATTGTTCCAACTCCTAAAAAACCTATTCCTGATATAACTTGAGCACCCAATCTTCCCATATCAGCCTTAACTGCATTTGAAAGTTCTGGATGCTCAATAATAAGTGCTATTATATCAGTATTAATATGGAGCTGTATCATTGATGTTATAGCCGCACCAACACAAACTAGAATATGAGTTCTAAGTCCTGCTGGCCTATTTTTAAATTGTCTTTCGTAACCAAGAAGTCCACCAATAAAAATAGCAAGTCCAAGCCTTAATATAACCTCATAGTTATTCATTAAATTTTAATATCCCCTTTTATTTCTTCTATTTTATAATATTCCTTTATAACTAAAATCGTTAATGGTAGTATTAAAAAGCCTAAAATCAAATTTGCTGACAAAATATTTATTCCTCTCAAAACTACGTATAATTCTTAGTATTATGTATTTAATTATAGTTTATTAGAATAATTCATATTTAACTAGTAAAAAATATGTAGTAAATAAACTACAAAGGAGAACTTCTATGCAAGGAAAAATATTAGATATGAATAAAACAGATGCTTTTATAGTTTTTGAAAACGGAACAACTATGGATTTATGTGTATCTCATATTCCTCCAAATTCAAAGGTAGGCGATAATGTTAGCATTGATTTACCTGCTTCAAAAGAAATAACTAATGATAAAATGAATGATTTTTTTATCTGAAAAACACATTATTCTAGTTTACAGTTTACAGTGGGCAGTTTACAGTTAAGGATATTTTGCTAACGCAAAATTTAAAATGAAGTACAAAAGCTAGTATAGCCAAGGCTATACTAGCTTTTGTTTTTTTATTGTTAGTTTTTCTGTAAGAAAAACTTCCTTTACTGTTAACTGTAAACTGTCATCTGTAAACTAAATAAAATTACTTAGTAATTTTATTTAATTCTTCAAGAAAGTTCTCAAACAATTCTTCATATTCTTTAGACTCTTTTATGTAGCTTTCCATTTTTCCATTTTCTAAGCTTTCAACTAAATCTAAATTTATTGGCATTTCTGCAAGAAGTGGTGCACCTAAATATTCAGCATGTTCAGTTGCTGGCTTTTTGCTAAATACTCTTATTTTGTCTCCACACCCTTCACATTTTACATAAGACATGTTTTCTACTACCCCTAATAGGTTCATATTCATTTTTTCTATCATTATTACAACCTTTTTAACAATCATAGAAACCATATCTTGTGGAGTTGAAACTACAACCATTCCAGTTAATGGTAATGTTTGCATTATTGTTAAGGCTATATCTCCTGTTCCTGGAGGCATATCTATAAGAAGATAATCCAATTCATCCCAAACTGTATCAGTATACATTTGGTTTAATACCCCTGTAATTAAAGGTCCTCTCCAAATAACTGGCTGTTCTTCCTCTTCAGTTAACAAGTTAAGGGACATCACCTTTATTCCACTTTCTGTTTCAACAGGCATAAATTTCACTTCTTCTGTATCCTCTAACTGCATAGCTAGAGATCGTTCTTTACTTATTCCTAAAACTCTTGGCATAGAAGGTCCTGTAATATCAGCATCTAAAACCCCTACTTTATGCCCAGCCTTTGAAAGCTGTGCTGCAAGAATTCCTGTTACTGTAGATTTACCAACTCCACCTTTACCACTAATAATACCAATTATGTTTTTTATTTTACCATACTTGGGAAATACTTTTGAACAATTTTGTTCATTGCATGTTCCTTTACTTGAACAGCTATCACAATTACTCATTTCTATTCCTCCTAAACTTACTATGAAAATTAATTAATACTATTATATCACTATAATTGTTTTTATCAAATGCCAAAAACTCTTTAAAACTTGTCTGGTTCCTTATCTTTACTCATATTAAATTTCCAGACCCCTAAATCGTAGTTATTTACAAAGTAGTACTTAGTTTCCTTTTTAGTTTTCTTATTAAAAAAGGTAATTATACATTTATATATGTCAGATTTATAACCTTCCGTTGATATATCCATAGTAATGTCATATTTATTTCTATCATCATTTTTAATTATTTCTTGATTACTTTTTAGGCTTTCCTTAAATTCTTCTATATCCATAGTCATAACAAATTTAGCTACTTCCTCATCCTCCATATCAATTCCTATTTTTTCGTCACCTTTTAAATCTTTATTATAATCTTCTAAAGCTTTAATCATAGAAGTATAATAAACATTTTTAAACTCTTTTGGTATTCTTATATCCCAGAAATTTTTTATAATGTCATCATCAAGAGTTTTAGATACAATATACATTTTATTATCACCATAAAGGTTTCCTGCATCTGTTTTATCTAATCCAGCAACGTAATTAAATTTGTGAACCTTATTTATACCTTCATAAAATTCTAGAGTATAATCTGGTTCTAAAGATATTTTATTATCAACCTCTTTAGCTTCTGATAGAATATTATATAATTCTCTTATTGAATTTTTGTCTGTAACTATAAACGTAAAGCCTTTATCTCTGATATTTTGTATAGTTACCTTATTAATTTTTCCTTCCTTTATGTATTCAAAATCTCTATTTTTCATTCCAAGCTTTACTTGCAAATTGTCTATTTGCCCACATCCCATTAAAGTACCACTGAAAGCAATTATTAATATAACAACTAAAATTCTTAATTTTTTATACACATCCATTTACCTCCTAAGATGCAAAATTCAATTATTTCTTTGCTATTTTAATCCTTTGTATGTTATAAAGAATGATTCCTATAATAAAAGTAAATATAGCTATAAATTGAGATGTAGATAATATTCCTATATTTCCTCTTGGATCATTTCTCAAAAATTCCACTATAAATCTTCCAACACTATAGATTATAACATACATAGAAAAAAGCTTTCCATCTTCCCTTTCTTTTTTATCGTACCATAGCAAAAACATAGCTAAAGCAAAATCAAATGCAGATGAATATAATTGTGTTGGGTGAAGTGCTGTACCTGAAGGTGCAAACCAGGAATCTTTAAATACAACACCTATTGGAAGACTAGTTTCTTTTCCATAACAACATCCTGCTAAAAAACACCCTATTCTTCCAAACCCTTGAGCTAGGGGTACACTTGGTATCACTAAATCTAAAACCCTTAATATATTCCACTTTTTTCTTTTGCAATATACAATGATTCCCAAAATACCACCTATAATTCCTCCATAAATAACAAATCCACTTCCAAAGTCTTTAACAATTGATAAGGGGTTAGCTAAAACATATTCAAATTCAGTTATTATATATAAAATCTTACCACCCAAAACCCCCAAAATTACTGTAAGCATAGACATATTCCATATGGCATCCTGATCATAGCCTCTTACTTTACTTCTTTTAGATAATAATATAATAGCAAAAATTATACCTATAGCTATCATTGTTCCATACCCGTATATCTTTATGCCGAAGATTTCAAACAAAATAGGTTTCATAGCCTTCCCTCCTAAAAATAATAAGAGAAGCTAAAAGCTTCTCTTTACTCATGTATAAAATTATAATACTTAGAACATACTAAATCAATTACACTTTTCTTTAGTTTACAGATAACAGTTTACAGTTTACAGTGAAGGAAGTTTTTCTTACAGAAAAACTAACAATAAAAAAACAAAACTTAGTGTAGCCTTTGGCTATACTAGGTTTTATACTTCATTTTAAATTTTGCGTTAGCAAAATATCCTTGACTGTAAACTGTCCACTATAAACTGTAAACTAGAATAAAAATGCGTCGCACTTTTATTCTATTCTTCTTTAATGTTTGTTGTTTTAACTATACTATCAAAAACAGCTGTAAAGCTTTCTTTGAAATTTTGGCTTTTCACAAAGAATGAAAATCTAATAAATTGATTATTATTCTTTATAAAATACTCATAAGCAGTGTAATCAATACCATTAGATACCATATTATACTTCACCAAATATCCATCTCTCTTATTTACTTTTATATCACTTATCCTATAATTTTTTATTATATTTTGTTTTTCAGATGCTTCCTTGCTTTTAATTAAAAAATCTTTTAAATCATTTTTTATGTTCCAAACCTGAACAAACCCATTTATAACATAATCATCAGATTGAAAATCATTATGATAAATTATTTCACCACCAGGAAAAGTTTTAGATTTTACAGACCACTCTGATGGAAGCTTATAAGTTAACTTTCCCCCTAAGGCTTCATACTCCTGTAAAGAACTTATATTATTTTGTATAAAACTTACTGACTTTATATGTCCCTGAAATATTTGTCCAATTCCAAAAAGAATTCCCATTGATATAATAGCGACCAAAACAACTTGTAATTTCCTTTTGTTTATTAATATAATCTTCATAAAACTCCTCCACACCCTATAATCTACTCCCCCACTAATATACTATATGAGTGAAAATCAAAAAATATTAAAACTAACTGCACTTTTTAAGCAGTTAGTTTTAATATAATCTATATTACAGGCATCATAATTCTTGAATTCTTAAAATCATAAAACATTACCCAGTATCCTACGCTGTACATTTTATCATCAGTATGATCTTTACAAACCCAAGTTGTAAAGCCTGTTGCCCCTCCAAATGGTTGATCATTCATAATTTTAGTACCAGGTATTGCATATACTAAATATCCCATTCTATCTTTTGAATCACATTTGTATCCTACTAGATAATGCCCATATTTTTTAATATAAGGATAATAGCAAATCATTGGATAATATAAAACTGTATATTTATTAAAATCTGATGTTTCATTAATATTCTCCAGCTTCTCTACAGGAACTTTATACCACTTGCATTTTCCTATTTCTGGACACACATCATTAACCTCTTCAAGGTCTTTAGCCAAACTCTTAAAGAATTCACCTAATACTCCAACTGGATAATCCTTATTATCTTCTTTATATTTGTCCTTACAGTTACATTCATACTTCTCTTTATCTTTATATTTGTCCTTACACTTGCATTCGGATTTATCTTTATATTTATCTTTGTTCTTGCATTCGCACTTTTCTTTATACTTTTCTTTGTCTTTCTTTCTTATATCTTCAACTCTATAATCTCCTGACTCACTTATATCATCAGGTTCCTCGGTAAATTGGCTTTGATTACTACTATTTTCACTACTTGTATTATCTACATCATTGAATTCATCAGTAATATTATCACTTTGATTTTCATATATATTTTCATTTACAGCTTCATTTCCCTGAACATCATTACTTCTAATATCACTGATTATGTTCTTATAACTCTCTATGTTCTTTTCATATTCATCAAACATATTATTTTCTGACTTATTTTTATTATCATCATCTATTTTTTCTTTTTTTGTTTCAATACTTTCTTTGACTTCCTTATCTTTAACTATATCCCTATTATCATTAAAACTAGAGTTTTTATTCATTTTCTCATTGCTCTTATCTATTTGTTCCTTACTCTCATTATTATCCTCTCTTAACTGTTCTTTACTTTCTATAATAGAATATTTTTTCCATTCTTCTAGCCTAGTTCCACTGATAAACCCTGTTAAAGCAGATCTCATGCTGGTTTCTTGAAAATGCACTACTGCTGCCCCTTTAATTTTATCCATAGAGATTCCACTGTTAGCTATATTATTTGTATCATATTCATATGAAATTTCTGCTCTTCCATAATCGTCTATGTTCATTTTTCCTAATTTTATTAGATTATTTTCATTCTTCGTGCTGCATATTAAAATCATATAATAAGGTTCTTTAGATTTATTTAAATTTTGAACATAATATGATATTTTACATTTATTATTTTTGTTTTCAATTTTAGAATATCCCGTAGGAAATTTATTAGCATCTACTGAGAATCCTTTTTCATCTTCCTGCAATATGATAAAGTACCTGCTATAATTTTTTTTAGCTGACACCTATTCTCCCCCCATACAATCTTATTCATTATTATAATATATGCTATGTTTCTAAAAAATGAACTTTTTTCAAAAAAAGTTTGAAGTTTAGGGGTTATACTCTAGTCTAAAATAGCTAATCCTCAGTAACCAACAAAAATATTTTTTCTTATTGGCCACTGAGGATTAGTGATTAAAGATTATCTCAAATATATAATTTAAAGTTCTCACAACATATAATTATGATAAGTAAATCTTTCAATTAACAATTGTTAATTGTTAATTGTTAATTGTTAATTGTTAACTGTCATATCATATACTGCATCTGCTAAATTTGCAAATTCTTGAAGTGATAAAGTTTCTCCTCTTCTTTTAGGATCTATATTTGCATTTTCAAAAACCTTTTCCATTTCTTCTCCATCAATTATCTTCATACTTTTTATTGCATTTCTTAAAGTCTTTCTTCTCATGTTAAAAGATTGCCTTACTATCTTAAAAAATAATTCTTTATCCTTAACCTGAACTCTAGGTTTATCTAATTTATCTAATCTTATAACTATAGAATCAACCTTAGGCTGAGGCACAAATGATGATGGAGGAACTGTTCTTATAATTTTAGTATCGCAATAATATTGCACAAGTACAGAAATTGAACCAAATTCTTTACAATTAGGTTCTGCATCTATTCTCTCTGCTACTTCCTTTTGGATCATTATTGTTAAAGATTTAAATTTATAATCCTCATTTAACATTCTAGCTATTATAGGAGTAGTAACATAATAGGGCAAGTTTGCTACTACTTTAACACTTTCTTCTTCTCCTATTATTTCATTAAAATCAACTTTTAACGCATCCTTATGTATAAGTTCAAAATTATCATACCCTTGAAGTTCTTCTTGAAGTATAGGTATAAGCTCTGAATCTAACTCAACAGCACAAACTTTTTTAGCTTTTGCTAATAGCTCTTTTGTAAGAGTTCCAACTCCTGGTCCTATCTCTATTACGAAGTCCTCTTTTGAAACATCGGCACCTTCTACTATATCATCTAGCACTTTATCATCTATTAAAAAGTTCTGTCCTAAACTTTTAGTAAACTTAAAGTTATATTTTTTAACTACTTCTTTAGTATTTAATTTTTCCATTTTATATCTCCTCACTTATTTTATTAAGAGCAGCTACAAATTCTTCTCTAGTTATACCGTAATTATTTAATCTAGTTATAAATTGTGCAGAATTGCAGTAACCTATTCCTAATTCTCTACCAAGTGCTTCCCTTCTTTTCTTAGCCTCATTATTACCTGTCAAATTAAAGTAATATAAATCTTGTGAATTAAAAAAATCTCTTTTCTCTTTAACTTCACACTTAGCATTTTTTAATGCTCTTATTATAGTTTCTGGAGAAGCATTTTCAACTCCTATGTCATCATCACGAAGTCCTTCCTGCTTTGTTATATATGCATGTTTTACACCACTTACTCTCTTTGATATTATTCTTCTTATCTTTTCACCTGCAAAATCAGGATCTGTAAAAACAATTACACCTTGTCTTTTCTGAGCTTCTTTTATTCTATCTATTACTTGTTTATTTATACCAAATCCTCCAACAGCAATTATTTCAGCATCTACTGCTCTTTTAACTGCTGTTATATCATCTCGTCCCTCTACAACAATAACTTCCTTTATCATCATTTCAATAAAAGCCTCCAAATTTTTATAATTAGCAATAATCATTACTAATACTGTTTATTTATTGTTCCCTTTTCTATTATAAACCAAAGAAATTTTTATTCAATTTGTTTTTTCATAAAAAAAGAGCGCTAAGCGCTCTATTTTAAAACATATACGTCTACGTATCTAACTCCAAATTTATAAACCTGACTATCGGAATTAAAATATAAATCTATTTTATTACCCTTAATAGCTCCCCCTGTATCTTCAGCTATAGCAAAGCCATACCCTTCAATATACAGTTTAGTTCCAAGTGGAATAATTCTTGGGTCAACAGCTACAGTACTGTACCCCTCGGGATTTCTTTTAGTTTGTGTTCCAGATGCAGTAACTCCAAAACCTCTATCTCCAGGTCTCTTACCTGTATCTCTAAAGCTTGAAGTGTACGCAGTAGCTCTCATTCTTATTTTTGAAGAATAAGTTAAATTACCACGTGAAAGCTTTGCAGTTTTTAAGGTTCCCATAGCAACAACCTTATTTGCAGGCTTTTTTGTTACTCTTTCTGATACTAGTTGTCTAGATACTTCTTTTCCATTTTCATAAACAACTTTATATTCTATTTCTTTTTCCCCAGCTGTACCTTCTTGTACAACTTTTTTGGTACCTTCCTTCAGATCGCTGTCTTTTTTTACTTCAGTAGTAAATGCAATAGATTCTACCTTTTTTTCTGTCTTTGATTTTACCCTAGTAACTACTATCTTTAAATCCTTCTTAGTTACTTCTTCTCTTGATGGCGAAACTTTATCTTCAGCTCCTAATGCTACTTTCTCTTCTTTTAGTACTTCTTCAACATTATCTGCTGTAGTAGCGACAGTTTTAGTTTTACCATCTACTTGTAATTGGATATTTATAGCTTTTTCTATTCTTATTGTATCTCCTGATTTTATCTTGCTGTTTAAGTCTGGTTCTACAATATCCTTGGGACCCAGTGCAATATTATTCTTTTCTAATATGTCCTTTACGTTACTTTTATATGTCATTATGCTGGTTTCTTTTCCGTCAATTACAATATTTACGCTCTTTTCCATGCCGAATACACCTATTACTGTACACATGAAAATTAACATAGCTATGAAAAACACTTTAGGTCCATTTGAGAAGTAGGTCCTTATGTCGCCATAAAATTTGTTAAACATAATTTAAACCCCCTTGACAAAAGTGACTTAACTATTATATCGTGTATTTCATATTTCGTCAAATTAAGCGCCTTTTGCCTTTATTCTGTGTAAACAAAATGCATTATATGTATAATTATATCTAAAATTTAAATAATTACACATAATATTTTACTTTCATTTTGTTACATTTATGTTATATTGTTTCCAAAATAAACTATTATAGTGTCTATTTTGGAAAAACATACTACAGAATACGCTTTTTCCTTTTTATGTTAATTCGTTTATGTATATTTTACACTATTAAGATATTTTTAGCAAGTTTTTAATATTTTCTATAGTTATATTTTGCACTTCTTCCACAGAAACTCCTTTTATTTCTGCTATTTGCTCTATTATATATTCTATATACTCTGATCTGTTTCTTTCTCCTCTATAAGGAGTTGGAGCCATATAAGGACAATCTGTTTCTACTAAAAGCCTATCCAAAGGAACTTCCTCAACCACTTCTCTTAATTTTTTAGCATTTTTAAAGGTTATAACCCCAGTAATACCTATATAATAGCCTAATTTTAAGCACTCACGAGCAAATTCAACACTACCCGAAAAGCAGTGAACAACTCCCTTCACTTCTGGAAATTCTTTCATGATTTCTAGAGTATCTCCATGAGCTTCTCTATCATGAATTACAACTGGCATGTTTAGTTCCTTTGCCATATCCATTTGTCTTCTAAAAACTGTTTTCTGTACTTCTTTTGGTGCATTTTCCTCCCAGTAGTAATCTAAACCAATTTCTCCTATAGCTCTTACTTTATCCTTTTTTGCCATATCTTTAATTTCTTTTACTGCTTCCTCTGTAAGCTCATAGGCATTTCCCGGATGTATTCCTACTGCTGCATAAAATATATCATATTTCTCTGCAAGTTTTGCGGAAGCTCTTGCTCCTCTAAGGGACGCACCACAATTTAAAACACCTACTATATTATTTTCTTTTAATTCTTTTATAACCTGTTCTCTATCTTTATTAAAACGTCTATCATCATAATGAGCATGTGAATCAAAAATCATTTCCATTTCCTCCTATTCAAATCAGAGATACTGGTATATTAATAACCATACCCCATAAATAATTAATAGTTTTTTATCCGCTAGCACCTAGCACCTAGCACCTGGTTACTGGTTACTGGTTACTGGTTACTGATATTATACTGTCGCAAGTAATGTGGACACAAATCCCATTATACATCCAAGTAAAGCTCCAAGCCACGTTATAGCACTTAACTCCTTACTTGCAATTTCCAATATGATTTCTTCTGCAAAAGCAACATCAAAAGAATTTATTCTATCTTCTACTATCTTCTTAATATCAAAAGCAGCTATGAATTCTCCTGCTTTATTTGCAATAAATCTATCAAATATAGTACCTGCTGTATTTGATGCAACTCTTGAAACCGTCTCTTCATTTCCTCTTGAAATTTGCTCTAAAGTAATAGTTAATGCTTTATCTATTGAAGAATTGACCCAAAATATAATCTTCCCTTCAATATCTTTATTCTCAACTATATCATCAATTTTACTTCTCGCAAATTTCCTAATTAAATCTTCTGAATCTATGTTTATTGCTGAAAGCATATTGTATATACTTTCATTATCCTTTATTTTATTTTCTAAAGAATCAAAAATTTCTTCTATAAGATTATTTCCTATAACTTTATTAACTATAGTATCACTTAATAACTTTGCATTTCTTTCTTTTTCTTCTTCTGAAACAACTGAAATAATCTCTGAAACTTTATTTTTAAGAAGTTTATCTATTATATTATTTATAAATAGAGCAACTTCCTTTTGAGTATCTTCCTTGTCTAACTGCTCATCTACAGCAATAGAAAGCTTATCGTAAATGGTATCTGGATTTAAAAACATTGCAATCATTGGATTTAAATTTGACCCCACCATCCCCATAAGGGCATTTTTAAGCTTTTCCTTTATAGCTTCTTCTTTAAGCATACCCTTTATAGACATAGCAATATCATGGTTTTTGCTATATACATAAACCTTGATTGTACTTACAAGACTAATAGGTATAACTTCTTCTAGAGTCTTATCTAAATTACCTAATTCTTTTATCTTATCTCCTATTATTTGCTGAATTTTTGCATTAAATTCAGGTGAATTTTTATATGCACCAGCTTCTCTAATTAATTCAACTCTTATTTTTCTATAAAGTTCACTTTCTAAAATACCACTAGGATTCTTTGATAGCTCCTTTTTTATACTATCTAATATGATATTTTCTGCTTCTTTTTTAAATTTTTCTTTCCTAATACTAATTAGTACTATTTCAGTTGTTTTTCCTTTTATGTACTGAATAAAGCTTTCATATTTATCCCCAATTATATCCTTTATCTGCTGACCTATAGAAACTCTACTTTTCTCAATTTCTATAACCTTTTCTTCAACCCATTTCTTAAATTTCTCATCCATTCCATTAGTTTTAAGTGCTTCTACCATAGTTTCACTAGTTAAAAGATGTGTACCTATTGCATCACCTACACTTTTTGCAATTCTATCCTTCTCTTTTGCAATAAGTCCTGGAGTAAATGGTATTTTCACACCGAAAATTCTTTTTTCTGTATGAGGTCGAAACAGCATCTTTATAGCTAACCAGTTAGTTATGTAACCTATAACTGCACCAGTTGCAGCTGCAAATAAAAATTTTGTGTACAACATGTTCTTCTTCCTTTCTATTAAAAATTACTAAAACGAACTGCAAGTAAATTGTGCTCATTACAGTTCGTTTTTGCTTATTTCAGCTTATTTTTATTCTTCTCTTTATTTTTTTCTCTTATTTTACTTAACTCTGCTTCCAGTTGGAAGTTCACCTGGATTTACTACTATAAGATTATCTTTATCATCTGATGCTGCAAGTATCATTCCTTGTGATAGCTCTCCCATTAATTTTACTGGTTTTAAGTTAGCTACTAAAACTATATATTTTCCAACCATTTCTTCTGGTTTGTAATATTTAGCTATACCTGATACTACCTGTCTTACCTCTCCACCTAAATCTACTTTTAATTTAAGAAGCTTCTTGGCCTTCTTCACTGGCTCACATTCTATTACCTTTGCTACTCTTAAATCAACTTTATCAAAATCTTCTATAGTAATCTCAGGTTTTATTGGTTCCATTGATGGTCCTTGTGCAGCTTTTGCTTGTTCTTCCTGTAATTTTGCAAGCTCCTCTAATTTCTTTTCAACATCTATTCTCGGGAATATAGCTTCTCCTTCCCCAACCTTTGTTCCAGCTTTTGTACCATCGAAGGAAGCTATACTATCCCATGATGTAAGTTCTACATTTAATTGCTTATTTATCTTTTCACTTGTTTCCGGTAAAAATGCTGAAACCATTACTGAAACTATTCTCAAACTTTCAACTAGATTATATAAAACAGTTCCAAGTCTCTCCTTTTTAGCTTCATCCTTAGCTAATACCCAAGGCATTGTTTCATCTATGTATTTGTTGCTTCGTCTTACTAGTGTCCATATTTCATCTAACGCTTCAGGTAATTTAAGATCATTCATTCTCTTTTCTACTTTAGATGGAGCTTCAAGAGCTATTCTTATTAAATCTTCATCTATATCTTCTTTTTCAGTAGGCGCTTGAATTGTTCCATCAAAATATTTATTAATCATTGCAATTGTTCTGTTTACTAGATTTCCAAGATCATTTGCAAGATCTGAATTTGTTTTCTTTATGAAAATTTCACTTGTGTATATTCCATCTTGACCAAATGGTATCTCATGTAAAAGATAATATCTAACTGCATCTGTGCCAAAGTGTTCAACTAAAACTGCTGGGTCTACTACATTACCCTTTGATTTTGACATTTTCCCACCATCAACTAAAAGCCATCCATGACCAAATACTTGCTTTGGAAGTGGTATGTCTAAAGCCATCAGCATTATTGGCCAGTAGATTGTATGGAATCTTAATATATCCTTTCCTACAAGGTGTACATTTGCAGGCCAGTATTTGCTATATAATTCATCATTTTCTTGATCATATCCTAAAGCAGTTATGTAGTTTGAAAGAGCATCTATCCATACGTATATAACGTGTTTTTCATCAAAAGTTACAGGTATTCCCCAATCAAAAGATGTTCTTGATATACATAAATCTTGAAGCCCTGGTCTTAAAAAGTTATTAAGCATTTCATTTTTTCTTGATTCTGGTTGTATAAATTCTGGATGAGTTTCAATATATTCTATAAGCTTGTCAGCGTATTTAGACATTTTGAAGAAATAAGCTTCTTCTTTAGTCTTTTCAACTGGTCTACCACAGTCAGGACATTTTCCATCTACAAGTTGAGTTTCTGTCCAAAAGGATTCACAAGGTGTACAATATAAGCCTTCATATTCACTTTTGTAAATATCTCCTTGATCATATAATTTTTTAAATATCTTTTGAACAGTTTTAATGTGATAATCATCAGTAGTTCTTATAAATTTATCATAGCTTATATTCATTGTTTTCCATAAGTCTTTTATTCCTGCAACAATCTCATCAACATATTCCTTTGAAGTAACTCCCTTTGCTTCTGCAAGTCTTTGAATTTTTTGACCGTGTTCATCTGTTCCTGTTAAGAAAAAGGTATCATATCCTGTAAGTTTTTTAAATCTTGCTATAGCATCTGCTGCTACTGTAGTATATGTATTTCCTATATGTAATTTAGCAGATGGATAGTAGATAGGGGTTGTTATGTAATAGCTTCCTTTATTCATTAAAATTCCTCCTCAAATAAATATAAAAAGCCTCTAAGCAGATTATACTGCTTAGAGGCGTAAGTTTACGCGTTACCACTCTAATTCGTCTTTGTTTCACAACAAAAACCTCAATAAGTGACTCCTTAACCAAAGTTAATTTTATCACCCTGCAGTATAACGGCTGCTTCCGTACTGTCCTAAACAATTCAGACAGTCTGCTCCAAGGCCATATTCATAAACTTCCACACCGCTAGCTTTCACCTACCCTAGCTCTCTTTAGATATTTCCATTTACTACTCTTCTCTTCAATGCATTCTCATTAAATTCTATTTAAAATATTATTCTATTTAACTTAATATGTCAATATTATTGTCCAAATTATTAATAATTATTCCACTTTTCTCTTTCTCTCTGTGTTTTATACTTCTCATGAATCAATACAGTTCCTAAAGAAATAGCAACTGAGCCTGCAATTCCCATAGCGGCTATTAGCCTTGAAGTTATATGCTTTGCCTTTTGAAGCTGACTTTCTTTGTGAATAGAACTTACCTGGCTTAATAATCTGTAAATATCTTTTCTTTCTTCTTCAGTAATATTTTCTCTTTTTAGCTCTTCATGTAGTATATTGCTTATTTTATCTATGGATTCATTGTTTTTAATATGCATTTCCTTTTCGGTTTCAAGCATATATGATAAATATTTAATTTGTTTATGCAAACAATAAGCAGATGTTCCCATCTGTCCATAAGTTGTATAACCTTCTATGAATTTATCTAATACTATACCTACAGTTTCTTTTTTAATCTTTGGTGTTCTAATTTTTTTAAACTCCTTTAAAACTCTTAAATTATTCCCCTCCACATTTAACACCTCTTTCTTTTTCAATAAAACTACATCCATAAATGGAATTATATCCATTAAAACCCTATTTTATTCTATTATATTGTTTTGTTTTCCATATTACAATTAATATTTTGGTAATCAGCTACCAATGGAATTTAAAATTTCAAAATTACACACCTATGTATTATAATATACATTAAATGCAAGTTAAATTAATTACTATAATATGGGGGTTAACAAATAATTTTATCTAGAATAAAAATGAAAAAATTGTCATTATTTTTTAACCAATATATAGTTTAATTCTAGGACAATAGTCTTGAGGTGATGATATGAATAATAAAGTTTTAATTATAGAAGATGAAGAACCTATACGAAAATTTGTAAAATTAGTTTTAAGTAAACAGGGCTTCCAGGTTATTCAAGCTTCTAGTGGTGAAGAAGGCTTGGATAAAGTAAATATAGAAACTCCTAGCGTTATACTTTTAGATTTAATGCTGCCTGGCATTAATGGTTTTAAAGTCTGTGAAATAATAAGAAAAGAGTATCCTGATATAGGAATAATAATGTTAACCGCTCGCAGTCAAGATATGGATAAAATTAAAGGACTTGAATATGGCGCTGATGATTATATGGTTAAACCTTTTAATCCTCTAGAGCTTTCTGCAAGAATACATTCTTTACTAAGACGTCTTAAGCCCTCTGATGAAGAGAATTCAGATATTGTGACATCTGGTCCTTTTAAAATAGATATGAGCTGTAAAATAGCTTATAAAAATGAAATGGAGTTAAGTTTAACCCCTAAGGAATTCTTACTTTTAAAAATATTTATGCAAAATTCAAATAAAGCTTTAAGTAGAAATAAACTTTTAGATTTAGCATGGGGATATAATTTTGTAGGAGACCCTAAAATAGTAGATGTAAATGTTCGTAGGCTTAGAAATAAACTTGAAGATGATGCTTCCTCCCCAAATTACTTGGAAACAGTTTGGGGAATGGGATATAGGTGGAAGGAGAATTGAGTTGAAGTCAATAAAAACAAGGTTAACTAGAAGCTACTTTATCGTAATAATATTAACTGTTGCTATTTGTGAAGTCTTTTTAATATCTTCAGTAAAAAAATATTTTTATGATAACGCTCGGGAACTTCTATCAAATCAAATAAAATTATCTGCTGATTTTTATAACACATATCTTTCTTCAACTGATCTTCAAGAAAATATAGCAGATGATGTGGATATTTTTTGGAAAAACACTCCTGCTGAAGTTCAAATTTTAGATCTTTCAGGAAATATTTTAATGGATTCCATAGGATATTATAAGTCTGAACCTATAAACTCAAAAGATTTTCAATCTGCCTTATCTGGGAATTTAGGCTCTTATATTTACGATTATCCAAATAGTAGAGAAACAATAATGTCCATAGCCTATCCATTAAAAAATCAAGATAAAGTTCAAGGGGTAATTAGATTTATTACTTCTTTAGAAAAGGTTGATGAAAGTATATTAGAAATTTCATTATTTATGCTTCTCATAGGTGCTACAGTAATAATATTATCCAGTATAATAAGTATTTTTATATCCAATAGAATAACCCAACCAATAAAAGTAATAACAGCTGGAGCGGAAGAAATGGCATCTGGTAAATTTAATGAAAAGATACAAAAAAATTCTGATGATGAACTAGGCAAACTAACAGATACGTTGAATTATATGGCTGAAGAAATCCAAAAAAATGAAAGACTAAAAAATGAATTTATAGCTTCTGTTTCCCATGAACTAAGAACTCCTTTAACATCTATTAAAGGGTGGGCAGTGGCATTAAGTTTATGTGACCTTGAAAACAAATCTGAATTTCAAGACGGTCTTAAAATTATTGAACAGGAATGCGACAGGCTAACTTTATTAGTTGAAGAACTTCTTGATTTTTCAAAATTGATTTCCGGGAAAATTACTCTACAAAAAGATTGGATTGATTTCGAAGAGTTTCTAATATATAGAGTTAAACAAGCAACCCCAAGATCGCAAAGAGAAAATGTTAAGCTTTCATTTATTAATAAGGATAAACTGCCTGAAGTATTTGTAGATATAAATAGAATTAAACAAGTATTTATGAATATTTTGGATAATGCTTTTAAATTTACTCCTAGTGGTGGAGAAATAACAATTACTACAAGTAAGTTAGATAATAACCTATTTATAAGTATAAAAGATACTGGCTGCGGTATCTCAAAGGAAGATTTGCCTAAAGTTACTGAAAAGTTTTATAAAGGCAAAAATAGTAAATCTAAAAACGGTATAGGCCTTTCTATATGTAAGGAAATAATTTCTCTCCATAAAGGAACACTAAAAATTTTAAGTGAAGAAGGCAAGGGAACAGAAATACAAATCACTCTTCCTTTAACTTGTAAGGGAGGTTCCTTAACATGAAGCAAATTAAATGTATTTTACTAATGTGTATATTCCTTTTAACCTTAAATTTAGTTGGATGTAGCAAAAAGGATATCTCAAATGCAACTAAAATTTTACCTCCTAAAAACCATAGCATGCCTCTTTATGGTGTTTGGGTAACAGATAAATACTACACTGGTACTTCTAATGCAATGGATGATAAAGAAATAAAAGATAAAATGGGTAAACTTGTATCCTTTAGCAAGGATTCAGTGGTTTTATATAAAGACTCTTGTGAATTACCAAAGTATAAAATAAAAACTGTAGACACTCAAAATTACTTTGTTAAAAATTATTCAATTAATCCTGAAAGTATAAATATATATAAAGACAAGGTTCAGATTGTAACAATTTCTAGCAATGAAAACTTTTTTGCTTCCTTTATTATACTAGAGGAAGACAAAATTATGACTTACTCAAATGGTGTGTTTTTTTATATGACAAAAAATTCTCAACTTACCTCTGCAAACACAAACTTAAATAAAGCACTCCACAGCAATAAAACTACTGATTATAAAACTGGAAATTTCTCAAAAACAATAAAAGATACTACTAAATCTCTATCTAGTTCTGATATTTTAGAACAGTTTAACTCTGGTATTTTATTAGGTTTAAAATCCTATAAAACAGTTTCCTATAAACTTCCCTACAGCTTTTCAGAAACCCCTGTTAAGGAACCCGTTTATAGAACTCTATGGATTAATTTTAATGGTGATTCTATTGTATCGGTAAATGAACTTACATTTATCCTTGCTCCAAGACAAAACGGATTTTGGAAAATAGAGACTAACAGAGAAATCAATAAAACTTATGTAAAAGATCATATAATTGCTTATCCTATTGAAAAAGCAATTGATTTAAAACCAGCAAATAGCATTATAGCAAAGAATGAACAATTTCATAGTTTAGCAGATATTCTTTTCATAGGGAGTGACTATATTTCCTTAGAATTAAGTGGAGGTGGATACAAAAAAGGCTCTGAGTACCCATATAAGTATGATTTGCTTCAAGTCCAACCCTTAGATACTTTAGAAATGAAAACTACTTCCTCTATCTCCATAGGTAAAATAATGGGAGATGAAGGAATTAAAGCATTAAAGCAAGGCGCTGCTACTTACTTAAACTTATTAAACTATGAAGAAAAGCAAAAATTAGAAAGTGTTCCTCGTTGTGATAGTTTTGGTTTAGCCCGCGAAAATGGAAAATGGATTTTAAAAGGACGTTTGAATTACTCTTCTGAAGCATATAAAGATAGCTATGGTGACTTTAATATTCCTATACTAGCTTCAAAAGAACTTGTAACATATGATTCTTTATATCCAACTTGGAATATAATAAAACAAAGAGTTCCTGAAGCTATAGATGCATACTCCCCACCAAATAAGAATTTTGTAATTATAATGACAAAATCTAAAATTCTTATATATGATATTATAAATGAAGAACTAAGTAAAAAACCATTAAGAACAATTCCTTTAAAAGATGATGAAACAGTGGTAATGTCTCACTGGGCTACAGGTAAATATGTGAAGACTTGGGATGAACAAGTTAAAAGTTTTATAAAAAAATAAGTTATATTGTTATAAAACTCTATATTAAGAGAAGAGACTGGTCTCAGAAATAATTTTTCAACTATTCTGAACCAGTCACTTTTTTAATTATTGCTATTAAAAAATGTAAAAAGCTAAAGATAATCAACTGCCATATTTTGGTCAATTGTTCCTTTAGCTTTTTATAGTTACTCCCACGCATACGTGGGAGTAAAACTCAAGTTAAATTTTAATTAGTTTTGCATATCTTTTATTTGAGCTATTAATTCTGGGATTACTTTGTTTAAATCTCCAACTAATCCTAGATCTGCAACTTTCATGATTGGAGCTTCTGCATCTTTGTTGATA
>JAVBWC010000035.1:0-3027 GCA_036677675.1 Clostridiaceae bacterium | reverse complement strand
GAGAGAATCATTCAGAAATTGATACAATTTAATGAACCTAAAAGGTGCTGTGCATAGAGGTATGCAAAGTTCAAAAGGGTGTGCATTTTACGGAACCGGGTCAAGCCGGTTGTTTTTATATGGTTTAATAGTTCAAAATGATATAATATTATCAAATTTACTATTCATTATCAATTCGTTAGCAACTAAAAACTGTAAAAATTGAGGAGGAAAAATTATGAGAGAACACATTTTATTAGAGAAAGCATTCCGTTATACAGAGCCTTTAGAAATCCAGGTCCCGCCAGAATATGCTTTTAATGAAGAACGAGGGTATTGGGTTAACACAAAAACAAATGAAGTTATGATGCAAATGAAAGACCGCCCTATTCCTCAGAGTAAAAAGTGTGATCGCGAAACTGGAGAGGACCAAAAAGGTGAATAGCGTAAAGTGCCTTGTTGTATCCAGTACATTTGATTATTCTTCAGATATAATTTGTTATGAACTTGAACGACGAGGTCATAGCTATTTACGAATTAATCGAGATAGGTTTGACAAGTACGAGGTCAGATACGTCTTAGCGGAGAATAAACTTGAGATTTTAATCAATGGTCAAATGTACGAAATCACTCAAGAGCATCTGCAATCAATATACTTTCGAGCACCCGTTTTTTTAAGAACTGGTAAATCATATACACTCGAGGAACAATTATATAGAAGCCAATGGAGTGCTTTCATACGAAATCTAATTATTTTTGACAAAGCAAGATGGCTTAACCATCCTGTTTCAATATACCAAGCAGAAAATAAATTGTATCAATTAAAGCTAGCAAATGAACATGGTTTAGACGTACCTATTACATATGCTGGAAACGCAATACCTCTGGGCATTAAACTTGAAAAAAGTTATATTGTGAAATCTCTTGATACTGCTTTATTCTATGAAAATGGCAGTGAAATGTTTACTTACACAAATATTATTAATGGTCATGAATTGGTTAATTCAGAAATACAATATGCACCGGTTATTATTCAAGAGTGTTTGGAAAAGAAAACGGATATTCGGGTGACTGTTATTGGCGATAGAATATTTGCGGTTAGCATTCTGAAGAACGGCCTTCAAATTGAGGGAGATTGGCGGCAAACGACCTCGGAAGAGCTAAACTATGTACCAATGGATTTGCCAAAAGAAGTCGAGCAAAAAATTTTAAATTTAATGGACAATCTAAATTTAGTATTTGGCGGTATAGATCTTGCTTTAGTTGAGGGGAAATATTATTTCATTGAAGTCAATCCTACTGGTGAGTGGGGATGGTTAGTTTCATCAACAAATCTCCCAATAGAAAAAGCTATTGTTGACTGCCTTGCAGGGGGTGAGCTAAATGAATAAGCTTATTGAGATTATTTTTCCACTGTACGCTAATTATATAGCTAATGGCAAAGTTCGAAAAAGAATTGATAATCTTATTAAAAGGCAAAATTCACCAGATGAAGACACTACAGAAAGCGTTGTAGATGAAGTCGATATAGAAGTTTATAGAGAGATGTACCATGATACCTTTAAAATTAAAGATAAACTTGAAGATAAAGCAAAAACCAATGTCGTAGGAGTAACAATTGCAATTACACTGATAATGGGTGCATCGGGTGTTATCAATACTATTTATGGCAAGTTCCCAATACCTACAATTAAGTGGATTGCATTCGGATTTCTTTCAGCTGCTGTAATATACATGATTGCAGCGGGATTATTAGCTATCAGGGTTTTAATAACGGATAACAAAATGTTTTTTGTGAACTTAGAATCCTTTGCAACTGGCGATCAAGCATTAAGTCAGGAATACAATGACTGTATTAAGCTAAACAAGCATCAAAACACTATGCGTAATAACAATGTATTTACTTCATATGAATGCATTAGGAATTCGCTGGTTTGCTTGTTTCTAATCCTAATTTTAGTAAGTGTTCCAATAATATCCCCAACCAGTAATGAGGCGCAAGAACGTAATATTGGTAAAGTTTCAAATGAAGAATATCAGTTTCTTTATTCGGCGAAGGCAGTGGATTCCATAAAATCTAGTGATATTCAGGATGTTGTCGAAGAAACAATAATTAGGGATATTTATCGAGATATTGATAAAATCAAATCCGCTTCTGAAATTGGAATAGCTGATGTTCCAAATAAAATATTTATCAAATATAGCTACAACGATGACACAATAAATGTTCTACTCATTGAAACGATAAGTAATTCCATTAATCCCTAATCGCCGGTATGATTATCTGATTTAATTGTTAGTGTATTAGTATAGAAAGTTGGTGCAAGCAGATCAAGGAAGGTGAATCGATGAAAATTAGCAAGATGTTTAATCTAGAGAAAACTCAGTATGAACTTGACTTCGTTGATATTGACCCAAGTGTTGACACACCATTATTTTTGGATCCTTACTATATTTCTAAATGTGATTTCCCGTTTGCTATTGATGCTCATAGTACGCTGCGCTCATATTTTGAGTTTTTACTTGCACTTTTAAGGGGTAAGCGAATGCAGCAAGCTGAAGAGCAGTTTTCTCATTTGGGTGAAACTAATGATGTTTGTTTAGGAATGTCTCGTGGAAAACCTCGTGGTCACGGAATGGGACCAGAAGATACTGCTGCAATTTTCAAGGAACTTCTACAAAGCCGTGCAATACATTCAGGTATCATGGAGGATATCGAAGATTTTAGAATCTTTGTTCCCAATATTGATAAAGATAAAGTATCCGATATGACTGCTAATATAATCAAAAAACATCTGATTGAATATACTAAAGAGCAGTGTGATTTACATGGCATACCACTGGTGGAAAATGTTCCATCAGGAATGTTTTGGGACCCACACACAAAAAGTTGGGATAATCAATTTACTCAAAGACTTGTAATCGAGGGATTCCCAATTCTACTTGTACCAAAAAGAATTGTATCCTTCACCGATAAATACACATCTACAGAATATAGACAACACTTTGTACTTAATTACTTACAGAATGAGCATCTGAAATTGCAGA
>JAVBWC010000034.1:0-3881 GCA_036677675.1 Clostridiaceae bacterium | reverse complement strand
TAAAGACTTCTTGAAGCACGCATTAATGATAATAGAAACTGATGTTGATTTGGATTAAGATAGAGTCTTGTTTTCAGGGCTTTATAAGGCATAAAACGATTCCTCCTTTCCTACTTAAATTATACCATAAAAGCACCTTTATTTATACATTTTATGACACTATTTAATTATATACAATTTTCACAATACGCGTATTTCATACCAAGTTTATAGTAGACTTATATAAAACTGATTGAAAGAACATTCGGAAAGCGAACAATAAAAGACGAACTTTCCTAGTAAACAAAAAAAGGTCTGATTATTGAATCAGACCTATTCTAGTCAGATGTCTAAGGTATAGAGGTTTAATACAATTTTAGCACCCCTGCCTTGTAATCGTGTAAAAATTTTAGCACCCTTGCTCTATATCGTGTAGAAATTTAGCACCCTAAGCCCAAATCGTGTAGATTTTTAGCACCCCTAAATTATGGCTTAACGAAGGGATTAATTTAAAAATCTGTTATGCTTATCCTAAAAAGTCCAGATTTTATTACTTACTTCTTTTCTCTATAGAGTTTTTAAGTTCTAAGATGGCTTTCTTGTTAGCCAGTGAATCGATTAACATCTTTATAACATTCTCTTTAGCTAAATCATCCAAATTCTTTAAATCAATAAAAATGATATTGTTTGCAGTAGCAGTCACTGATATGAATAGACCTCTCAAATCATCATCGTACATAATATGTTTAATCCTTGAAATATGTATAGTTTTATTATGCGTTTTGCCAAAGTGTATTGATTCAATAGAAATACTTTTTATATCAATTTTGTATATTTTTTCTATTGAGGTGTTGGATCTTTTAAAGTAATTATTCACCTTATATTTACGTAGTATAATAAGTGGTTTTGGAAGTGTTACTTTAAGAATAACCCCTAAAAGAAAAATTAGTGATAATCCAATTATTTTACTGTATACACTCTGAAGAACGTTTGCGAATATGATTACCCCACTACCAAACATAATCAGATATAACGAGATATCCAAAAAAAGTTTTCTTTTTTTATACCAATAGATGACTTTTTGTATCTCAATTTCTAGCAATCTTTCTTGAGTGATCTTTGATCTAATATCCATTTTTTCCTCCTAAATGTTCATATATAATAAGAATAATGTTAAACTCATTCCACCACTCACACCTGCTAAACAATTGCTAAAATAGCAATTACAAAATATGGAGTGTGTGATGCTACCTATTTTGATACAAATTAGCACCCTATCAAAATTTTTAGCACCCCTAAATTATCGCGCTGTTAAACAGTCTAATTATATCCATTATTATCTAAATAAAATTCATATATTATTATTTCATTTGTACCAAAATAATAATAGAAAACATATAGTTTGTTTATTCCGTTTTCTAGCTCTCCCTCATTGTAATTGTTTGCTGTTTCATTATAAATTAAGTAATAATCGGCTTCTTGATCAATAAACATGTTAAGTTTAGCTTTCATAAGTATTGTTTTGCTTGTTACCCAATGCACATTATTTATTAATGAATCTTCAAACGTATTTATATTATTAGTAAGTAAAACTTTATGCTTTTCTGTAAATGGTATTATTGTCTTATTATCCTCAGTGAATTTAAAAGTTTTTTCAGAAACTGATAAACCATCCTCTGGAATATAAATGCTAGTAATATTGAAAATGTTTTTAGCAATTTCATAGTCTTTAGAATATCTTTCATTAAACGTTCCTGGAATCACAAGTGTCATAGCTAAGATTCCTAGAGTAGCTATTGGAACAATAATGTAAGAAACTATAATTAGTTTTGATTTGTAGTTTTTCTTACTTAAATACATCACATAGAAGAATGCTACCACGAGAGGGATAATCAAAACTGAAAATATTGGGATATCGTTCATCGAGTCACGCGTTGAATAATAACTATTCAATTCATTAGATGCATTATCAAGAATTAATGACATTGAAATAAATATTGCAATTGTTAATATAATTGATCCTATTAGACTATAAAATAATGATTTTTGTAAAAATAAATTCTTTTTGTTTGCATTTTGTGTTTCAGCAATTTTTCTAGATTTTACTTTTTCAACATTAATATTTTTATTTCTTAAAAAATCAAGTAAGGAACCTTTATCACCATTTATAAAATCATTTAAGTCCATTTGAAAAAATTTTCTTTTCATTGACGGATGTTCTAGATATAAATAATGATTTGATATTTTCGCTTTTTTAAATGCTTGATATTTCACTTTAGATTCAGTCGTTGACACCCCGTCTTCAAAATAAATCACCAATTCCTCATCTTTAAAAATAAACCTTTGAAGATTTTTCTTTGAGAAATTCAAATTTTTTTGAGCTTTTTTGTGTTCAAAATAATTTATTACTATTGATATAATAGGAACTGCTATAAATAAAAACATAGTCACAATTAATAAGCGTTCTTCTAATGATATATCACCAATCACTATAATTAAAATAAGAATCAGTGTAATAGGCATAATTTTAGATAGATGTCTAATAAAATAATTGGCGGTTTCTAAAAGTAAATACCTATAGCTAATTTCAGAATGGATTGTTCTTATAATTAAACTATTATCTTTATCAATCATTTCATCATTAATTAAAACATCGACTTTTACATTAAAAAACTTAGCTAATGCTATCAGTTTTTCAGTAGATGGACTTGACTGATTCGTTTCCCATAAACTAATGCTTTGCCTTGAAACATCAAGCTTATTAGCAAGTTCTTCCTGTGAAAGTTTATTTACTTTTCTTAATTCTGTAATTTTATTTCCTAAATTCATATTATCACCATACTTATTATATTATATTGAACTCTGAATACCACCAATTATTAATTGCACCAACGCAATTATCACTTGCTATTATAGAATAATATAATTTTTTTACTCTTAATGTAACTAATATTTCTTTATAGAATTAACTCATCAATCGTCATATTATAAATCTGAGATAAACCATATACCACATCAAGTCTAACTAACCTAGTTCCCATCTCATAACCTTTCAGAGTAGCTTCACTAATGTTTAATAAATCAGCCACAAACTTTAATGACATATCATGATATAGTCTTTGTTCTTTTATGGACTTTCCGATTTTTACTTTATCAATGGATTTAAGTTTTAACTTATGTTTTGGAAAACAGATTCGACTCCAATTGTTCATGATTTCATCTAAGTTATTAAATGTTTTAAAATTGTATTTAAGTTCCTCATTATTGATTAATGACTTTTCTAGTAATTCATTTTGTTCATCAGAAAGTGAACATTTTAATATTTCGTATTGTTCTAGAATTTCTTTTGCTTCTTTGTATTTCTTAATGTTATTTATGCGATAATCAGTACTTACTATACTATCATATGAGTTGATGATAGACTTCGCATTTCTTAAATAATGTCTACACCATTTCCAAAAATCTGTTTCATTATTTCTGAAGAGCATTTTTATAATTCTCTTTGTAGATGTTTATGAGAGTATTCTTAATTGAATATCTATTTAATAATTCATCAAGAGTAGCTATTGTTGAGTATTTATATGGATGGTGCGTTATAATCTCTTTGATAATCTCATCGGAATATGATTTTATTCCAGATTCTTTTTCTTCATGATAGCGAATATAATCGATATCTTTTATAGAACCTACTTTTTCTATTAACTCCAAGGCAGTAATTAGACTTACTACTTCATCATAAAAAAATGTATTAAATTTAATGAGGTGGTATTTATTAATGGATTTGTTGTTAGATACTATTTTGTTCGTATAAATCTGAATAGTATCATCATCTTGATCTCCAATATCATAATAGTTGTACATGGCTTTTCCAACCATCATACCGCTAAAATGATCCACATAAT